>CAZQES010000131.1:0-11289 GCA_964591425.1 uncultured Anaerolinea sp.
ACCGAATGAAAATCCAGCGTTTACATATTTGGGAGAAGTGGATGGCGCGCGCCTCTACCGCATCGAAGCCGCGCGTTGATGGGAGAATCCTGATAGCGATAGCCGCACTCATCGCAGTGTCCTTTTACCTGCTGATGAGCGCGGCTGTTTTTCGTATCGGCTTCCCGCTGGATGATACGTGGATTCATTTGACGTACGCGCGAAATTTTGCCGAGCATGGCGAGTGGGCATTTCGGCTCGGCGAAAAATCTGCTGGCTCTACTTCGCCACTTTGGACGTTTCTCCTCTCGCTTGGATATTTCCTCAAGCTCGGACCCTACGTATGGACATATTTCCTCGGTTGGCTCGTACTCACTACACTTGGAATTTCCGCTGAAACTGTTGCGCGTAAACTGGTTGAGTCTTATAAATCGCAATTCCCTTGGGTCGGACTCTTTTTTGTCCTTGCATGGCATCTCACGTGGTCGGCGGTCTCCGGCATGGAAACTCTCTTACACGGATCGTTGGCCTTCGCTGTTCTCGCCGCGTTGATAACAGGTTCGCGTCGTTATCTTGCTCTCGGTGTGTTGGTGGGTTTAAGTGTCTGGGTACGACCTGACGGACTGACGTTGCTCGGTCCGCTTTTTTTTACAGCATTGTTTGCCGAAGCTTCATGGTCTACTCGCGGGAGGGCGTTTCTAAAAATCGGTTTTGGATTCGGCGCGTTGTTTCTCTTTTATTTGCTGTTCAATCTTGCGCTATCGGGCAACCCGATGCCGAACACGTTTTATGCCAAACAGGCAGAATACGAGGAGTTTTGGCTTTCGCAACCTCTATTGGAGCGAATCACGGATTACGCCTTGCCATTTCTCGCCAGCCCATTTCTTGTTTTAATTCCGGGCGCGGTGATCTGGTTGAGAAAGATAATCGGGTTGCGCAACTGGGGTGCTCTTGCTGGTGTCTTGTGGTTTTTTGGTTACGTCGGAATTTATTTCATGCGATTGCCAGCCTATCAACATGGCAGGTACATTATCCCCGCAATGCCGATTCTGTATTTGTGGGGAATGCTCGGTTATTTGGAGTTCGTCGTCTCGCCGAAATCGAATCGTCGGATCGTGTTTTTTTGGAAAGCCCTTGTTGTGGCGATCATTATCGTTTTCAGCGCCGTCGGCGCGTGGCGAAATGCTTTGGATGTGTATTTGATCGAGACGGAAATGGTGAAGACCGCCATGTGGGTTCGGCAAAACATCCCATCTGATTCGTTGTTGGCAGTTCATGACATTGGCGCGATTGGCTATTTTACAGACAATCCCTTGCTAGATATGGCGGGGCTGGTGAATCCTGAAATCGTTCCATTCATTCGCGACCAGGCGCGGCTGGCGGAATACCTCGATGCACTTTCCGCCGACTATTTGGTCACACTGCCGAGTTTTTATCCCCGCCTCACGTCCGGAAAAGAAGCGGTCTTCATCGCAGGCGCGGGTGAAAATCCAGCGGTAGATGAGGAACACATGGTCGTCTTTCGTTGGCGTTCGCCCTGAACACGAAACTGATATGCACATGCAAACTTGATTAATTGCCCGCAAGTTTCACCTGTGCTATACTCTCCGTTAGATTGAATATGGGAACTGATTGCTGATGAATGAAATCACCCTGATCGTCGCAGACGATCATCCGCTCTTTCGGCAGGGGGTTGTAGACGCGCTTTCGCTCGAAAGGGATTTTCGCGTGCTTGCCCAAGCAACAGATGGCGATGAAGCCCTCGAGCAGATCGTTTCGTTGAAACCGAACGTGGCAATTCTCGATGTGAACATGCCGGGTTTGAACGGTCAGCAGTTGACCCATCGGATCTCCACCGAACACATGCCGACGCGGGTCGTGTTACTCACCGGCTACGACGATATCGAGCAGGCGATCCACGCCATGCTCGCCGGCGCAGGCGGTTATTGTGCAAAGGATATCGAGCCGGACGTTTTGGCGCGTACGGTGCGCGCCGTGGCTGAGGGAAAATTTGCCGTCGGCGGGAATGTTTTCAACCGCCGCGAGCTGGACCATTGGATCGATGAGCAAATGGAGGGAGCGCGTCGTTCGTACAGCGAACCAGGTGCTCCGTTTCATCCGTTATCCGACCGGGAAATGGAAGTGCTGTCTTGCGTCGTGCGCGGGATGAGCAACAAGGAAATTGCGGGCTTGCTTGGCATCAGTCACCAAACCGTTAAAAATCATGTCACCTCCATCTTGCGCAAGTTTGGTGTTGAGGATCGAACGCAGGCAGTTGTGTATGCGCTCAAACGCGGGTGGGTTAAACTGCAATTCGAGCAGGAAAAGGATTAGGAGCACCGCATGGCGACAGACATGGAGACCACTACTGGCGAACTAAACCTCGAAAACGAACTCGAGGAAACACAGCGGGCATTACGCGAGATCACCTTGATGATCGAACAAAGTCAGGGGGAGGTGTCGAAGCTTTCACAGCGCAACGCGGCGATCACCACTCATTTACAGCAAGTGCAGGGTCAGTTGGATAAGATGCCTCAGCAGGAGATCCGCACTGCGTATGATTCCGCGCTGGATGCACAACAGCGGCTGTTCGTGATGCGTGGACAACTGGAAAAACTGCAAAGTGAGAAAACCCACCTCGAACGCTTCAAAGCGACCTTGGAGCGGACGCGTGCCATGGCTGGCGGAGGTGGCTCCGCGGCGTCCTCCGGCGGCGCGAAAGGTGCAATGGCGAGCGTCGAGATGCTCGTCAACGCGCAAGAGACGGAACGCCAGCGCCTGTCGCGTCAAATGCACGACGGACCTGCGCAAGCGCTGTCCAATTTCATCCTGCAGGCAGAGATCGCCATGCGCTTGATGGAAGTGGACGCAAACCAGGCGCGCGATGAATTGAACAATCTGAAAACTTCTGCGATGGGTACGTTTCAAAAAGTCCGCAATTTCATTTTTGAATTGCGGCCCATGATGCTCGATGATCTGGGGTTAGCGCCCACCATTCGCCGCTATGCCGATGCCATCAAAGAGCAAACCGGCATGGAGGTGAGTGTCACCATCACCGGCAATGAACGCCGGCTTCAACCGTACCTTGAAGTTATGTTATTTCGTGCGATCCAGGAATTGCTCGGTAACGCCGCGCGGCACGGTCAAGCCACGCAAGTGAAAATCATGCTTGATATGGGGGAGGATCGTGTCCGCGTCAGTGTGGACGATAACGGCAAGGGCTTTGATCCCGATTCGTATCAGCAAAGCAATAGTCTGGGTTTGAAGTTGATTCGCGAACGGGCGGAAATGCTGGGCGGAAGTTTCGAGATGGACAGCGCGCCCGGCAAAGGTGCACGAATCTCTTTCGCTGTATCCGCGCGGTCTTAAATCAAGTTGCAAAGCCGTAAGGAAAAGATAACAGGATTGTAAGCGTTTTCGAGTGTATAGGTCTTGAAAATCCGGGCGTGCCATGTACAATAGGATATAGAAACTGAGAAAGGTTCTCAGTAAAAATCAACCCCTTATTAGAAAGGAATTACTGCCATGTTATTCGCCCCGAAAGAAAAAGGTCAAGGCTTGGTCGAGTATGCCATCATCCTCGCCCTCGTCGCCATCGTCGTGATCGCGGTCATGCGATTGCTCGGTCCCAAGGTCGGCAACACCTTCAGCACCATCAACGACTCGCTTCCGTAACCCAGCCAGCAACCTCCTACAAGGACTCTGCCGAAAGGCAGAGTCCTACTTTTTTACTAAATTGACATTTTTGTTTTTTGGTTATGCTGTATAATATTTGTGCGAAGAAAACAAACCCTTGACTGGCAGGACGTCAAGAGAGGAGAATAAATTATGCGTCGCGGACGTCTCTTAATTTTTCTAGTGTTGATCGTGGTGGTTGGCTTGGGCGTGTTATTTGCTGTTTTAACCTTGCTTGCCCCTCAAGCGCCTACAACCCAGGCACAATCCGCAAATCTTGTGGAAATCTATTATGCGGCACAAACGATTCCGCAAGGTGAGCAGATCACACAGGAATTGCTCGGTAAATTTTCGATCCCCGCCGAGAATGTTGCCGAGGTGATGTTCACCGCCGGTGAGGAAGCCAATCTGGTCGGTAAAATCGCCCGCCTGACCCTTGAACCCGGCGTTGTAATTACCTCCTCCATGGTCGGCGACGAAGTGGATATTACGGGTCCCGCCCATGCCGTCCAAATTCCCATCGGTATGGTCGCCGTAACCATTCCCGCGAACCGTTTATCCACCGATGGCTATGCCGCGAACGACGGCGCAAAGGTCAACGTGATCGCCTGTTTGAATTTTGTGGATATTGATCCCAGTTTTCAAACGATCCTTCCCAATTACACCTCGGTGGTGACCGGTACTGGTTTTATGCCGGAAGCGCTGCCGGTTCTGTCTGCCGCTGCCGTCTCTGGCGGGGCGGGTGCAGTTCAAGGGAGGGTTGAACTTGATCCCACTCTCCAACAGCCGTTTTATGCTGTGCCCTCCGAGGCACAACGTCCGCGCATGGCTTGTCAGATGATCTTGCAGGATGTGCAGGTGATGAAACTTGGGAATTTTTCCCTGGCGCCTGCCTCCGCGGAAGCCAATGCCACTCCTTCCCCCGCGCAAGCCCAACAGCAGAGCGCTCCGGATATTGTTACGCTCATTGTGAATCCGCAAGACTCTATCGCCTTGAATTTCTTTGTGTATAGCAACTCGATCCTGACGTTGACGCTCCGCAACCCCAACGACACCTCGCGGCTGGACGCGCAAGCGGAAACATTATCCAGTTTGCTTGCCCGGTATGGAATATCCCTTCCGTCGAAACTGCCGTATGGCACCCAACCTCGAGTGGACATCCTTGTTCCGCCGGTGTTACCAAACGATCCACAGCCGCAACAATAAATTAGACCGAGAGATTTGAGGTTATTTCCGCATGGCTCCGGGTGACAAAATTCGTGTCCTGATTGTGGACGATGTCTCTGAAACGCGCGAGAACGTGCGCAAGCTCTTGCAATTCGAGTCGGATGTTGAAGTGGTCGGAGTTGCGCGTACCGGCAAAGAAGCGATTCAGGCGTCCACGGAGTTTGACCCGGACGTTGTCCTGATGGATATCAACATGCCCGATATGGACGGCATTGCCGCTACGGAAGCCATTCGGGCGAAACATCCGTCTGTGCAGGTGGTGATTCTATCCGTCCAAAGCGACCAAAATTACATGCGCCGGGCGATGCTGGCGGGCGCGAGGGATTTCCTGACCAAACCGCCGATGGGCGATGAACTGATCTCTGCGATCCGGCGTGCGGGTGCGATGGCTCAAAGTGAGCGGTCGAAGAGCGCGGTTGTTCAGCCAGCGGCGGCAATGGGCGGTGCACCCGGAACAAGTTATGGATTCGGTCCCAAAGGCAGGATCGTTACCGTGTACAGCCCAAAAGGCGGGGCAGGATGCACGACCCTTGCGGTGAATCTCGCCATCACACTTCATAACGACGATACGCGTGTTGCACTGGTTGATGCCAATCTTCAATTTGGGGACGTAGCGGTGTTCGTCAATGAGCAGGGGAAGAACACGATCGCCGACCTTGCTCCTCGTGCGGAGGAGTTGGACCCGGAGATCGTCGAAGAAGTGATGCTCAAACATTCGGCGTCCGGGCTTCACATCCTTGCCGCTCCGAGTCGCCCTGAATATGCGGACAAGATCTCGAGCGGTCAACTGTCCAAGGTGCTTGAGTATCTGCGGCAGATGTACGCCTATGTGATCGTGGATACGTCGGCGTACCTCACCGAAAATACACTGGCGGCGATCGATGTTAGTGATTTGATCATTTTGGTGACCACGCAGGATATACCGTCCATCAAGAATTGCCGGCTTTTCTTGGACCTGTTGCAGACCATGGGTGTGGAACGGGATCGAATCCTGTTCGTTATGAACCGGTTCGACCGCCGCATCAACATCACCCCCGATCGGGTTGCGGAAAACCTGAAGCAAGAAATCTCTTCGGTGATTCCGCTCGATGAGCAGACGGTGATGAAAGCTGTGAATCGAGGCGTTCCGTTTGTGTTGGAGGGAAAAAATCAACCGGCGGGACGCGGCATCCTCTCACTGGCGGAAAGCGTTCGAGCGCGCGTGGCTGCCCTCGAGTCGGGCGGTGAAGCGGATCGTGTCGGCAGGCGATAAGATCATAAGTCAGGAGATCCAATGTCTCTATTAAAACGAATCGAACAAGGGCAGGGTGGGGGATCGACGAGCGGTTCCGGCGGACAATCAGGCGGCGGCAATCAAGGAGGAGGAGGGGATGGATCGCGTCTATCCTCTTTACAAGCGCGCAGGGTGAATGCGCCTATCACCTCGCCTCAAGCCGGTTCCTACTTCGACCTGAAAACACGTGTGCAGAATAAACTACTCTCCGAACTCGATCCGTCCATGGATATTTCGCGGACGGATGATGTTCGGAAGACGATCCAGGATTTGTTCGAGCAGATCCTAGCCGAAGAGAACATCGTTCTTTCAAGACCCGAGCGAGCGCGTTTGTTCGAGCAGATCACTGCCGAGATCCTCGGCTTCGGTCCGTTGCAGCCTCTGCTCGAAGATGAAACGATTACCGAAGTGATGGTCAACGGCGCGAAGAATCTTTACATCGAACGGAAAGGAAAGATTCACCGGGTTCCGGTGACGTTCGAAAATAACGACCATGTGATGCGCATCATTGACCGGATTGTCGCGCCGTTGGGAAGGCGCATCGACGAATCGAGTCCGTACGTGGATGCGCGTTTGCCGGACGGCTCCCGCGTCAACGCGGTCATCCCTCCCATTTCCCTCGTCGGACCCGTCCTGACCATTCGTAAATTTGCCCGCAACCCGATCACTGTGGACCAATTGATCCAGTTCGGTTCCGTCACTGCGGAAGCCATTCAATTCCTAAAAGCCTGTGTGGAATCCCGGCTGAACGTTGTCATCTCCGGCGGTACGGGCTCCGGTAAAACCACATTGTTGAATATCCTATCCAGTTTTATCCCCGCCGATGAACGCATACTCACGATCGAGAACGCGGCTGAGTTGCAGTTGCGTCAGGAACATGTGGTGACGTTGGAGTCGCGCCCGCCTAACATCGAAGGACGCGGCGAGATCACTATCCGTCAGTTGGTGATCAATGCCTTACGTATGCGTCCCGATCGGATCGTCGTTGGTGAGATTCGCGACGAGGCGGCGCTCGATATGTTGCAGGCAATGAATACCGGTCATGACGGTTCGATGACCACCCTGCACTCCAACAGCCCGCGCGATTCTCTGTCTCGTCTCGAGACCATGACCTTGATGGCAGGCATGGACCTGCCCGCCCGCGCCATCCGCGAGCAGATCACTTCGGCGGTGGATGTCATCTGCCATCAGGAGCGTATGCGCGACGGTACACGAAAGGTGACCAACATTACCGAGGTCAGCGGTATGGAAGGTGAAGTGATCACCATGACGGATATTTTTGTGTTCGAGCAAACCGGCATCGAGAACGGTCAGATTGTCGGACGGTTGCGACCCACCGGGTTACGACCCAAGTTCATGGATAAGATCGAGGCGGCTGGCATCAACCTGCCTCCTTCCATTTTCGGTATCGGTGACAGGCGCCGGTATTAAACGATCGTGAGCAGGTAAGCGAACATGTCATCCATTGCTATTCTCGCTATCGGAGGCAGTATCCTGCTGGTTTTGTTGATCATCGGGGCGGTGGTCACCGTGATCAGCGAACGCTCCCTCGTGGAAGAGCGGCTGGGGAAATTCCTCGAGGATGAAAGACCCAGCGGAGCGAATGCAGAAGTGGGAAGTTCCATCGTTACAGAGTGGCTGAATCGGCGGGTAACGCGTTCTTCGTGGGGCGACCGCGCCGCCCGGGAACTTGCACGCGCCGATATGAAATTAAAGGTCGCGGAATATTATGCCCTGATCTTCATTTCCACGATCACGCTTGCTGTGTTGGGGTATCTCCTCCAGCCGAGCAACGGAGAAATCTCAGCGATCATCGGCGGGGTGATCGGCTTCTTTGTACCCCGGTTTTATGTCAGACGCAGGCAAGCCCAACGACTGATCCGGTTCAACGATCAGTTGTCGGATATGCTGAACCTGATGGTCAACGGCTTGCGCGCCGGTTATTCAACCGTGCAGGCGATGGAGGCGGTCAGCCGGGAGTTGCCGGCGCCGATCTCCGACGAATTCCGGCGGCTCGTGCAGGAAATGCAAATTGGTATCCCGATGGAAAAAGCGCTGGACAATCTTTTGCGGCGCATTCCCAGCGACGATCTCGACTTCGTGATCACGGCGATCAACGTCCAGCGGGAAGTGGGTGGGAACCTTTCTGAAATTCTCGATACGATCTCATTCACCATTCGCGAGCGGGTTCGCATCAAAGGCGAAATCCGTGTGTTGACCGCCTCGGTGCGCACCTCAGGAACAGTGTTGTCGTTGATTCCGGTCTTTCTCAGCCTTGCGCTTTGGTTCGTGAGCCCGGAATACATCGGCAGTTTCTTCGATGACAGCACGGGCATCCCGCAACCCCTTTGCGGGATCGTGGCGGTCGCAACAATCGTCGGGATGATCGCCTCCGGTTATTTCATCATGATGAAGATCGCGGACATCGAGGTGTAATATGGGTTTGATCATTTTTATTTTTCTACTTCTTGTGGTTGTGATCGCGGTGATCATCGTTGCGCGCCGGAGAGCCAACGCGCAAGGCGAGGACGAAGACCCCTTGCAATCCCGTCTCGCCGAGTTCATCCAACGCGGCGACGATGTGCAATCGCTGGAACAGATCGAAATGTCACAGCCGTTTACCGAGCGGGTGTTGATTCCGTTGGTGCGGCGCTTGGGTGAATTTTCCGCACGCTTCACGCCCCAAAAATTGATCCAGGATACCGCCCGCCAGCTTGAACTCGCTGGTCATCCATGGCCCATCGATGCGCCGACATTCCTCGCCATCCGTTTCATTTTGGCGGTGCTGATGGGAGCGTTGGCGATCGGGCTGGTGGCAACATCGCCTGCCTCGAACCCGACGGATAACTTCTTATACATTGGCGGCGCGATCTTTGGCGGGTTCTTTATTCCGCATCTTATGCTGACCAGCCGAATTACGCGGCGCCAGAGCGATATTCGGAAAGCGATGCCGGACGCGCTGGACCTGCTCACCATTTGCGTGGAGGCTGGCCTCGGATTCGACGCGGCAATGTCGCGGGTGAGTGAGAAATGGGAAAACGAACTCTCACTTGCGTTCGCCCGAACGATCCGTGAAGTGCAACTCGGCAAAACTCGGCGCGAAGCCCTGCGCGACATGTCTGACCGGCTCGGCATACCGGAGATGTCCAGTTTCGTGGCGGCGATCATTCAGAGCGAGATGCTTGGTGTGAGTATGGCGCGTGTGTTGCGCATCCAGTCGGATCAGATGCGGGTGAAACGCCGCCAGCGCGCGGAAGAGGCGGCTCACAAAGCGCCTGTGAAGATGATCATCCCGATGGCGTTGCTTATCTTTCCGTCCATCATGATCATTATTCTCACGCCTGCCGCGATGCAAATTGCCGCCGTGTTATAAGAGGAACTGCTTCCACAATTGCTTCCGTGAAACGAATACCGTGGTCGTATCGTCTCTACCGATGGACCTGGAACGGGTTGGACCTGCTTTTCCCGCCTGTGTGCGGAGGGTGCGGCAACCCCGGCTCGCGCTGGTGCGTTGATTGTAGAACGCGCGTACCGCACATTCGCAAACCCTTCTGTGAAAAATGCGGTATCCCGACTCGTGGTGCCGAGCTTTGTGAAAAGTGCATATCGAATCCGCCTACCTACCGCGCCTTGCGCTCGTGGGCGGTTTTTGATTCGCCGGTACAGAACGCGTTGCACACCATCAAATATCGGCGCAATATTGGGCTTGCCGACGAGGTCGCGGTTCATGCCACGGAGTTTGTGCGTTCGCTGAACTGGAAGGTGGAGGCGTTGATCCCGGCGCCGTTGGGTAAGGCTCGCTTGAAAGAGCGGGGATATAATCAAGTTGCGCTCGTCGCGCGTCCGCTTGCTTATGAACTCGGAATCGCGTATACGCCGCACGCATTGAAGAAAATCCGCGAGACGCGTTCGCAGGTGGGGCTGAACATTTCCCAACGGCAGGAAAATGTCCGCGAGGCGTATCAAGCCGACCCGTCGGTGGTGAAGCGGAAATCCGTCCTGTTGATGGATGATGTTGCCACGACCGGTTCCACCATTACTGCCTGCGCCGATGCGTTGCTGTCGGCTGGCGCATCGGAGGTGTACGCGCTGACGATCGCGCGCGCACTTTCACATCACGATCTAAATCGCGTTTGATCACGACGCGATCGCACGATCGATACAAAATTTTCACGAGGTTTTACCATGACGAACAAAATTGACATTCAGGCTCGGAACATGCGTTTGACCGATAACACCCGCGAATACGTCGAGAAGAAAGCCGCCAAGCTCGAACGATACCTTCAGGAAATTGACGAGATTCACATCGAACTCTCCCACGAAAAATCTGCACGGCAGGCGAACGACCGGCAAGTGGCACAGATGACCGTGCGCGGCAAGGGTTTCCTCTTGCGAACGGAAGAACGCTCGGACGACCTGCATACAGCCTTCGATCAAGCCGTGGACAAAATGCAGAGGCAGATCGATCGTTACAAGGGGAAACATCACCGCGGGCGCGGCGACGGACGATCGGCGGCGGAGGTGTACGAAGAGGAAATGCCGGTGGATGAGACCGGCGAACTTCTCCCGTTGATCGCGAAGCGAAAGAAATTCATCATCATGCCGATGGATGAGGATGAGGCGGTCGAGCAGATGCGCCTGCTGGGGCACGACAACTTTTTCATCTTCTTCAATGCGGAGAAGAATTCGATCCAGGTGTTGTACCGCCGCCGCAACGGTTCGTACGGCTTGATCGAACCGATCGTCGGTTAATGTGGCGCAGAAAAAATCATCAGCCCGGCAGGATTTGTCGGGCTGAATGTTCAAGGAGCGAGCATGGAGTTTGACGATGAGTTGAATGAAAAGAATGAGGGGAATATCAATATTGAAACCGCGACCCGCCTCATCCGCGAGTTGATCGAGGCAGTGGGCGAGGACCCCGAGCGCGAGGGCTTGAAGAACACTCCCGACCGCGTGGCACGCATGTACACCGAGTTATTGAGCGGCTACACAGCCGAGCCCGAACGCATCGTGAACGGCGCGCTGTTCGACATCACCTACGACGAAATGGTCATCGTGCGCGACATCGAATTTTACAGTTTGTGCGAACATCACCTCTTGCCGTTCATCGGGCGCGCGCACGTGGCTTACATCCC
>CAZQES010000132.1:0-11154 GCA_964591425.1 uncultured Anaerolinea sp.
TTGGGATAACGATTACCTACTTACGATCCTTAGAAGTTGAAATGCGATTGCCCTAACTTTAGTTAGCCTCCCCGACCCACCAATTTCTTTTCCCTTCCTTGCCGCTGGCGGTATGATTTGGGGAGGCTTTCACCTATGATTGGAACTGTATAAAAGCGGATCGTGCGCCAGCTAGCGGCGCGTTGATTGTTTTGTAATGAATACAAAGCAATTATCTTGCAGAGGAGAAAAGATGATGCCATCGAAACAGTTCAAATCATTCATCCGGGTGGTGATGGTGGGAGTGCTGGCGTTCTTGAGCGCCTGCGGAGGCGGAGCCGAACCCACAGGAACGCCGCCGCCTGAAGTTACCGGCAACGCGGCGATCGCGAAGAACCCCAGTTATTCCAGCCCCATCGCCATCAGCGACGACGATGCTTTGCTGGTCGTGACGAATACGCTAAACGGAACAGTCTCCCTCATTAATGTGGCGGGCGATGCCAACACCAAACTGACGGAGATTCAAGTGGGCGAAGAACCGCGCTCGGTTGTGATCACGCCGGACAAAGCCTTCGCGTATGTCACCAATCAAGCCAGCGGAACGGTCTCGGTCATTGACCTTGCTTCACAAAGCAAAGTGGCAGACATCCCCGTCGGCGGTGAACCGTATGGCATTGCGCTCACGCCGGATGCCGCGCGCGCGTACGTGGCAAACTCCGCGTCGAACACGGTTTCCATCATCGATACGGCAAGCCGAACGGTTGTTGCCACGATCAACATCCCCGGCGTTCAGCCGCGCGGGGTGGCGATCACCAACAACAACGGCGGTTCAGGTCAACAATTCGTTTATGTGACTCAATTCCTGTCACAGCCAACCGCCTCCGGCGGACCGGGTCTCGATCAGGGCAGTGAAGGCAAAGTTTTCGTGCTTTCCACAACGGATGATTCGCAGATCCAGGGCGTGATCACTCTCGCCGCACACGATACGGGCTTCGCCGCGGATCGCACTGCCTTCGGTGGCACCGCCGCAGACCCGACGTTTGCATATCCGAATCAGTTGCAATCCATCGTGTTGAAGAACGGACGAGGGTATCTGCCGAACGTTGCCGCGTCGCCGGAAGGACCGGTGAAATTCAACGTGGATACGCAGGCGTTCCTCTCGGTGTTCGATGTGGCTGGCAAGACCGAACTGCCCGGCGGCACGATCAATTTACATGCGGCGGTCAAGTCGCAAACATTCACGCCGAAGTTGTTCGTCGCTAATCCGTGGGCAGTTGCGTTCAAGCACAACTCCAACGACGGTTATGTTGTTTCTTCGGCGAGTGATGTGCTGGTGAAGATCACGCTCGATGGCAACGGTGTTCCGAGTGTTGTGTCTGTGGATGCAGACGGTGGGACGACCAAGGTCGCGTTGATCGACGTGCACAAGAATCCGCGCGGCATCGTGATCAACAACGCGGACACGCGCGCCTACGTGTATAACTTCATCTCGAAGGACGTGTCTGTTGTGGACCTCACCGCTTCACCCGAAGTGGAAACTGGTCGCATCCAATCCACCGATTTACCCGCCCCCGGCTCTGATGCCGCCAAATTCCTCACGGGCAACGAACTCTTCCACTCTTCGCGCGGCGAGTTCGACGAAGGCGTTTCGGAACGCATGTCAAACGAGGGCTGGCAGGCGTGTTCGAGTTGCCACCCCGATGGTTTGAGCGACGGCGTTGTGTGGGCGTTCGCTTCCGGTCCGCGCAAGAGCGTACCGTTGAATGGCACGTACGCACTCACCAACCCGACCGGTAACCAGCGCGTGTTGAACTACTCTGCGGTGTTCGATGAACTCGAAGACTTTGAGTTGAACATCCGCGGCGTCTCTGGCGGACAAGGTTTGATCGTCCTGCAAGGCACCACGGACCCGGATCCAAACGTCAAGGCGTTCGACCCGCCCAACACAGGCAGACCACAACTCCACGTGGGAGGATTCGGCGCATGGGACGCGATCGTCGCATGGACTCAGTTCAAGACGCCGTCGCCCGTGTCGCCTCATCGCAATGTTGATCCGAACAGCGAACTCGGACAGCAAATTGCATTGGGTCGTCAGTTGTTCACGCAGGCGAATTGTCAGGCGTGTCACGGCGGACCGAAATGGTCTACGCCGCAAGTGGATTACGCCCGCGTTTCGCCGTTCCCTGAAACGGTGACCGTGGGCACGCCGCCCGAACCAGCCGTTGGACAACTCTCGCGCTTCCTGCAGATCGTTGGCACGTTCGACCCGGCGAACCCGCTTGAAAAGAACGCGAACAACGCGCAAGCGCTTGGGCAGTTGGGCTACAACCCGCCGTCGCTCTTGAGCATCTTCGCCTTCCCGCCGTACCTCCACAATGGCTCATGTCTCACGCTGGCATGTGTACTTGAGAACCAAACCCATCGCGAAGCGGGAGGAGTCATCGGCTTGCTCGACGACCCGGCGAACCGCGCAGCGCTCTTACAGTTCCTGCTCTCGATCGACGCGAAGACAGAGCCGGTTAATCCGTAATTGAGTCGTGTCATTCTGAGCGGAGCGAAGAATCTCTACCATGTTGCGCAAGAGACCCTTCGGTCGCAACCAACGCTCCCTCAGGGTGACACGGTTTTTGTAAACCAGAGTTGGAGAAATAAAATGAAAATGTTTTCCCGAAAACCCATCGTTGAGATTTTGCTGGCATTCAGTTTGATCCTTACCGCGTGCGGCGGAGCGGAAGCGACCTCCACACAGCCGCCCGCGGCGACAGAGGTGGTTGCCACCCAGCCTCCCGCGCCCACAGGACCGACATTCAACATCATCGGCGTGGTCAACCGCGATGTAACGCAAGCCGCGCAGAGTCCGTCGTTGTCGCTGGATAACGCGAACAACCTGCTCATCGCGTGGGCTGAAAATTCTTCGGGCGGCGTGCGACAAATTTTTGCGAGCCGCTTGATCGGAGAGGATGCATTCAGTCCGCTCGGCGCGTCGGCCAACATCCATACCAATGTGATCGCCGATGAACCCACCATCACCATCGCCGGTGAAAACCGTGCCGTGCCGTGGATGGCATGGTCGGAGCCGAGCCCCGGCTTTGGGAACGTTTCGCAGATCTTCGCCAGCCGCTTCAACGCGGACACGGGCCTGTGGCAGCAAGCGGGAGAAGACCGCGGCGGCGGGGAAGCCAGCCTGAATATTGCGACCGATCGAGCCGGAACGGATCCATTCATCGTAGGCGGTTCGACCGAACTGGGCGCGCCGCCTGTCCCGTGGGTGGCGTGGGAGGAAGTGTCCGATGTGAATCCCTCCTCCGTGCAAATTTTTGTGGCGCGCGGTGAAAAGGACGATACCGCCATCGGCGGTTTCAAATGGATCACGGTCGGTCAGGTAAAAGCGGACGGCGAGCAAACCCTCAACATCGACCGGTTCCGCATTTCGGGTTATCCCACGATGGTCTTTGCAGAAACTGCGAATTCTGTGCCGTGGGTGACGTGGCACGAAAGCGGGCGCGACCGCCCCAGTCGCATCTTCACGGCGCGCGGCGTGGCAGACCCCAACAGCCCCGGCGGGTTCAAATGGATCAACGTCCCGCCTTGCCCACCCGAAGATGAAACGAAGTGCGCGTTGAACATCAACCCATTGAACGACGGCAAAGACGCGTCGATGGCGGCGGGAAGCACCATCCCCGGCGAAAGCACCGTCCCGTGGATTGCGTGGCCCGAGATCGGGCAGAACGGCAAGTGGCAGGTGTTCGTCTCACGGCTCGATACATCCACGCGCAACAGTTTCATTCAAGTTGGCGGAAGCCTCAACGTTGACCCGAACCACGATGCCCGCACGCCGATCATCGTTTTCGTTGGCAACGTGCCTTATGTTGCCTGGCTGGAAGACGATGGCACCGGCAAGTTCGAAGTGCAGTTGCGCCATCTCGCTTCCGATCCGCAGACCGGCACGTGGGCGCTCGATACACCCGCCAACGGATTCAACCTCGACGCTTCGCTCTCCAATTTCAATTTGGCAGTTGTTGCCTCAGCCGATACCCTCTTCCTCGCGTGGGGCGAAGGCGACCCTGCCTCGTCCGCGTCGCAGATGGTCATCGGCGCGTTCAAACCGTAATTAAATTATGACCTCACAGGTTTCCGCGAAGCGAACCTGTGAGGTCTTTACTACGAGAATGCACCCACACGAATCGCGCATCCTGATCGTGGACGATTCCCAGTCTGTGCGCGAGGGACTACGTTGGCTCATCGAGGATGAAGCAGGTCTGACGGTCGTCGGTGATGCGCCCACAGGTTCGGAGGCGATCACACAGGCGGCGGAACATAAACCTGACCTCGTCATCCTCGATATCGAGTTACCTGACACGGATGGGTTTGCCGTAACCCGCCAGCTAAAAGGCTTGCCACACCCTCCGCGCGTTATCTTGCTGTCTGTTCATGGGGACGATGTGTACAAGCAACGCGGTGTCGATGCCGGTTGCGATGCCTACGTTGAAAAAGGTTCAGGCTGGTCCCAGTTGCTTTCGGTGTTGAGAAAAGTTATTGCCGATAATCCCCATTAATTTGTGTGGGGGCGAACGGCCGTTCGCCCCCACAGTTATTTCAAAATATTCACTTCCGCGGTCATTCCCCACAACAAACCTTCAGGCTGAAATTCCAACTCGATCGTAATCTTGAACACCACGTCACCGCCGACCGCGTCGGCAATGGAGGAGATGGCGATCACCTGCCCATCGATATTTTGATTCAACGCTTCAACGAATACATTTGCTGAATCTCCGACCTTTACTTTCATAATGTCGCGTTCGCTCAGGTCTGTTGTTTCGATGAGCAAGTTGTTCAACGTTGCAAGCGTAACGACAACCTGCCCTTGTTGAAGGAACTCACCTTGAGCCGTGTCAACCGAAGCGATGACCCCGTCATACGGCGCGACGAGCGTCGTCTGTGCAAGTGCCCCTTGCGCGATCTCCAGCGCGGCTTGCGCTTGCCGCACCTGAATATCCGCGATCTCGATGTACTCCTTCGGGAGTTGCGTCCAGAAGATCTTTCCGTTGCGGCGTTCTTTCACGCGCCCGTATCGTTGAAGTTCCGCGTGGACTTGCGCTGAACGAAGCGCGGCTTCCGCGGCGGTGACATTGAATTGCAAGTCAGGCGCATCCAACACGACCAACACATCGCCTGCCTTCACCGAATCGCCCTCCTTCACTACAACGTCCTTGACCATCCCCGAGGTAACGAATCCCAATTCGGAAACCTGTGCAGGGACGAAAACGGCCGAGGCATCGACAGCTTCTTGCACGGATGATGAAGCGGAAACATTTCGCGCGGGAAGTACGCACACGCCAAGCGCAACGATCAAGCCAATAGAAATAACAAAACGAATTTGATTCATTCTTACTCGCCCGTCAGGATTTCCACGTCTGCGCTCATGCCCCACAGCAAACCGTCCGGCTGATGGTCGAGGGTGAGCGTCACGGTGAAGACCACTTCACCGCCGAGCGTCGAGCCGATGCGGTCGATGTCCGCCACACGACCGGCAAATTCTTCGTTCAATGCTTCGATGAAAACAACAGCAGGCTGTCCGACCTGTATCTTCGTCACATCGAGTTCGCTGAGGTCGGTAGTTTCGACTTGGAAACTCGAAAGGTCGCCCAGTACGATCACCGCCTGCCCGGGCACGACAACCTCAGCGGGGGCGATGTCCACCGAAACGATGATTCCATCGAACGGCGCGGTGAGCGTGGACTGCGCGTTGAGCGTGGCGTTGGCTGAATCGAGCAATGCCTGCGCCCGGTCGACTTCGGCGTTGGCTTCCTCCAAATGGACTTGATCCGTTTTTTGGCGCATCAGGAACCGGACCTGTGCCTGCGCCGCCGCTAGATTTGCCTCCGCCTCCCGGACTCTCGCTTCCAGAATCGTCGTGTCGAGCCTAACCAGCGTTTGCCCTGCCGTGACGGTATCCCCGACCTTCACGTCCACCGACGTGACGCGCCCGACAGATGAAAACGACAGCCGCGCGTCGTTGACCGGGACGATCACCGCCGAGGCGGTAACGCCGCTGGAATTATCCCCGTTGTTATCGTTCGGCGATGGATTGCCGCCATCCAACACGATCGTGGGGATGGCGGTCGGCGCGTTGTTCCCTGCGCATGCGTTCAAAAGCAATGCGGTCAAGGCAAGCGCGATAAAAATTATTTTCTTCATTCTTCCCTAGTGCTTTCCGTTGGCTTTGCTGTCTTTCACGATCAAACCGTCTTCCAACGTGACCACGCGTTTGGCATAACCAATGACGCGCGGGTCGTGCGTGGCGAACACGAATGTGACGCCGGTTTCCTTGTTGAGGCGTTGCATGATGTCCATCACTTGTTTGCCGTTCTCGGTATCTAAATTCGCCGTAGGCTCGTCGGCGAGAATCAGTTTGGGGTTAGTGGCAAGCGCACGGGCGACCGCGACGCGTTGTTGCTGTCCGCCGGAGAGTTGGTCGGGGCGGTGATGGGCGCGGTCGGTGAGTCCCACCGCCTCCAGCATTTCATTGACGCGTTTCTTGCGGTCGGCGGGTTTTGTCCCGTTCAGCAAAAGAGGCATCTCGATATTTTCATACGCGGTCAGCGTTGGGATGAGCGCGAAGAACTGGAACACGAAACCGATGGCGTTCTTGCGCAAATCGGCGCGCTGGTTGCGGTTGAGATGCGTAGCATCCTGCCCGTTAATCGAAACGCCTCCGCTGGTGGGCTGGTCGAGCAGACCGATGAGTTGAAGCAGGGTGGTCTTCCCCGAACCGGACGGTCCGACCAGCGCGGTGAACTCTCCGTTCTCGATGGCGAGATTCACGCCGCGCAACGCGCGGGTCTCCACTTCGCCGATCTTGTAAATGCGAGTAGCGTCAGTAATTTTTGTAATTTCCATTTTTCTCCTTTTACCGTTAAGCTCGCGAAGTACGTCAAGATTTTTGTAAAGCTTTTGCGTTCTTAGCGGTTAAGATTTTTATTGTCCATGCAATGCTTCGACCGGTTCCATGCGCGCGGCGAGGCGGGCGGGGTAGAGCGAAGCGACGAGTGTAACAACGTAGGCAACGACCGCCAGATAGATCGTATTTCCCAGTGTGAGGTGTGCATAGATGCGGTCTTCAAAAAGCACGCCGGTGATACCGTAGTTGCCGATGTAAATTCCGTAGACGGTGAAATACGCGACCATCGCGCCGCCGATGATCAAGCCGAGGATCACTCCGCCGGTGGCGAGCAAGGCGGCTTCGGCGAGGAACTGCGCCATGATGCCGCGTCCCTTCATGCCAATGGCGGCGAGGATGCCGATCTCGCGCGTCCGCTCGAAGACCGCCATGACCAGCGTGTTGGTTACCACGGTCGCGGTGATTCCAAGCACGATCAAATACAACACGACGAAGAACGCGTTGGCAAAATCCTCGAATAGCACCACGAATTCATTTTGTTCCTGCCATGTGAGCACCTGAATGTTCGGTGATCGAAGCGCCGCCGCGACCGGTTCGGCTTGTTCGTTTCCCTGTAGCATTACGAAGATCGAGCTGGCGTGATTCTCGGTCACAGTGAAGGTTTGGGCTTTGGCGAGCGGCATCAACACGTTGAACTCGTCGAAGCCGGGGGTCCGCGTGGTGTAAATGCCGCGCACGGTAAACAACTGCTCATCCACATCTCCGTTGGAGGTGGTGACCAGCAGGTTGATTCGATCTCCAACCTTGAGTTGCAATTTGTCGGCGAGGATGTTCCCGATCAGGACTCCCTCGCGGTCATCCGCCTGGATGAATTCACCGGCGATCATTCCCTCACGGAAAGGCTGGTTCGCCGTGGACGGCGGATCGATGCCGAGGATCTGCACTCCCTTCGATTCATCGCGGATAGTGAGGATCGCGCTGGCGTTCAAGCGGGGCGTGGCTTCAACCGCCTGCGGCAGTGATTTGATCTGCTGGACCATTGCATCGGGGTCGGCGATCAGGTCTTCCCACTTGAGGCTGACCTTGCCTTCTTCATACGATGCCGGGCGGATTTGCAGGTGTCCGCTTTGCAGGCGGATGGTGTTGTTCAACGCGCCTTGCATTTCACCTTCCAGCACCGAGACCATGAGGAGCAATAATGCCACTCCGCCGCCGACCGCCAGCGCGGAAAGGAACGAGCGGGTCTTGTTACGCCCGAGGTTGCGATAGGCTAGTTTGAATGTTTGAAACATATTTTTCTTTCAAGACTTCACAGGTTTTCGCGAAGCGTACTTGTGAGGTCTGACTGTTTATACGTGATGAAGCGCCTCAGAAGGTTCGCGCCGCGCGGCGATCAACGCGGGGATGAGCGCGGCAAGCGCGGCAATGGTGAGGACGATCGCGGCGCGCGTGAACAACTTGTTGACTCCTAGCGTCGGGTACACCTTTCCGCTGATCAGCGCCATGTACTCGGTGATGCCGGCGAACTGACTGTAATCCATGCCGACCTGCCCGAGGCTGAGGTTGATCCCCAAGCCCATGAGGATGCCCGCGATCACGCCGACCACGCCGATCAACGTGCCTTCGAGGATGAACGTCGCCGCGATCTGACGCGGTTTGAGTCCCATCGCGCCGAGCAGACCGATCTCTCGCGTCCGTTCGTAGATCGCCATGAGCAGTAAATTCAAAATCCCGATGCCCGCGATGACCACGATGATGACGCTGAAGATATCCATCACCGCGTTCTTTTGACCGATAGCGCTTCCGAGTTCGGGATAATTTTGCGCCCACGATTCAACTTCGTAGCCGGGCAAGGCGGGTCGCAACGCCGCGATGATTGCATCCTCGGAACCTACTGCCTTGAGCGTAATTTGCACTTCAGTCGATTGACCGCGCAAGCCCAACATATTCTGCGCCTCAGCCAGTGAAATGTATACCGATCCTTTTTCGAAGGATGGCAGACCGACATCATAGATCCCGATCACGGTCATGGTGCGCTGGCGGTTCTGCTTGTTGATGTCACTGCCGACCACCGTGAGGCGGTCGCCGACTTGGAGCGAGAGCGCATCCGCCAATCCCTGACCGATCAACACGACATCTTCATCGTTGGTTTGCAAGAATCGTCCGTCCACGATGTGTTCCGCGATCAGGCTGACCGGCGCTTCGGCATCCGGTTCGATGCCGATGATGTTGAGCGGGAACGCGCCTTCGCGATTGCTGACCAGCCCGCCCGTCTGGATTCGACGCGAGGCGGCGATCACCTCCGGTTGTGCCAGCGCGGCTTGAACGACCGCCGCATCATCCTTCAAGGGGAGAAGCGGATTGCTATCCACTTTTTCGCGGTAGCCCTCGGCATGCACCTGCACATTGCCGCCGAGCACGCGCACGGCATTGCCGGCAATGGCTTGGTTGAATCCATCCAGCAAGCCGTCGTAGAACATCATCAAGGCGAGCGAGAGACCCATTGCCAGCACGATGATGACCGTACGGCGGCGGTGGCGCCAGATGTTGCGCCATGCGAGGCGCAGGTATAAGAGCATGGTGAAATCCTTTCTCTAGAAGTGCTTTTCGAAATCTGATTCAGTTTTTCGCAAACCGTACTCCATCACGTACAGCATCTTGTCTATCTTTTCCTGCGTCTTCGGCGCGCGCACCCATTTCATGATGTCTTTTTGCTTGATGCCTTCGTTGATGATGTAGGTGGTAATCGCATTCGACCAGATCTCCACGATCATGACCGCCAGTTCAACATCGATACTGGGATCCAACTCCCCGAGTTTCATGGCTTTCTGGATCATATCTGTGATGCCATCGCGGGTCATCTGGTGATAGTCGGCAAAAAGCTTTCCGTAATATAACCCCTCCACAAACAATACCCGGGTGGTTGCCTGCATCATGCGCGGGTAGGCGGAATTAAACTCCATTCCAACTTTGACAACCCAGCGGAAATATTCAAATACGCTCTGGCTTTGGCTCGGCGGATGTTTATCCTTGAAGAATTCCACTTTTTCCTGAGTCAGGATATCGATCAAATGTCGAAAAACATCCATTTTGTCTTCGAAGTATTGATAGAAACTTCCCTTGGCAATACCGCTTGCCGCGACAATTCGGTTAATCGATGCAGTTTCAAAACCATACACCGCAAACTCGTCTACGGCGGCGTTGATGATCTTTTCGCGCTTTTCTGTGGGCAGGTTGAGGAATGTCTGTTTGGGCATCGAGAATGTGACCTGCTGGTCATATGACCAGCAGGTCACATTATAGGACGATTCTTCCCCGTGTCAATATGGAAATGAGAAGAAATGGGTCAAGACAAAGGTCACGCTTCTCTTCGGACTTCAACCTGCCTCGTCCGAACGAAGCCAAATCTCCCCCCGATCATTTTTATCATCAACCCCGCCCTCCAAAACGCGACCGCCGCCATGCCATGCGCGAGCACCGCGAACCAGGGAGGTTTTTGAAACGTGTAATACGTCCAACATTCGCGCGTGGTGCCCCACAGTTCGAGATAATATCCGAGACCCGAGCCAGCGATGAAAGTGAGCAAGGCGAATCGATGATCCGTTGGCGTGAGAATTAGGAGAACGCAGAGAATTAATGCGAGCCACGTAAAGGATTTGTCGAAGGTCGGGGCGACGAAGACCAGCATCAACGTCAGAAAAGAGGCGAAGGTGAGCCAGTAGAGAATTCTAAAAAATAGATCCCCTTTGTGTTCCTTTGTGACCTTCGTGGTGAAAAAATCAATGGCACGCGTAATGCGGTCAATGGATAAACTGGCAATGGGCCAGGCAGGGATGATCCACAACGGCGGACGTTCATCCGTGTAGTAGAACCACAAGTTTGTTTGAGTGCCCCACGATTCGATCGCCAATCCGCCGCAGACGCCGACGAAGACGATGAGCAGGTCGGTTTTGAGGTTTGCGCGGGCAATGATGGTGACCGACATGAAGCCAAAGATGCCCAGCAGGAGCCAGTCCATGTAACGCCACCACGCGCCGGACCAATCGACGTATTTGAGGTATTCCTCGGCGAGGGGCCACCAGATGTAGACGATGAGGAAGATGGTGAGGAGGAATCCGCCGAGCAGGATGGATGAGTCGCGGGTCCAAAATTGTTTGAGGGTGTTCCGTAATTCGGACATGGGCGGAATTATAGCAGGGAGGGTTAACAGGACGTTTACTAGACCTCTTGCAAAAGTCAATTTGAGATGAGTTCGAGGTTGTAAATTGCGGCGA
>CAZQES010000133.1:0-11153 GCA_964591425.1 uncultured Anaerolinea sp.
GTTGAACGCCGCCGCGCTCACCTACGTCGCGGGACTCGTCACAGCCGTTCTGCAATTGCTGTACTACGTGTTCCTCGTCATCGGCTTGGGCAGGCGCGACGATTAACGACGCACGCCGCAAACTTCGGAAGTCTTACCGGCTTCCGAAGTTTTTATTTGTGTATAATCCCTCGCATGAGAAAATTCTTTCTCATTGTGATCGTTTTTCTCACGGCAGGGTTTGTGTACTTGAGTTTTGGGGAGATCGAAAGCATTGCTGAAACCCTACAACGCGGCAACATCTGGTTCATCCTGCTCGCGCTTCTCATCGAATGTGGATGGTTCATCCTCGCCGGATTCATGATCCACGCGCTGTATCGCATCGTAGGCTTGGATGAACCGCTCAAAAAGATGGCGCTCCTCTTCGCCGCTGGCACGTTCGTCGGTACGGTGATGCCCAGCGCCGGCATGGGCGCAGTGGCGGTCTTCATCAGCGACGCGCGCCGCAACGGGCAATCGACCGGCAAAGTGACCGTTGCCAGCATGTTGTACATCATCACCGATTACGTCGCCTTCCTCTGCGTGCTCGCGCTCGGTTTGATCGTGCTCTTTCGGCGCAACGATCTCGATGCGACGGAAATTCTGGCGTCGGCGATCATGTTGTTCATCGCCGCGACCCTTGCCTTCCTTCTCTACCTCGGCTCAAAATCGGAAGTGCGGTTGGGGAACGCGCTGGCGCGCATCGCCCGTTTCTTCAATCGCGTGGCTCGCCCGTTCATCCGCCGCGACTATCTCAGTGAAGAAAAAATGCGCACGTATGCCCATGAAATGGCGGAAGACCTGCGCGCACTGCCTCAACAAATCCGCAGTTTGATCAAGCCGTTCCTATTCGCGTTTGCGAACAAGACCCTCCTCATGTGCGTGCTGACGGTGATCTTCCTTGCTTTCAAGGTCTCTTTCACGGCGGGCACCATCATCGGAGGATTCTCGATCACCTATTTGTTCACGATCGTCTCTCCCACCCCGGCCGGCATTGGCATTGTGGAAGGTGTGATGCCGCTTGCATTATCTTCGTTGAACGTCCCCTGGAGTCAGGCTGTGATCGTCACCCTCGCGTATCGCGGCATCACCTTCTGGTTTCCACTGGCTGTGGGCGCGGGGGCATTGCGCGTCCTGCACATGGAGCCGGGTGTGCCCAGCGAATCACCCGTATAGCAAAATGTCCATCGTTGAACTTTTGGATTTCTGGAAGCGCGACCCCGACACCGCCCCCAACATCTTCGCCTGGCAGACTCTCCCTCCGCGCCCCGCGCAGACGCATCCTTTTCCGGACGGTCTGCCGGCTCCACTTTCCCAAGCCCTGATCGCCTCGGGGATCCATTCGCTCTACTCGCATCAACTCGAAGCATGGACGGCGACTCAGCAGGATCAAAACATCATCCTTTCCACCGGCACCGCCTCCGGCAAAACGCTCGCATACAATCTGCCGGTCTTTGCTGAACTCATCGCCAACCCAAATTCTCGCGCCCTCTATATCTTTCCCACAAAAGCCCTCGCGCAAGATCAGTTGTCAGTTATTAGTAATCAGTTATCGGTGTTGCAATCACTGATCACTGATCACTGGTCACTGAACACTGCCATTTACGACGGCGATACCCCTCAAAAAGACCGCGCTGCAATTCGCAGGAACGCCCGCCTCCTCCTCACCAACCCCGACATGCTCCACACCGGCATCCTGCCGCATCACACCAACTGGCTTGAATTTTTTACGAATCTAAAATATGTCGTCATTGACGAGGCGCACACCTATCGCGGCGTCTTCGGCTCGCACGTTGCGAATGTGATTCGACGATTGAAGCGCGTCGCGAATTTTTACGGTAGTGCTCCAAAATTTATTTTGGCATCTGCCACCATTGGGAATCCCAAAGAACTCGCCGAAAAACTCATCGAAGAACCTGTGACTTTGATCGATAACGACGGCTCCGCCCGCGGACCGCGTCACTTCCTCGTCTATAACCCGCCCCTCGTCGATAAATCGTTGGGCTTGCGAAAATCATCTCTGCTCGAAAGCGTGAGGTTGACACAAGATTTGCTCAAGCACAATATTCAATCAGTCATCTTCGCGCGCTCGAGGAGAAGCGTTGAGATCATATTGACGTATCTTCAAAATGAAACGAAAGAGGAAAGAAGAAAGAATGCCAACGCAGAAATCTTTCCTCTTTCTTCTTTCATTCGAGGCTATAGAAGCGGTTATTTAGCTTCGCAACGAAGAGAGATCGAAAAAGGACTCCGCGACGGCTCGGTCAAAACCGTCGTTGCCACGAACGCGCTCGAACTCGGCATCGACATCGGCGGACTCGGCGCGGCGATCCTCGTCGGTTACCCGGGCACGGTCGCTTCGGCGAGACAGCAAGCGGGGCGCGCAGGACGCGGGCTGGAATCCGCCGTCAGCGTGATGGTCGCCTCCGCCAACCCGATCGACCAGTTCCTTGCGCATCATCCGGAATATTTCTTCGAGCGTTCGCCTGAACAGGCGTTGGTGAATCCCGATCACCTGCTGATTCTGCTGGAGCATTTGCGTTGCGCCATGTTCGAACTACCGTTTAAAAAAGGCGAGGGCTTCGGCGCGATCTCCGCACAGACGATCGAAGAGTATCTGAAGTTTCTCGTTGAAAACCGCGAGGCGCATTTTTCGGATGAAAAATATTTTTGGATGGCTGACCAATATCCCGCCGCGAACATTTCGCTCCGCTCCGCCTCGCCGCAAAGTGTTGTGCTGCAAACCGTCGTGGAAGACAAACCTCAAGTCATCGGCATCGTAGACGGCGAAAGCGCGGCATGGATGGCACACCCGGGCGCGATCTACCTGCACGAAGCACAGCAATATTTCGTCGAAGCATTGGATCTTGAAAAGCGCATTGCACGCTTGAAGCCCATCGAAAGCGATTACTACACCGAGCCGTTGCAACAAACGGAAGTGGATTTGTTATCCATCGCGGGAGAATCCCCCTCTCCCGCTGGGAGAGAGGGTAGGCGCCGCGCTGAGCTTGTCGAAGCGGGTGAGGGAGGAACCGCTTCAATAAAATATTGGGGCGACCTGCGAATCACTACACACGTTTCCGGCTTCCGCAAGAAACGCTGGTACACACATGAAAATCTGGGGGATGAACCGCTGGATCTGCCTCCCTCTGAATTGCAAACCACCGGCTACTGGCTTTCACTTTCAGCGGAAACGGTGGCAAGTCTGCGCGAGGCTGGCGCATGGACCAACGACCCGAACGATTACGGACCCGAGTGGTCGAAGATTCGCGAACGCGTCCGCACGCGCGACAAATTCACCTGTCAGGTGTGCGGCGCAGTGGAATCGAATCGCCAGCACGATGTGCATCACAAAATCCCGTTCCGCGCGTTCACTTCAAGTGAGGAAGCCAACCGACTCGAGAACCTCACCACGCTTTGCCCCTCCTGCCATCACAAAGTGGAGCAAAACGTCCGGATACGAAGCGGGCTGGCTGGGCTTTCCTACGTTCTCGGCAACCTGGCGCCGTTGTTCCTGATGTGCGATTCGGGCGATCTGGGCAGGCACATCGAGCCGGTGGAGAATCAAACTTTCGGGCAACCCACCGTGGTGATCTACGATTCTGTCACGGCGGGAATCGGGTTCAGCCAAAAGTTGTTCGAACTGCACGATGAATTGATCGCCCGCGCGCTCGAACTGGTGAGCGGTTGTCCGTGTGCTGACGGTTGTCCCTCGTGCGTTGGACCCGGCGGTGAAAACGGCGGCGGGGGCAAACCGGAGTCACTTGAGATTCTGAAACGATTGCTGATTGGAACTTAAAACAAGTCGTAGTCGTTAAGGGGGAAAGGAGGATGGTATGCTCACAGGCAAACTTCTCAATTTATTGGTCACAGGGTTCACCCTGTTCAGCATCGTCGCGGCATGTGCAACGAGCGCGCAAACCGCCACGCCAACGCCGACCGTCACACCTCCGAGTCAACCGCCGGTGAGCAGTCAGGTCACATTAACTTCCATCTCTTTCAAGGAGGACGGATCGTCGCCGCGTTATACCATCACGGTTCAAACCCCGCGGCTGGCGGGCAGTGAAGATAAACGGGTGATCGAATTCAACCTGAAGGTGAGCGAATTGATCCAGGGCGAGATCGATTATTTCCGCGAGAACGTTCTCTCGCACATGCCGTCTGCTCCGGTCACCTCCGGCAGTTTTTTCGACGTGGGATATGCCCTCGTGTATCAACGCGGCGATCTGTGGTCGCTTAAATTCAATTTCTTCGGCTACGCCGACGGCGCGGCTCACCCCTTCCATTACAGCCTGACGCTCAACTACGATCTGGAGCAAGGGCGCAAACTATCGCTCGGCGACCTGTTCGCCGAGGATGCCAAGTACCTCAAAACGATTTCGAGTTATTGCATCGCCGAACTCAGCCGGCGCGACATCGGTTTCTATGGCGGGTTCGAACGCGGCGCGGAACCCACCGCTGAAAATTACCGCAACTGGAACATCACAAATGAAGGCTTGCTCATCACCTTCGACGAGTATCAGGTGGCGCCCTACGCGGCTGGAGCACAGGCTGTGACGATCCCGTACGGCGAATTGCGTCCGCTCATTAATCAGCAGGGACCGCTCGTTATGGTCTTGCGCTAGGGACATCATTCCATTCCAACTGTCATCCCTGTGGATGTTAACGACTCCTTTACCATTTCCTGCCAGCCCAACACGAACAAAATCGCATATAATCGCCTCGGCGTACATATTCGGGAATGGGCGAGAGTCGCAATGTTGCTTGAAGCCACCATCCTGGTCAGACTCATTACCATCGCGACGACACTTTGGATGTCGTTCTATCTCTTTGCACGGGGATTTGCCAGCAAAGTGACCCTGCGGGCAGTGATCATTTTACTTGCGCTAGCCATCGAATCCTACATTGCTTATTGGAATCTATTTCAGCCGACCGCCGGTTCGGCGGTATTGCGCTCGGAGTTGCTGGTGATCGGTCTAACCTTCTGGTATAGCCTGATCTGCCGACTTTTACCGGAACAGAGCCGACAGCGAGGGCGTTGGATCGAGAACGGTATGTATGCATTCGCGGCGCTCACCATGGTTGTGCTCCTACAGTCGAATGCGTTTATCGAAGGCGGAAACCCGTTGTTCGGGTCGCAATTGCAAATGGGCGCAACCAGCATCGTCTATGGATTGTTTCAATTGCTCATCGTCAGTTTGATCCTGTTCAACCTGCTCGCGGAGGAGAAGGTCGGACTGACCTCGCGCGGAAAATTTTTCCTGATCGCGGCGCTCTTCCCCACCCTCTCCGTCTTATACGGCATCGTGGATTTTTTCGCAGACTTTCGGCTACCCCATGTGGTCCCCACAATTTTCAATTTCACATGGTTGTTCTTCGTGGGGCTTTCTGTAGCGCGCCATCAAACCCTCACCGAGAGGCGCACCACTTATCAAGACCTGCCGCTGTCCACACTGGTGGTGATGGGCTTTGCAGGTGTGTATTTGTATTTCGTGTCGCGCTGGGGCGCGCCGGCGCAAATGTTCTCCTTCGTGATCGCGTTGGCTGTGCTGACGCACGGCATCTATGACCTGACGCGCGAATTTTTGGAACGCCTGCGCATGCGTCACGAGAGTCAATTCCGCAAACAGTTGCACGATCTCGAGAACGACCTGACCGGCGAACAGGCGCTCAAAGCCCGCTTGCAGGAAGGGCTCGACCTGTTATGCAAAACGCTGCGCGCCCCCAGCGGATTTGCCGCCGTGCGCGCGGGCGATCAATTCACCGTGTTGGCGACCCAAGCCTCCCTCCCGGTAGGAAGCGGGATTCCCGCCTCCTTCCTGGACTGTGAGGATGTTTCACATCCCCCAGCGGATCAACTCCCCGGCATCGCCTGGATCGCGCCGTCGTTCGAGGGGCAGAAACAAGTGGCGGTGGTGGGGATCGGCGAATCAAAAACAAAAATGGAATATTCCTCCGGTGATCTCGACCTGCTGGCGGAAGCGGCAGACCATCTCGGCACGTTATTCTCGTTGAGCAACGTGCGCTCGCAACAAAACGACGCGATCCGCCGCTCGCTCGAAAGGTCACAAGAGAACGCCAACGAGATGAACGTGTTAGCCGAAGAGATGATGGATACGATGGAGTCGAACCTCAACTCCGATTTCGTCAAACATGTGGAGGACGCGTTACGCAACCTGCCCGACACGATCAAACTGGGGCAAAGCCCGCTGGCTGAAAAGATGTCCATCGCGGGGGCGTCGCACATCGAACGCGGCAAACGATTACAACAAATGCTGACCGGTTTCATCGAGGCATTGAAACCCGCCGAGAAACGCCCGCCGGAGCCTCTGCCGCGCATGTGGTATAACCACGCGGTGCTCTACGATGCCTATGTGGAGGGCGTGCCGAACCGTGAGATCATGTCGCGCCTGTATATTTCAGAGGGAACGTTCAACCGTACGCGCCGCAACGCGATCCGCGGGCTGGCGCGGCTTCTGATGGAAAGAACCGTGAATTGATTCGAGTGGACCTCCTTCAACAACCGGTCCCATCTCTCTTCAGGTTCATACCGGTAGATTTGGTCAAGCGTCTCCCTTGTTTTGTAAAATGTTATCAGACCTCTTGCAAAAGTCTCTTCGCCACAGAGAAAATGAGTTTTTTTCCAAAGGTCTCAGTGGGCTCTGTGACTGAGCAAAGGTTATTCATGCAAGAGGTCAATTGATGAATCGAATGACAGAGAGCATGTTGCCAAACGTTGAACCGCCATCGTACCGGACCTATTTAGTAGACCTGCCGCTCTCGCGTTTGAATATTTTGGAGACCGGCGAGGGACCGCCTCTGATCATGGTGCCGGCGACCATCTCCGAATGGGAGGACTGGCTCACGCTCGCACAGTTCATGGGACAGTGGTTCAAGGTGTACTTCTTCGAACTGCCGGGGCACGGACAATCCACGCCGTTCAACAAGAAATTTTCCAGTCACCAGGTGGCGGAACTGGTGGAACAACTTGCCGACAAATTGGGATTCGAACACTTTAACCTGATGGGGTTCTCGTTCGGCGGCATCCTTGCCATGCGCGCCTTCAAACGCCTCTCGCACCGCATCGACCGGCTTGTGTTGATCGCACCCTGTCTTGGCAAGAGCGCACTGCCGTATTCACAAGCGCGGTTGCACATGTTGCACCGTCTTGTGCGGCAATTCGAACGCCCGAAGGTGCAATCGGGTTTTGTAAAGTTCGTCCGCAACCCGCACACGATCTCTCTCGCCATCTCCATGGTTCGAATGGTAGGCAGGCTCGAACGCACGATACCGCTGAGACGGAAACTGCCTCGCGTGACAGTCAGCACGGTCTCGGTGCTTACCGCACAGGTCAACGAAATCTTGACCACCGAGTTCGCCGCGGAAGAGGTCAAACATCAGACGCCGTGTTATTTCGCCATGTCGATTTACGATCCGCTCCTGCGCTTCGATACCACCCTCGCAATCGCCGAGAATCACTTTGGCAACTTGAACACGGTCCGCCTGACCTTTCCATTTCATCAACCGCCGCGACCGTTCACTTTTGAAGAGTTGAACGATGGGTTTTACAAAACAGTGGATGCATTCATGCGCGTGCACGCGTGAGGGAAAATATGTTGTCGCGAAAACTCTTGCTAATACTCATTGTTGTCCTCGTGTTGGTCGCGCTGTGGATCTACCGCGAACCGATCGGCGCGTGGCTGGGCTGGTTCAGCGACTTGAATGCAGTGATCGAATCCATTCGGGGATACGGCTTGTGGGGACCCGCCATCCTTTTCCTTCTCTTCATCCTGCAAGCGTTCCTTGCGTTCATCCCCGGACAGGCGCTCATGGTCTCCAGCGGAATCATCTACGGCTTCGCCGGCGGATTCTTCCTCACGTGGACGAGTCTCGTCATCGGCGGGCAGATCGCGTTCTGGCTTTCAAGAAAATTCGGCCGTCCGTTCGCTGAAAAGTGGATCGCGCCCGAAACATTGAACCGCTGGGACAAAAGCGCGGCAGGGCAAGGCGTGGCATTTTACGTCATTGCACTTGTGATGCCGTTCGTTCCCAACGACGCGATGTGCTACGTCGCCGGGCTGGGAAGCATGTCCTTCAAACGCTTCCTGTTGGCGAACATGCTTGGGCGCGGCATCGCCAGCCTGCTGACCGCAATTGTCGGCGCGAACCTGGTTGAAGCGCCAGCTATTCTTTGGGTATTTATTGTGGGCTTTGTAGTGTTGGGTATTGCAGGCTGGGTCTTTGCCAGACGAATGCAAAAAACCGAGTCCGCGGATTAACTTCGAACCTCATACGGTACGCCGCGCACTTCCCACGCTTTTCCATTGGCATCCCCTCGCACGATAACAGGCAATAATTTCGCCGGCACGCCTGAATTAGGAATCCAGATGCGATTCTTGACCGGCAGGATGAACAAACCGTTGTTGTCACCGACGGGGGTGAAGTTTTCGTTCGGCTGTTGGTGAAAAACGGATAATCCCAGTTTTGTGCAAAGATCGTTCGCCAAACCGATCACATCTTCCGAAGGCAAACCGATCTCGCTCACATTTAAAATGTGACCGCTGTTGAACCCACCCTCGACAGGGTTCTCCAAGTCGCGCCGCGCAATGAATTCGAGCACATTTCCCGCCGCATCTTTGAAATAAACCGAATGGGAGTTCCAACTTGCTGAATCGAAATCATCCTTGCCGTTTTCATCGCGCAACAAGGGAACGCGTTTTGCAATCCACGCTTTTGCCGCGAGAAGTTGATTCGCAGGGATGTTGAACGCGAAGTGATACGCGCCATCGAAATCGGGGCTGGCTTTTGCAAAGACCAGCGTTGTCGTCCCTGCCTGCACTCGCAACTGACCACCAGATAATTCCACAGGCAATTCGAGCACATTTGTGTAAAAATCCCTTTGCACGTTCAAATCTCTGGTCGCAAGTTCAAGATAATCAATTTTCATTCGCGTTCGTCTTCCTCTTTACGCAATACGCAGTACGCAATACTCGACGATCCAACTATCAAACTATTCTTCCCTCAACCACCTCTTCACCGCCTCGTGCGGATGTTCGTACTTCGCCATCGCCTCCAATAATTTCGCAGGGTCAGGGTCGCACGCGATCGAATCGCGGTGTTCTTTGAACACGAAACCTTCAGCAACGGCGTGGTCCATAGCGGCGAGAAGGGGTGCGTAATAATTTCTCACATTCAACAACCCGACCGGTTTTTGATGCGCGCCGGTCTGCGCCCACGTGATGGTTTCGAACAATTCATCGAACGTGCCAAATCCGCCGGGGAGTGCGATGTACCCGTCCGCCAGTTCGTGCATGCGAGCTTTGCGGGCGTGCATGTCGGGTGGAACATCCATCCGGGTCAATCCGTCATGTGCAAGAGCCAGCGTGTTCATCGAAGGGATGATGACACCGATCACCTCGCCGCCCGCGGAAAGCGCGCCATCGGCAACAGCGCCCATCAAGCCGGTCTTGCCGCCGCCGTAGATCAGGCGAATCCCTTTGTCCGCGAGGAGAATGCCGAGGGAACGCGCGGCAGTTGTATAGTCGGAGTGAACCGAATCGGACGATCCGCAAAACACACAAATGGCGCGCATGAAATCCATCCTTTTTACTTGGTAAGAATTTACGATCCTGCAATGCATTGTATCAGCGTTGTAAACAAACTCTAATCTTTTTCCTACAGCGACTCGTTGGGCTTTTTGGTAGAATACATCCAAGTTCAGGAGAAAAAAACATCATGGCTGGAATGGAGCGTTTTACGCAGCGAGCAAGACGGGTTTTGAGCCTTGCACATCAGGAGGCTGAGCAATCCCGCAACAATAATATCGGCACAGAGCACTTATTGTTAGGTTTGATGGATGAAGAGGGTGGTGTTGCAGGGCGCGTCTTGCGCGAACTCGGCATGACGTCGGATCGTGTGCGTGAAGTGATTCGCCGCGTCTCCGCCAGTTCGGTCGGGTTCGACCCCAGCCGCGTGGAACTTGCGGGCGATACACAACAAGTGCTCGAACTTGCCGTGGATGAAGCACGCCGCCTTGGGCATCATTACATTGGAACGGAACACATCCTGCTTGGCTTGGTGCGCGTGGACGGCACGGCATTGGAAGTGTTGCGAAGACTCGGCGTGACGCCGGATCAGATCCGCCGGCAGACACGGCGCGTATTGAACGAAGCCGCTTCCTCCTCCCCCATGCCGGCTGGTGCCGGACCCGCGCGTGGCGCCCAGCCCAATCAGAAAACCCCGCTCATTGACCAACTCGCGAGCGATCTGACAACCAAAGCCGAAGAGAAAAAACTCGACCCGGTGATCGGTCGTCAAATGGAGATCGAGCGCGTCATTCAAATTCTGGCGCGCCGCACAAAGAACAACCCGGCGTTGATCGGCGAACCCGGCGTCGGCAAGACCGCCATCGTGGAAGGGCTTGCCCAACGCATCGTGGAAGGCGATGTGCCAGCCCCGTTGATGAACAAACGCTTACTGCAACTCGATGTCGGCTCACTCGTGGCTGGCACGATGTATCGCGGTCAATTCGAGGAGCGACTCAAACGCGTGATCGACGAACTCAAGCAATCCGGCGCGATCCTTTTCATTGATGAAGTCCACATGCTCGTCGGCGCAGGAGCCGCTGGCTCCTCTGTGGATGCGGCGAACATCCTCAAGCCTGCTCTCTCACGCGGCGAATTGCAAGTGATCGGCGCGACGACAATGGACGAATATCGCAAGCACATCGAGTCGGATGCCGCGCTCGAACGCCGCTTCCAACCCATCCAGGTGGACGAACCTTCTGAGGAAGAGACAATCCAAATCCTGAAAGGGATTCGTTCTGCCTACGAGGAACATCATCACCTTGTGATATCCGATGAAGCGCTCGAAGCCGCGGCGCATTTGTCGTCCCGCTACGTGACCGAACGTTTCCTCCCCGATAAAGCCATAGACCTGATTGATGAATCTTCTTCGCGCGTGCGCATGTACAAGAGTCCCGCCGCGAAACAAGCCAAAGATTTGTTTGGTCAGTTGAGACAAGCACGCCAAAATCGTTCCCTCGCGCAAGATGAAGGCAACAACGAAGATATCATCGAATGGCAGGAGCGTGAGACGGAATTGAGCGAGCAGATCGAACGGATGCGCACCGGCTG
>CAZQES010000134.1:0-10855 GCA_964591425.1 uncultured Anaerolinea sp.
CCGCCCATGCCCGCGATGACGACTTGTCGAAAATTTTTCCAATCGGGTAAATCATGTTTCATGCCGAGTTGATACGCAGAGGCAAGCTGATCGGGGAGGTTGTCAATTTCGCCCAGCATGTTGAGCGAATCGAGTTTTTTGAAGTAGTCGAGGTCGTCGAGATTCATTTACGCAGAGTCCTTGATGAAGTTCGCCAGGTCTTTTTTCATTTGCTTGAGCGACGGGATGTGAATGTACATCATGTGACCCGCTTCGTAATAGCCCATGGTCACATTGCCGCGCAGTGATTCATCGAGACCGAGATGATTGAACGTGTATTCGGTTGCAAAATACGGCGTGCCGAGATCGTAATAACCATTCGCTACATAAACTTTGAGATAGGGGTTGTACGTCATCGCGGCGCGCAACGTTTCACCGACGTTGACATACGCGTTCTCGAATTCTTTATACGACCACGGATGCACGAAGCCGCTCAAGATCTCATACGGCAGGTCGGATTCGAATTTCAACTCGCGGCGGATGTAATCGTAGAACGCGGCAGTGTACGGACCCATGATATTCGTGAGCAACGGGTCGTATTCGGCATTTTCAGTCACGCCTAACCTGTCGCGCCCGATCAACCGCGAATCAAGCCGACCGACGGTGAGTCCGCGTTCGCGCAGGAGTTCTTTGAAATAATGCTGGTCGTTGATGCGCAAATTCGAACGTTCGATGAATTGCTCGGAAATGCCTGTGAAATACGCAGTGCGCTTCACGATGTCGGCGCGTTCTTCTTTGGTCAACGAGTCGCCTTTGAGCAACGCCTTGGCATAATCGCCGAGGGCGAACTCTTCGGCTTCTTTCAACCAATCTTGCAACGGACGATGCGGCTTGAGCGCATCGTGATACCACGCCGTGGCGGTGTAGCCCGGCAGGAACATGATGAACGGCAGGTCGTTGTTCAAGTTGAAATCGAGCGTCGTGAAATCGAGCACGGCGGAGATCAACATCAACCCGTTCAAGTACATGCCGTGACGTTCCTGCAAATATCCTGAAAGACCCGAAGCGCGCGTGGTGCCATACGACTCGCCGATCAAAAATTTCGGCGATAGCCAGCGGTTGTAACGCGTGGCGTACAAGCGGATGAAATCGCCGACCGACTCAATGTCCTTTTTGAAGCCGTGCCACTCTTTCGGTTTTTCGCCCGTCACGGGTCGGCTATAGCCTGTGTTCATCGGGTCGATGAAAACCAGATCGGTCTCATCGAGGATCGAAAATTCATTGTCCTTCAATTGATACGGCGGTTTCGGTAATTCGCCGTCATCTTTCATGATCACGCGGCGCGGACCCAGCACGCCGAGATGCAGCCACACAGACGATGAACCGGGTCCGCCGTTGAACGAAAACGTGAGCGGACGCTTCGCCGTATCCTTGACTCCATCTTTGGTGTAGGCGACGAAGAAGATCTGCGCGCGCGGCTTCTCGCCCTCCGCTTCTTTCTCACGGTCGGTTGTTTCCTCCTTAAGCACCATCGTCCCTGCGGTGACGGTGTACTTGACGGCCTTCCCGCCGATGCGGATGGAATGTTTTGACGTGACAAGATTGTCAACGGCTTTTACTTCCCGTTTCTCTTCGGGCTTTTTATCTTCTGCCATTTGAATTTCCTCGCTAGAAAGGTTTGAACACCATCAACCACAACACGATGATGGGAATTACGATTCCCACGACAACCAACTCTTCGACGCGCAACTTGTTCTTGATGTGCGCCTCCACCTCGGACTGGCTGGCTGGCGCCTCCGCGGGAAAGTTTTTCCCGCCGATCATGTACGGCTGTCCGATCAACCGCCGAAGGTGTTTGTAGCGTGTATCGTTCATCACACCCATTTGCACAACCACGGCGACCATCAAAACAATGGATGCCCAGACCCATCCTTTATTCCATATCTTGAGAAAGAACGGCATGGCAAGTCCGGATAGACCCAGAACAAGTAAAGAGATGGCCATCAGGGTGAACGTTGAAGCCGAAAGATCGAGCATCGCTCCGATCCGTGCAAACTCCTTCTCTTTGCGGATCTGGAACGCCATCGCCACCGACGCCCCGTGCGCAAGAAAGAACAGAAGCGTAGACAGGATATGAAGAAAGACCAGCCAAGGGACAAGTACGAGCATGTTGACCTCCGTGAGTGTGTTGGGCTACGTATAAATTGAGATCGAGTCGATCTCTGGGATAAGCCGCTTCAACATATAACCCGCCAGCCATTCAAACGGTTTGAGGAACAGGTACGCGGTGTCTGCCAAAAGCGGCCGATGGATGGTTCGCGCCAGCGGCTTGCCAATGAGATCATACATCCGGCGCAAAACGTTATGGGCGTTTGGCGCAACTGCCATCAACGCGAGTTCGGCGCATTTGAAAACCTGCAATTGACGGTTGACCTGCATGGACCTTCCACCCGCGAGTTGCACTGTCCGCGAAGCGACGAAGCGCGGATGTCCCTGCGCGGCGGCGGTGGCGATGTAGCAAGCCGGCGGCACGAGCGGCAACTCGGCATACATCTCGTACATCTTGAGGATGTCGTACCTCCACGCGGCGGCATACGCGGCAACCCAAGCCGTGAAGCCGAGTCCGCGAGGAAGGGTGATATCAACTTCATGGTTTTTGAACAACCAGACCGAAGCCTGAATCGCGATCAACAGCGACCAGAACGGCGCCGAGGCAATGATGCCCATTAGCACAAGGAACACAGGAAGAATGGCTTGTTCTTGAATAAAATAGGCAATGACGATATACGCGATCAGCACCACGGCGATCATCCACGGGCGGATGAAACGCGCAAACCATTTGGCAACGCTCGAACGATAGAGTCTTGGAACATAGAGCGGGAAAAACCAGACGAGCAGGATGGCAAGGGAATTGGGGGTGTTGAACAAATACATGCCCAGAAGGACGGTGAATTGCAAAGCCAATACAACACCGGCGTACACTCCAAAGCGAACCGCGAAGAATCCTGCAAAACGATCAGGGTTAACCAAGAGCAGGCTATAACAAACAATCGAATATCCGAGCAGTACAAGAAAAAGCAACGATGCTTCTGGTTGCAAGAGCAGAGTAAGATACGCGTCGAGGTCTCCCGATTGCCATTCGGGTTTAAGCGCCCCCACCGCCCAAAACGAAAAAGCCGGTATGACCGCCAAAAACACTCCGTAGAAAATCCTCCACCAGCCGCGGACGGGAAATTGTTTCGGGTTCGTCGATCCGTTGCTTTCGATTGGAGTACTCGTCGGTTCAAGAGTCATGTTAATTTCCTTTTGAAATAGTGGTGCGGGATGACATCCCGCATCACGCGGCAGGTCGTTTAAGGATTTGACTTACGAGTCGGTACACATCCCTTTTGTTCCATCCGCTTCGTTCCGACAGTTCGGCTGAAATCTCCTTGGCGGGTCTTCCGCCCTTCGATTCTTTTTCAATCGCTTTCCTCAACTCCTCTTCTGCCCACTTCACCTTTTCCTCTTTCTTCATTCCTTCAACTACCAGCGTGAACTCCCCCCTCACCTCCTGTGATTTGAAATGCTCGATCGCGCCGCTGATGGTGCCGCGCCAGTATTCCTCGAACATCTTGGTCATTTCGCGCGCGACACAGATGCGACGGTCGCCACACACGGACAGCAGGTCTTCAAGCGATGCGAGAACGCGGTGCGGGGATTCGAGGATGATCAAGGTGTAGGGCAAATTGGCAATTTGTCCTACGAACTTGCGCCGCTCCGTTTTTTTGTGTGGAAGATAACCGAGGTAGAGGAATGAGTCTGTGGGCAAGCCGGAAACAGCCAATGCGGCGATCGGGGCTGAGGGACCGGGGACAGGCACCACGTCGGAGCCTGAAGCGAGCGCGGCGCGCACGAGTTCGTAGCCCGGGTCGTTGATCGCGGGCATCCCTGCATCCGAAACCAAAGCCACATCCGCGCTTGAAAGTTTGTCGAGGATAAAATCCAATTTGGAAAGTTTGTTGTGCTCAAAGTAACTCGTGAGCGGAGTTTGAATCTCGAAATGCTTGAGCAGATTCCCCGTGTGACGCGTGTCCTCCGCCGCAATGAGACCCACCTCATGTAAAATGCGAATTGCGCGCGGCGACATGTCCTCGAGATTTCCGATGGGAGTAGCGACGAGATAGAGCGTGCCCATGGAGTGATTTTATCACCCCGCGGCGGGTGCTATAATGTTCGCACAAGGAGTAATGATGATCGTCATTTCAGATATGATGGGCACTCTGACCACCGGCTCGCCGTTTTTGGGCATGGTGGATTGGGTGAAGCACAACCAGAGCAAATTATTGGCGCGCTGGTATCTGGCGAAGGTCACACCGGCATATTTGCTCGCGAAGTACGGATGGATCGATTGGCAGGAGTGGGGTCAACGCCTGATGATAGACAGCCTCGCATACATCAAAAATGCAGACGAAGAAAAATTGCGCCACGTATCGGAATGGATCGTTGAACACAACTTGTGGAAGAAACGCCGCGCAGATGTCGTAGCGCGATTGATCCAGCACCGCGAGGAGGGCGCGCAGGTGTACATCGCCAGCAGTTCTGTGGAGCCGTTCATCGCGCCATTCGCAAAACGGATCGGGGCGAACGTGATCGGTACGCCCGTCAAGATCGTGGACGGACGCGTCATGCTGGCGGGGGAACTGGTTGCCAATCGGAAGAAGATCGAACAAGTGTTGAGCCGCCTCGGCGTCGACCGCGTAGACTTCGCCTACGGTGACACCGAACAGGATATTCCCCTGCTCGAACATGCGGATCATCCTGTGGCGGTATACCCCGATAAAAATTTGAAAGCGCACGCGCTCGAACGCGGTTGGGAGATCATCGGCGATACGCCGAGGTATGGGTGATAAGAACAGCGAGAGTGAGGCACCGCACGCTGACTGCCCATAAGGGCGGATCGAACCGTCTCTTTACCCCGCCAAAGCATGCTCAAGCTAGGATTTTGGATTTCAAGTAGTGCTATAATTTTCGCATGGAATTTGAATGGGATCCGCGCAAAGCAGAAATCAACCTTCGCAAGCATGGAGTTTCATTCACCGAAGCAGGGACAGTATTTGGCGACGAGCTTGCTACCACTGTTCCAGACCCTGACCATTCCGAAGATGAAGAACGTTTCATAACCATTGGTTGGTCAAACCGTCGCAGGCTGTTGATGGTTTCCCACACCGACCGAAATGACAGAATCCGAATTATCAGCGCACGTGAATTGACGCGAAATGAGCGAAAAGCCTATGAAGAAGAAAACTGAACTGAACGATGAATTACGCCCAGAATATGACATGAAATCCCTGCTCAAAGGCGGAGTACGCGGCAAATACGCGACCCGCTACCGCGCAGGGACAAATCTTGTGCTATTGGAACCAGAAGTGGCAAAGGCTTTTCCGAATGAAAAAGCCGTGAACGAGGCTTTGAAATTGGTGATGAAGTTGAAGAAGGTGCAGGAAGAGGCAGGGCAGTACAAAACCAAATAATAAAACTCCTTGACTTTACGCCCAGTAAATCGGGGGTTTCCTTAGGTCGCGTGGGCTCCCACCAGATAAAGATGTGTCGGGGGTGAGGCCGCACTATCTGCCGCCGGGTGCTAACGCCAATTTTCTGTTTCCTAAACTGTCGTATCAATTTTTCATACTCTGCATGGGAACCAATCCAGTATCAGATGATTTCATCCCCTTCCTTTTCAGAGATGACTAATTCCAGTTCGGTCATTTCGAACTCCTTGCTTATGTCAGATGATAGCACTTTTGAAAAAGCACAGATCAGACCCGCTCCCCTCTAAATTGCGTTTCATACAACTGAGCATATAATCCATTCAACGCGAGCAACTGCTCGTGTGTGCCACGTTCGACGATCTTTCCTCTATCCATAACTAAAATCAAATCAGCGGCTAGGATCGTAGACAAGCGGTGAGCAATCACAATCGAAGTACGCCCAGCCATGACACGCTTCAACGCTTCTTGAATCAGGGATTCGGATTCGCTATCAAGATGGCTTGTCGCTTCATCTAAAACCAAAATGCGCGGGTCTTTGAGAATGACACGCGCTAGCGCGATGCGTTGTTTTTCGCCTCCGCTGAGGCGATAGCCGCGCTCGCCCACGATCGTATCGTAGCCATCGGGCAGGTCCATGATGAACTGATGGATGTTCGCGGCGCGCGCGGCGGATTCGATCTCGGCTGGTGTCGCGTCCATTTTTGCATAGGTCAGATTCGTGCGGATGGTATCGTGGAAGAGATACGTCTCCTGCGTCACCATGCCGATCGCGGCGGCGAGCGAATCGAGCGTCACATCGCGCAGGTCATGCCCGTCAATGCGGATAACTCCGTCGGTGGGATCATACAAGCGCGGGATGAGATACGTCATCGTCGTTTTACCCGCGCCAGAGGGACCGACGAGCGCGATCAACTGTCCAGGGCGCGCGACGAAGGAGACTCCCTCTAAAGCGACCTCGCGCGCTTGAGAGGTCGAATCAGACTCAGGGGAGTCTGACGCAGCGCTTTTTATCTGCTTCTCCCCATTCTTTTTCTCTGCCAATGACAAGACCGCGCCAACGTCTTCATGTCGTCCGTAGCGTTTGACATCCTTCAACAATTTGGTCGGGTCAATGGAATAGTTGAACGAAACGTTATCGAATTCGAGTTCGCCTATCACATCGCGCAGAGGCGTTGCATTTTCTTTTTCGATGATGTCTTGCGGCAGGTCAATAATTTCAAACACGCGCTCGAACGAAACCATACTCGTCGAAAATTCAACAGGCGCGCCTGCAAGACCTTGAAGCGTGCCATATAAATTTCCGAGATACGAACCGAAGGCGACGATGGTGCCGATGGTGAACGTGCCTTCGATGACATACCATCCGCCGAGACCGTAGACGAGCGCGGTGCCGACTGCGGTGATGAGACCGAAGATGACAAAGAACGACGAGCCGATGACCGCGCGTCGGATGCCGATATCGCGCACGCCCGCGGCGCGCTGGCGAAAACGATTCTCCTCTTCGCGCGTGCGACCAAAGAGTTTGACGAGAAGCGCGCCGCCGATGTTGAGAGTCTCGTTCATGTGCGCATTCATCTGCGCGTTGGTGTCCATGGCTTGACGCGCAATATCGCGCAGAACATTTCCAAGCCTTTGAGCGGCGATGAAGAACAACGGGAGGATCACAATACTAATGAGGGTAAGCCGCCACTCCAGTGTAAGCATGACTGCGAGTAAAGCGATCGCTTCGATCAAGTTGGTGACGATGTTGACAATGGTGTTGCTGATCGCATTCTGCGCGCCGACCACATCGCTATTGAGTCGGGACATCAACTCGCCCGATTTTGTGTTGGTGAAAAATCGCAGGGACATGCTCTGCAAGCGTGCAAACAGAGTTGAGCGCAGGTCATAGATCACGCCTTCGCCGACGGTCGCATTCAAGCGCCGTTGAACAACGTTGACTCCACCAGTAAGCGCGGGAATCGCCAGCAGGGACAGCCCCAACAGGATGAGTCGATCCGTATCTTTGGCGGGAATCACCACGTCGATCATATTGCGGAAGATCAGCGGCGTGAGCAGGGACAACCCCGTGGTGAGCAGAATCGTCACCAGCATCCCCGCGATATGCCACCAGTATCCGCGCGCATAGGTGAGGACGCGCAATAAAAGTTCTCTTGTTACTTTGGGCTTTTCGTCGCCCTGCCGCATGGACATCCACCAGCCGTAATGCATTTTGTAAAACTCCTGGGTAATTGGTGATTGGAGACCGGTGGTCGAGTAGCCCCGAATGAACTTAGAGGGACGTATCGAGACCAGAGAATTTGAGAATTGACCGACTATAAGGCGAGATGACTACTTGGTCAACTGGAAGAAGGGGGAGGTTAATGAAAGTCTGATGCGATGCAGAGGATGTATAATCGCATCAAGATCTTCGAAAAATCTGGAGGCACAATGACCGCAAATAATTTATCTTCCGCGACAACTGGCAGGATGGCTATCACAACAGGTTTCGTATACATCCTCGCGGCTGTTCTTCTGATCATCTTCTTCGCGGTGGGGCAGCCGTTCGGAACGCTGAACGATATCTTCAACGGCTTGGCAGGAATCTCCAGCGGAATTTTGGCATGGATGTTGTTTGTTGAACACCGTGCAACATCGCCGTCACTCTTTCGAGTGGGAATCATCCTTGCGTGGGTAGGTGTTATCACCGTGGTAATTGGCTCTGTGCTTGTGATCTCACAGATCACAGGCTGGGTTCTTGCAGGACTGTACTCCTCGGCAGGCAGTGCGTTGATCGGTCTGTGGGTTCTGGTATTCAGTTATTCGATGCTGAAAAATAACTTCTTGAATCGCAACCTGAATATTTGGGGGCTAGTCGCGGGCGTACTGATGGTTACTGGATTAGCCGTACTTCCCGGGATATTTTCAGGTTTCGACTCGGAAACGACTGTCCCCTGGTATCTCTACGTTGCTGGTTTGAACGCGCTTGGAGGGATTATATATATTATCTGGTGCATCAGGCTGGGACGCGCGTTGTTGCGCAAGTAAAGTTCGAGTCTGTCGGACTACTTGAGCACTTCCCTCAATTGCAGATCAGAGAAGGCAATATCCAAATTTGATTTCTCGGTTGGGACAACCGCCAGATACAACTTGCCGCGCTTGAAATGGTCATCTTTGAAGGAAGTTGCCAGCACCCCATTCAGATAGACGCGGAACCTCTCTCCATCGCAGATCACCCGCAGACGGTTCGTCTCATTCATGCCCGCGCGCAGGGCGGTGTGATTCGCCCAAGTCATCAGGTCCTTCCACACCAGTTCGCCTTTCTCACCTTTCACGTAATAACCAATCGTGTGAACCGATCACGGAAACCAACACTGCATACCCGCCTTCGTCTGTGAAGCGCAGGTAAAACCCCGCGCGGATGATGTTTTCGTCGCCGCCTGTGAATTTAATGTTGATGCTGGCGTCGAAATCGTCCAAAAAGCCCGAACTCTTCAACACATAATACGTGTTGGGGTGAGGCTTATAACTGCCGCGCAACTCAGACAGTTTGCCTTTGTGGTAGGTGAGTAATTCCTCGTTGATCACCTCCCACCCGGGCATTACCTTACTGTTGAAATCTGCGCCAAGGATCAAGTCTCCGATATCGGGTTCGGGCGTGAGCGTCTTTGGCACGCGGAAACTGGTGCCGCAGAATTCACACGAGACCAGATCGGCGGCTTTGATGGCTTTGGGAGGAAGCGCCGCTCCGCAGTTGGGACAGTTCAGTGCCTGCATAGGTTGTTGGATTGTATAACAAAATTGGTATGAGGACAACGTTGAAGCGCCTTATCTAAAATGGCTTTGGAAAGATTGGACAACAGAATGAAAGGGTAATAAAAAGTTTGATTTAGATGGAAGAGTATAATCAAAATGTGGTAATAAAACCTTCAAAGCCAACGCATTGCATATACTGTGGTAATGTAGCTACCACACGTGATCATGTTCCGCCCAAATCAATACTTTAACGTCCATTTCCGAACAACTTAAATACTGTTCCAAGTTGTAAAAAGTGTAATCTCGGATATTCACTTGATGAACAATATTTCCTCATTTTGCTGGCTCAGATAAGCACATCTGCTACTCTTGGTTCAAGGCTAGATTCTGGTGGCTCAATTGACCGCGCTTTTGACAGAGCGCCTGCTTTGGAGAAAAAATTTATTTCATCCTTGGAAGCAGATGATGACGGAGGGATTCTCATTCGCCCAGAATTAGACAGGGTCAATCGAATTATCAAGAAAATTGCACTTGGGCTTTTTGTAATCCGCTACAACCGCGTTCCAACTTTCGACTCTTTGACAAAGATAAATGCTTATCCATACAATATCTCAGATGAACGTCCATTACCCTATTTTATTGCTACATTTACAGAGAGATTTCGCAGAAAACAATGGAAACAGATTCAACCAAAAGTCTTTTCCTACATCTTCGTCCGAGATCCTAAAAGTAGTAGTCGTGTTTGGTGCGTTATAGATTTTCATCAAACTCTCTGGGGAGTAGTCCACTTTCCAAATCCAAAATCGGTAAAGGTACGTAACGAAAAACAACTTTAGCTGTTTTCAAAAGAGCTTATTGATTAATCTATGGTCATGATTATTGGAGCCACATAAATATGCTTGAAGTAACCTCCACTTGGAAATCATCCTTCCCCAAAGCGCACGCGGGCGTGCTGGTAATGCGGAATGCCTCCATCCCTGTTCACCACCCTGAACTCGAAAAAAAGAAAACAGAAATCGAAGAGCAACTGCGCTCACAATTTTCAGGGCAGGATCGCGCCGCGATTGCAAGACATCCTGTTTTGCAAGCTTATGGGGAGTATTACAAGAGATTCAAGAAAACCTATCATGTTCAACTGCAACCCGAGTCCATTATTTTGAAAGGGAAGTCAATTCCAAGTGTAGCGTCGCTGGTCGAGTGTATGTTCATGGCAGAGGTGAAGAACATGTTGCTCACTGCGGGACACGATCTGGATACTTTGCAGTTGCCGCTTACACTCGATGTCACAACAGGGAATGAAAGTTATGTGTTGTTGCGCGGCGAGGCTCAAACCGTGAAGGCTGGCGATATGATGATCAGCGATGGACAGGGAATCATCTCGAACGTGATCTACGGTCCCGACCAACGGACGCAGATCACCGCGTCCACGCGCAATGTGGTGTTCACCGTCTACGCGCCAGCAGGAATTGACGAGAATTTGATAACGGCACATCTGCAAGACATGCGCGATTATGTGATGATCATTGCGCCAGAGGCGAGAGTGGAATTGCTTGAGGTTATCGGAGAATCAAGTCCGCTTTAGCAGGCTTCGTATGAATAGCCTGTGGGTT
>CAZQES010000135.1:0-10554 GCA_964591425.1 uncultured Anaerolinea sp.
TCGCTACGCTCCTCAGAATGACATGGTAATAGCATTTTGCATACACACCCTAGTTATTTCCATTATACTTTCTTAATCGTCCAAACAATCTGTCCCTGCATCCTCTCCCACTCACCCAACTTCGCATCCATTTCCTTCTGCACACGCTCGTATTCCGTTCCCAGTTTGGCGGCTTCGGCAGGCTTCACGAACGGACTCTCCAACTGCGTGGACAGATTTGCCAGCGTCGCTTCGAGTTCGGCGATGGTGTTTTCCAACTCTTGTAACTGAGCAATCTTTCGTCTTTCCTCTTTCGTTTCTTTGTTACGGGCGTTCTTTACATTACGAGAATTAGAGATTTGAAGACTGGAGACTGGAGATTGGAGACTGGCATGTCGCGCGGCTTGTTTCTCGCGTTCCTCTTTCATCTGCGAATATGTGCCATTGAACACGCGCAAGACCTCCGAGGTCTGAGAGACCTCGTAGGTCTCCCCGCCAATCTCCCAGATTTGGGTTGCGAGTGCATCCACGAGATAACGGTCATGTGTGACGAGCAGTATCGTCCCTTTGTATGAATCCAACACGGATTGCAGGATTTCCTGCGAGGGGATGTCCAAATGATTCGTCGGTTCGTCGAGCAATAACAGGTTGGTATCTTGCAACGCGAGTTTGGCGAGGGCTAAACGTCCGCGCTCGCCGCCGGAGAGCATGGACACAAGTTTGAACACGTCATCGCCGGAGAAAAGATATTTGCCGAGATAATCGCGCGCTTGATACGGGAGCATCCCAGACGCCGCGATAATTTCATCCAACACGGTCTTCTCGGGGTCGAGTCCCTCGTGCGCCTGCGCGAAATATCCGACGTGTAGACTCGCGCCGAGGATCACCTCACCAGCCAAAGGTGCGAGAGAACCGAGTATCGTCTTGAGGAACGTCGATTTGCCCGCGCCGTTCGGTCCGATCAGCGCGGCGCAGTCCAAACGTCTCAATTCAATGTCGGGCGCCGCAAAAAGAAATTTTTCAGGGATGCCATCTTCGGCGGGATAACCAACCTTCAAATTCTTTGTGCGAATGACGAGGTCGCCCGAACGATTCGTCGAACGCAGATGCAAATGCAGATCGGGCGTGACGCGTTGCGGAGGTCTGAGCGCGCGCACGCGTTGCTCGGCTTCTTCCACGCCATACGTGGACGTGGGCGTGAACTGCGCAATGTCTGTTTGACTCCAGTTCGTGTTCAACGCCGCTTCCATGCCGATGCGCTCGATGGCGAACAACGTGCGCGTGAGTCGTTTCAACCTGCCCTTGGCTTGCAATGTGTTCTGCCCCGAAATATTTTTCTTGATGTATTCCACTTCTTTCAGTAATTTTTCTTTTTCGCTTTCGAAAATTTCAAAGCGATGGTTCCAGCGGATCTCGCGCTCGTTCAAATAGGTCGTGTAATTGCCGCGATAATATTCCGAGCCGCTGACCGCCATTTCGAGCAACGCGTTGCAGGCGTGATCCAAAAAATAACGGTCATGCGAAACGATGACCGCCGCGCCGTCCCATTGCGTAAGATAACTTTCAAGCCACTCGACGGCTTTGATGTCGAGATGATTCGTCGGTTCATCGAGCAATAACAGATCGGGATTCGATAATAGCAATCGCGCCAGATGCGCGCGCGTGCGTTGACCTCCCGACAGATGATCGAGCGACATGTGAAAATCGGATTCGTCGAATCCCAAGCCTGTAAGCACTTGCTTGATGCGGATGGGATACATGTATCCGCCGCGTTCTTCGAACGTGTGTTGCACGCTTCCATAGCGGACCAATGCCTGCTCACGCTTCGTGGGGTCTGACATCTCGCCTTCGAGTTTTTCCAACTCGCCTTGCATTCGAATCAGATCGGCGAAAGGCTCGAGACACACATCCCACAACACGCCTTGCAATTCAAAGTCCGCTTCTTGTGAGAGATAGCCAATGCGAAGATTCTTGGCGCGCGTGATTTTTCCACCTGAAGGTTCTTCCTGTCCGATGAGGATACGGAGCAAAGTTGTTTTGCCGATGCCGTTGGGACCAACAATGGCAAGCCGCGCACCCTTCGCAACGGAAAACGTGACGCCTGCGAAAATATCTTCTGCGCCAAAGGATTTGGAGAGGGAACTTACAGTGATCAGTGACATAGTGAGCAGTGATCAGTGTTGCGTAATCGCCCCGAATTATAAAGCAGGTGCCAAGCGAGAATGATTTGGTTATTCCTTTAGAATTTCAAAATGAATCTCTTCTTGGAAATTGATGGTTGCGATGACACAATCCCAAATTTCATCCAGAGCAACACCTTCAATGAAAGACTCATCGATATCATATCCAACTGAAATAACGAGCCTTTTTGTAGGCTCATCCCAATAAGCTTGAGGGTTAATACCCAAGGTCAATGGTTAAATTCGCTTAAAAGATGAGGCAAGCCATATTCATCTTCAGATTTTGTGAATCCCGATACAGTTATTTTTACTTCTGGCATCTTATTTGGACTTACCATATTTTATCGGATATTCTTCATCTTCTGCCCACTTGGATGGGTTGAATTCGATGGGTTTTGGTAATTGTCCCCGAATTATAAAAAGCGAGCGGACATCGAGTCCGCTCGCAAGGTTTGTTATTCCGAAACCTGTTATGCCACAGCCAGCGCTTTTTCCACTTCCGCTGGGAGGTGAATAAAAACGAAGTGGCTGGTGTGATACAGATAATCCTCACCACTTTCATCAATCACGCGAATCAGGTCGTCTTTTTCCGCTTGCTCGTCAGGGACGACTTCGTAGACTTTTCTCGTGATGAGAGACGCTTCGTAATCTGTGTTGTCAATGCAAAGGACAAATTGTTTTTTTGTGTTCATAGGTCAATCCAAATATCGTTTGATCTTTATGTCTTTTCGACCAATTCCGTGCGCTTCATACCAGTGAAGTTCAACATGGCGTGTGTTGCCGTTGGGCAATTTGATATGGGCAAAGCCCTTGAGTTTTCTCCAACGTCCGCGCCCGTGCATTTTCTGCAAATATGCCAGGTCACGAATTTTGGAGCCGACAGCGATGGTTTCAATTCCCTCAATTTCGTCAACGATCTCAAATTTCACGCTTGGAGTCTAGCACTTATTAGATGACGACGCAAGTCGGATTCTTATGAGGGGTAATCAACTCTCACGCATCCAGCGACGCCATGTACTTGAGATACGCGTCAGCCAGATTGCGTTCGATGTCGGCGTGGAGCGGTGTTTGTTTGAACGGGTTCTTATCCGCTTCCTTGAAAATGTAATTCGCACAGACCTCGCAAAGGAAATATCCGATCAACACGCCGCGCGGACGGTAGATAAAGCCGTTGATTGACAGAGCACCCTCTTTGCCCCTGAACTTGATCTTGTCAATTGGACGCGCCAGGCAACCGGGGCAAAAATCACCATCATAGAGCCAGAACGATTTCATCGCATCACCGAACTGCGCCTTACCCTGCGCGTACATCAATTCGAGGATCTTTTCAGCCTCCGATTTGGAACCGTCGTGATCGTTGTGTCGCTTTGCTGACATGGGTTAACTCCCTTTGAATGTGGCTTACCAGTAAATGACGCGGTTTGGCGGGATGGCATCCCGCCCACGAAAGTCACCGCCATCCATTTTGCCTTATTTCTCCTCATCGCTCGTATCAATGTGCCCCGGCTTCTCCTTGCCCAATTCCAACGAGCGTTGATACGCCGCCCAGACGGCGCGCGAGATGGCGGTGCGGAAGCCTGCCTTTTCGAGATAATACAACGCCTCGGCGGATGTCCCGCCGGGGGAGGTCACCTGGTTGCGTAACGTCGCAGGGTGGCGACCAGCCTGATGGTAGAAAGACGCGGAGCCTTTGATCGTCTGCAACACGAGTTGCTCGGCGATGCGGCGGGGGAATCCCATGTGTACGCCCGCGTCGATCAGCGCTTCGGTGAAGAGGAACACGTACGCGGGACCCGACCCCGAAAGCGCGGTTGCCATGTCGAGATAACTTTCGTCTTCGACGAAGACTTCATCGCCGAGCGCGCCGAGGATTGCGCGTGCCATTCCCTGCTGTTCTTCGGTCACTTCTTTCGATGAAGTCCACACCGTGATGCCTTCGCCGATCTGACCGGGCGTGTTGGGCATGGATCGCACGACCGATTTATGTTTCAGCCCTGTGCCGATCTTCTTGATGTTCGCGCCCGCGATGATGGATAGCACCAACGCGTCCGCACGGATGCCTTTGAGTCCTTTCATCACTTCGCTGAGACGCTGGGGTTTGACAGAAAGCACAACCACGTCCGCGTGTGACGCGGCGGAAGTGTTATCGGTTGTTGCTTTGATTCCATATTTCTTTTGTAGTTCTGCGCCACGCTCGGCACGCGGACCCGCCGCGGTGATGTTCTCCGGTTTCGCGAGTTTTTTGCGCAACAAGCCAGCGATCATGGCTTCCGCCATCACGCCGGGACCGATGAATGCAATTTTCTTTTTCAACATGAGTGCCTCCATAGTTGATTATAAACAAAATGACCCCCTCCGCCCTTCGGGCACCTCCTCCATCCCGCGGAGCGCGGGATGGGGGAGGCTGGGTGGGGGTAAACAAAATGAGCGGACAAACTGTCCGCTCACTGATTACTGATAACTGATTTACTGGCTACGTATACGCCATCTGTTCCACGCGTTGCTTCTTCACTTTCTTTAACAACTTCGCGGCGATCATGTTATCGCGTCGGTTCTGCGCCGCGCGGATGATCAACTTCATGAACTTGTGATGGTTGTACACTTTATCGTTCATCAACGAGAAATCGGCTGAACCGGGTTCCTCAGGCGCGTAGAAAATTCCGCAGTTCGGGTTGATCTCGAGCATGTAGAGCGTGCCGTCCGCCGCCATGCGATAGTCACAGCGCGCGTAGCCGTTGCCTTGCATCGCTTTGAACAAGCGCGCAGTTTGTTCGCGCAGAGTCTTCTCGATGCGCTTGTCGTTCACCGGCGCAACCGACATCTTCTCGTAATCTTTCCACTTCATATCGTAATGCTTGAACGACTCGCCTTCGGGGAAGATGAACTCGACTGGCTTGAATGTAATGGGGTTGTTCGCGTCATCGGGATTTTCCGCGATGAGACAGGTGAACTCGCGCCCTTCGATGAACTCCTCCAACAGCGCACGACCGAACTGTTCGATCTCGCGTCCCACCTGGACTTTGAGCTGGTCCACGTTCTCACAGCGTGACTCGCGCGTGATGCCGACGCTCGCGTACCCGTGAGGCGGTTTGACCAGCACCGGGAAGCGCAAACGCCTGGCGACGCGTTCCACATCTTCGACGCGGTCTACCATCACCCAATTCGGCGCAGGGACGTTCGACTTCTTGGCGTAGGCTTTCATCTCCTGTCGTGAGGGATCGAAGAATGTCGAATCTGCGCCGGTGAATGCCACGCCGAGTTTTTCCATGATCGTAACAAGTCCGATGCCTGATAGCGGGTCATCGGCTGTGCCGTCCACGAGATTCACAAACACATCCACGCCTTCGTTCATCAATTCGCGGATCTGTTTTTCAACACCCTTCGGGTGCATCGGATGATGTTTCCATTTGAATCCATTCATATGCGGGGATGGATCGTAGGGCTTGTCGTTCGGATCATCCGGAATGCTTGAGAGTACACAAAGATACATGTCGAGTCCTTTTCCTTTCGCGATCGATCAAGAAGTTTCACTTTATAATCTGGCGTTATCTTGATCGAGTTATATGATTCATCATCATTTTGTTTTATCATTCATCTTCGATTCGAATTTATTCATCGAATCGTATGATGATGAACTATAACAATACAGATTGTATATCTATTATTCGATTTATGTAAAGGGTTTTGAAGCATGAATTTGTTTAAAAAATTGTAAGTAAATCATCATGTTTCAACATGATAAACCATTGATAAACAAAACGAAGTGATGTATTATTCAAGTCCGCCGCATTCATGCATCATCGAAATAAAAATCGCCACGCGATTCGCGTGGCGACCATCTTTTATAAAAGGATAACTTGTTTATCTCCAAAACTGGGGAAGATAATCTTTGTATTCGATCAAATAACGGTCCAATATCTTTTTTGCAACGTCAATGTCGGTGATCACAGGATCGAGCAATAAACACTGCAATGCTTTCTCGCGATTCCCTTCCACAGCCGCGTCCACACAAAGTTGTGCAACAGTGATTTCTCTTCGACATAATTCCGCGATCGATTCGGGCAACGCGCCAACATGGATGGGATGAATCCCTGCGCCGTTCACATGGACCGGTGTTTCAACGATTGCCCCGTAGGGCAAATTGCCAATTTGGCCTACGTTAGGAAGATTCGCCGCAAGGTGATCATGACTCCCCGCACCTGCGATAGTTTCGATCAATTCGAGCGCGCCTTCTGAATCTGTATTCAGCAAGCCTTCGATGGTTGCGTTCCCATTTGCCATTTCATTCAGGCGATGCAATTCGAACTCGCGCACGTTGACAAACAATTCCCAATCATAGAGGCGGATGTTATATCTTTCCCACGGCTTGGTTTGCGAGTCGCTCATCCATGGAAGGTACTCGCACAAGTGCGTATCGCCGGGGATAGGGAATAAGCCAAAGGCTGAGAAGATGTCGCGGGTTAGCGGTTCAAATCCCCCGTCCAATTCAAAGAAGCGTTTTTTGAATAATGGGTATAAATCCTCACCCGTGCGTCGGTCATGGATGGAAAGAATCCACGTGAAGTGATTCAATCCCGCCGCGCGGATGTCAATAAGTGGAACGATCTGCTCGCGCACGCGATGTTGAAGCGGATGTTGATCGACCGCCGCATGAACGCCGGTCAACCCTTCTGGTATTTCAATTCCGAGATCGTTCGCCAGCGCAACGCCGACCATTACATATCCCGCATAAATTTGATGGCACAGACCAACCGCTTTTATTTTTGTGTGACGGTTGACCGCATCGCAAATGCGGATCATCGGATTGGTGAAATTGACGAACCACGCGTCGGGGCAAACCTGTTCCATGTCGCGCGCGATCTGCAGGATGGGACCGATATTGCGCGCCGCGTGCGCGAATCCGCCGGGTCCGCCGTTTTCGGCATAGGGTTGGCGCACACCGAACTCGAGCGTGATCTCAAAATCCCGTTTCCATAAATTCTCCCGCGCGCCCACTTCGATGGCGTTGACCACGAAGTTGGAATCGATCAACGCCTCCAGATGATTGGTGTGCGCGGAGATCGTGAAATGCGAATCCCATTCTCGATTGAGCCGGTTTGCGAGTCGCTGGACGATATCGAGACTTTCTGCGTTGCGATCCACCAGCGCAAGCGACGAACCCTTGAGCCTCTGCGAGCGCATGATGGCGGACAGTGTGTTTTCGCCAAAAGATGCCGAACCTGCGCCGATGACGGTGATCTTGGTGGGGAGGGTCATGCTTGTCTCCGATTTTGGTTCGTCCCGCAGGCTTGGTAGATCCTTCGCTCAGGATAAGGCCGCCAGACGTTTCGTGTAATTTGGATAACAACCATTATAATTCGCGCATTCGCGAATCGGTTTTCTTGTTCAAGGAAAAACCTGATTGAGTTCAACGCTGAGTTCCCTCTCGCCCGATCAACAAAACTTTGACGATGCCGCACGGCAGGCAGACATCCTGCAACGCGTCATCGCTTCGATCAACAGCGGCTTGGCGCTCGAGCCGTTGTTATCGAACATTCTTGATAGCGCGATCACGCTGATCAAAGCCACGCATGGAACGATCGGTCTCGTTGTCGAACGCACGGACGGACAGGCGATCAGAACCGTGGCTGTGCACAACATGCCTGCGGAGGAGATGGGCGCGGAGATGCTTCCCGGGGTGGGTCTGGCGGGTCATGTGTTGAAAACGGGGATGACGATCCGCCTCGACCGCTATGGCGACCTGAATCAACCGACCCTGCCGGAGTTAGCCAACCATTCAGTGATCGGCGTTCCGATTCGCTGGGGCGACGAGATGATCGGCTTCTTCGGGCTGGGGAATGAATCGCCGAACCGCTTTAACGAACGCGATGCCGAGACGCTCGAACTTTTTGCGCAATACGCCGCCATCGCCATCAACAATGCGAACTTGTTCGAAGCCAGCCAGCACGCGCTCGATGAGATGCGCATGTTGTATGAAACAAGCCAGCGGATCGGCTTATCTGTGGATGTGGATGAAGTGATCGACGCGTATCTCGATCAGGTGGCGGCGGGCGGGGAATATGTGTGCAACATCTGCCTCTATGAATTTGACGCGCGCGGTCAGCGTGTGGCGGTGTTGGTCAAAGGGCGTTGGTCTCCCCAAACTGGCTCGCAACGATTGGAAGAACGCCTGCCTTATGAATATGATGAACTCGATCCCGTTCTGGATGCGGGTCAGACGATCTCGATCTCAGACGTGCGGACCGACTCGCGTGTTTCGCAATCCTTGCGCGAGATCCAGGAAGGGTCCGGGCGGCTGGCGCTGGCGATGATTCCGCTGATGGTGCGCGGTCAACGGATCGGGCTGGTGGTGTTGAGTCACGCGGGTGTGCATCGATGGAGCGAAGATGGTTTGCGCCCGTTCCGCGCGACCGCCGCGCAACTGGCGATCGCGATCGACCATCGTATGCAACAGAACCTGTTGTATGAACGCGGCCAGCAATTGGCGGTCCTGCATGAACGGCAGAGGCTGGCGCGTGAACTGCACGATTCGGTCACGCAGTTGATCTTCAGCTCCACGTTGATCGCGCAGTCCGTTTCAACGGCGTGGAAGCGCGACCCGCGCGAAGGAGAAAAACGGGTGGAGCGCCTGCTCGAGTTGAGCCAGACCGCGTTGCGCGAGATGCGTTCGTTGTTGTTCGAGTTGCGTCCGAGCGAGGAAGAGCAGGGCGGTGATATTCCCGTCACGCTCACCGGCATCGAACGCATCCGTCATTACGGTTTGTTGGGCGCGTTGCGGTTGCTCGCGGAAGATTTTTCACACGAGGGCATCAAAGTGCGGGTGGAGGCGGACGAGGCTGGGTTAAAGTATTTCGGAGTAGAAACCGTGAAACGGTCCAGTGATGAGGCGAGGCTTGAAGAGAGTCTCTATCGCATCGCGCAAGAGTCGCTGAATAACGCGGCAAAACATTCGCGCGCGCGCCAATCGGTCATCCGCATCCATTTCGAGGACCTGAACACGCTCCGTTTTTCGGTGAGCGACGATGGCATCGGCTTCGATTCAGATTCGCAGGGAAGCGGCTTCGGGATGAAAACGATGCGCGAACGCGCCGAGGCGATCCACGCGACCCTGCGCGTCGACTCGACGCCCGGGGCTGGCACCCTCGTGGAAGTTTTGATTCCCTTCAAGGAGACCCGTGTATGAAACCGATCCGCGTGTTGATCGTGGACGATCATGTGATCGTGCGTGAAGGATTGCAAATTTTATTGAGCGAAGAGCCGGGCTTTGATGTGGTGGGCATGGCGGGTGAAAGCGATTCGGCGCTGGCGTTGGCGAAGAAACACAAACCCGATGTGGTCTTGATGGATCTGGTCATGCCCGGCTTGGATGGGATCGAAACGACGCGGCAGATATTGTCTGCCGTTCCCTCCACGCACGTGCTTGTGTTGACCACATTTGCCGACGACCAGCGCGTGCGCGACGCGATCCAAGCGGGAGCCATTGGATATTTGCTGAAGGACGTGCTGAAAGCCGAGTTGTTGACCGCGATCCGTTCTGCCGCGGCGGGCAAGCCTGCACTGCACCCCGAAGCGCAACAACTCTTGATGAAGCAGGTGAGCGGCAAGGATGCCGCTCCGCACGCCAGCCTGACCGCGCGCGAGTTCAATATCTTGAAGTTGATCGCCGAAGGGAAAAGCAACAAAGAGATCGCGCTGGCTTTACATTTAACGGAAGGGACGATCAAAGGCTACGTCAGCACGATCTTCGATAAGTTGAACGTGGAAGACCGCACCCAAGCCGCGCTGTACGCGGTGAAGCATGGGTTGGTGAAACAGGGGTGAATACAACTGTGAAAGTGCGATAGAGAAGATTTGGAGAGCGTGTAATTACAACAACTTCTTGAACTCTTCGATGGTCAGCCCTGCATCCTTGATAATTCCGCCCATGGTGAAGGCATTGATCGGATTATTGCGCGGGATGATGATAATGCGGTCGTCTTTGACCATGGATATATGTTTCCCTTCGCGTACCACGCGGAACCCTGCTTTCTCGAATGCTTTTACTGCGCGTTGATGTTGAACTCCCGCCAATTTGGGCATAGTTAAACTGGTATCTCGACCATGCGAGTCTGCTTGCCTTTGAGCGTAATTTCGATGGTCTCGAGGTAGGTCTTGATCGCATCTTTTATGTTTTCAATGGCTTCCTGTTCCGTTGCTCCCTGAGACCAGCACCCTGGCAAGCCAGGAACCCAAACAGCAAAACCTTCTTCGGTTTCTTCGAGTCGGATTTTGTATTTCATGTTCAAATCTCCTTGCACGTTCGCAATTATAACCCTCAATATCCTCCGCCCTAACTTTAGTTTAGGGCAATCGCATTTGGGATGTGAGAGAATCGGTATGAGAAAAGAGGAGGCTC
>CAZQES010000136.1:0-10542 GCA_964591425.1 uncultured Anaerolinea sp.
TCTCGCCCGTATCGAGACCACCAAGAAACAAGAATACTTTTGTAACTTGTGGTCTCGATACGATGTTCGCTATCGCTCACGTCTACTCGACCACCGAAATATTTATGGCATTACGCCGGCAAATACTCTGCCGCCCACTCGATGTCGTGTTTCTTCAGGGTCTCACGAGTCGGGATGCCGTCGGAAGTCCAGCCTGCAAATTTGTAGTAGTTGTCCAAGGCTGAATCGATCTCACCCTGAGTTAGAGCGATACCGGCGGTGGGACCCGATCCCTTGAGGGCTTTGAAGAATTTCTTCGGCAGTTTGTCCGCGTTGCGGTTGAGTCCTTCGCGCGCATTGAAAGTGCGAAAGAGATTCAAACGCCGTTCGCCGACCGCCATCAATTCATCCACGGTCACATTCCAGCCCGTGACCGCGTTGATCATCTCGACGGTTTCGGCGGGACCGTACAACGTCCACGCGGGACCGAAAACGAACTGACAGAGTTCAACCGAATCGAGCATCGAATAAAAGACCTCGGTCTTGTACGCGAAACGGACTTTTTCCTCCGTCAGGCTGTAGCCCGGTTGCGGTGTGCCGAGACCGAGCAGTTTGAGGCGATTGAGGTTGAGGTCAGCGACGCCTTCCTCGTAATACGGATCGTGCTCGCTGGATTGATGATCCGCGCCGAAGGGGTTGACCGCGTAGATCAGACCAAGCGAACGCTTCGCTTGCGGCATGTGCGCGGGCGCTTCCGCACCTTTGACAGTGATGAGGAATTCGTCCGCGCCGTTGCCCCATTTCTTCGCGGCGCGTTCGGAACCCATACCGAGTGTTTTGCCGAAGTCGCCTTCGCCGTTGAGCATCATTTCGAGGGCTTTCATCATCGCTTCGGTGTTGCCGAATTTCAATTCGAGTCCACCAGTTTGTTCTTTGGTGATGACGCCGTTCTCAAAACATTCCATGGCAAAGGCGATGGTCGCGCCTGCGGCGATCGTATCTACCGCATATTCGTTGCACAGTTGATTCGCGCGATTGATCGCCGCCATATCGTTGATTCCGCAATAGGAGCCGAATGTGCCGAGCGTTTCGTATTCCGCGCCGCCGTATTTCGGGTCAACTTTGTAAGCGCCGTCTTTGATCTCGACCACGCGCTTACAGCGGACGACACAAGCGTAACAAGTGTCTCGGTCTTTCAAAACCGTTTCGACCATGCGCGCGCCGCTGATGTCTTCGCACGATTCGAATTGACCTTCGCTATAGTTACGCGTGGGAAGTGAGCCAATCGTGTTTTGGAAAAGCACAACGGTCGCTGTGCCCTCCGCCGCGAGACCGGGCATATCGGGGTTATCGGGCAGAATCTTCGGACCCGTCTTATTCAACGCCGCCAAAGCTTTTGAATCGGCAAGCGCAACCTTCTTTTTCCCGCGCACCACGACCGCTTTGAGATTTTTGGATGCCATCACCAAGCCCATGCCTGTGCGTCCGTTATTGCGGTTTGCCATGGAGACCAGCGATGAGAACAACACGCCTTTCTCTGCGGCAGGTCCGTGTTGTAGAATTTCGATCTTGTTATCGCCAAGTTCGGCTTTCAAAGTGTCATCCACTTCCCCCGTCTTCTTGCCCATCAAATGCGCGGCATCGCGCAGTTCAAATTCGCCGTCTTTGATCCACAGATATACCGGCTTGGGAGATTTGCCTTTGATCACCAGCCCATCAATCCCTGCGAATTTCATTTCCGCCGGGAAGAATCCGCCGCCTTGCGAATCACCGATACCGCCGCTGATCGGGGATTTCGCGTTCGCATTGATGCGGCTCTGCCCTGAGATCGCCGCGCCAGTCGTCACGCCGGTCATCAACGTCAACACATTATCAGGTCCGAGCGGGTCTGCGCCTTTCGGCATATCGCGCAGGATGTAGTGCATCCCCATCGCGCTCCCGCCCATGTATTTTCGGTAGAAAGCCTCGTTCGGCTCCTCCACCGTCAACGCACCTTTCGTCAAATCCACGTGCAATATCTTGCCGTTGTATCCGTTTGGCATGGCGACCTCCGTTAGATTTCAAATTTGGATAATTATACAGTTGCGACTTTCCATTGACAACACATTTATTCCGAAAGGGACACGGGAACGGGGAAACGTGGATACACGTAAACAGGTAAACAGGTAGACAGGTAACCAAGGTGACACAACTTGCCTTGTTTACCTGTGTAAAAGACTACTTGTTTACGATCCCTCCCTCACTCCATACGGAAACCCATACTCCGCCATCCGTTCCATGAACGGGATGGGGTCGAATGCTTCAGGACCCAACACGCCCGCGCCTTTCCAGATTCCTTTTTCGAGCAACTCCATCGCAATGACGGGCGTGAACGCGGTCTGTGCGACCACTGCCTGACATCCCCACTTCGCCATGCACTCTTGATTGTCGGCAACTTGATAAAGATAAACTTCCTTCCTCTTTCCATCTTTCGTTCCCTTCACCCACGTTCCTGCGCAGGTCTTTCCGTGCATTTTGTCGCCGAGATGTGCGGGGTCAGGCAGGCACGCGGCGACCACATCGCGCGGCGAAACTTCGACACCCTTGACTTTGATCTTCTCTTTGTTATCCAAGCCTAATTTATGGAGGGTGCGCAACACATCCATGAATTCATCGCCGAGACCATACTTGAACGTGACACGTTTTGCCTTTACCCAACGCGGCACGAGCAGGACTTCCTCATGCTCCACATTGACCACTTCCACCTTGCCAATACCTTCGGGGAAGTCGAACACTTCGGGTTCTGAGAACGGCACGGTGGTGAACCAGCCTTTGCCTCCCTCGTAAACCACAGGCGGATTCAAACACTCTTCGATCGTCGTCCAAATGGAAAATGTCGGTGCAAATTTATAACCATCAACAACAAGATTCGACCCGTCGCGGATGCCGATCTCTTCGATCTCATCAAAAAGATGGTCAGATGCGTAACGGGCGAACACGTCTGCCATGCCGGGTTCGACGCCAAAGCCAACCAGTGCGAGCAATCCTTTTTTCTCCCAATCTTTGGCTTTCTCGAATTGATAATCGCCAAGTTTGACTCCCACCTTGTTGAACGGATCCGTTGGATGCGGCTCGGACAGGGTCATCGCCATATCCATGTAGTTCACGCTGACGTTGTATGCCGCATCGAAAATTTGCTTGTTGAAAATGGGATCAACCGCGTTCATGATGAGGTCAACGTTATAGTTCTTCGCCAGCGCTTCGATGTTTTCCTGTTTGCTTGCATCGAGCGACTCGACAGGAAATCGTTCCACGTCCCCTAATTTCTTCTGCACCTCTTCGGCGCGGCTGATGTTGTAATCGGCTAACACCATCAACTTCATCCACTCACGTGTTCTAGCGATTGCCGCGATGGCTTCCCCCACTCCCCCAACCCCTACGAGTAAGACTCGCATAAATTCCTTTCAGATGGCTCCGCTACCCGCCTGTTGCAGGGGCAGACAAGTTTGTGTTATTGCATAATCCCGAAGGGATGACATGAAGACCTTACAATGACATCCCTACGGGGTCAAGAGCATTATGGGTCCCGGTTCGGGATGGAAGTAAATTTCGCAAAATAGAATCAGGTTCAGGCTAAGAATGAATCGTGCCGGATCGTTCCGCAGTTGGCCTGCGGAACGATCCGGTCTGGCATGTAATTAACTACCTGCGGACGCTTTGAATTCCGTCCAGATACGGTCGTACAGCACAACCGCGTCGCCAACATCTTCGATCCACTGCAAGCGCGCGGCAACTTCGGCGGGCGGGTAAATGCCTTCGTTCGCCAGCACTTCAGGATCAATGAATTCTTTGGCGGCAGCGTTCGGCGTGCCATAGCCGACGAACTCGGCGTTCTGAGCGGCGATCTCCGGATATTGGGTGTAATTCATGAAGACCATCGCGGTGTATGGGTTCGGCGCGTTGACGGGGATCGCCATGTTATCCTGCCAGATGGTGCAACCTTCCTGCGGAATCACATAGACGATACCTTCGCGACCGCCAGCATCGGGCAGACCCGCAAGGATCGCATCGCCCGTCCAAATGTGACCCAGGACGGTTTCACCCGTGATGATGAGGTCGTCGTTGTTCTGGCTGTCATAGGCGGTGATACATTTCGACTGCTCGATCAGCAGGTTCTTGGCTTCTTCGAGATGCGCCGGGTCGACATCGTTGATCGAATAACCCAGATACATCAGCGCGGCGCCGAGGGTCTCACGCGTATCGTCCAACATGCTGATCTTGCCGCAGTATGGCGAGTTCGGGTCGAACATCATGCTCCACGAATTGGTGTATTCGGTCACGACATTTGTATCCACCGCGAACCCGGATGTACCCCAGAACCACGGCACGGTATATTTCTGTTCGGGGTCGAAGTATTGATTGACGTTGAGCGGGTCCATGTGCTGGATGTTGGTGATCACATTGAAATCCAATTCCATCAACATACCCTCGGCGACCATCGTCTGCACCATGTAATCGGACGGGACGATGATATCGTAATTCGCGCCGCCCGCCTGCAAAGTGGCGAGCAATTCTTCATTGGACGCAAAATTCGTCTCGGTCACTTTCACACCACATTCGGCTTCGAACTGTTCCTTGATCGCCGGATCGATATATTCGACCCACGTGTAGAAAAAGATCTCGTCGGCAAGTTTGGATTTATCTCCACATCGCCCGGAATCCTCGCCTCCTCCCGCAGGGACGGCTGGTTCGGTTGCCTCGGCAGGCGCGCACGCCGACAGCACGAGCGCGGCGAGCATCAAAATATAGAACAGCGTTTTCTTCATCATCTCTACTCCTTTGATTGAATGGTTGTGTTGTCAATTCACCATGGATTGACCGTGCGTAGAATGTTCGACAGGACCGACAACCACCTCCTTTACATCAGGCTGACAACAGGAATGCTGAAAGATAGACAGCGGCGACCACAACGACAACGGTTCCCCATGCAAGCAGTTTGCCGGAACGATTGGTTTCATTCAACTCTTCCCGATACGAAGGGAACACACGCCACGCCCAATAAAAACCAGCGAGCGAAAGCAGGTGCACGATCAACCCAGCGACCGTGAACGCGGCAAATACAGAGGGCAGGTTGAGCAAGCCGAACAATCCAATACCCAGCGCTGCGCCAAACGACATGGCTTTGGTATACACCGCACCTCCGCTTTGGGCGGTGAGCGACAGCCCGACCAGTCCGATCGAACCGATGAGAAGCGCAGTGGACAATGCGTTGATCTCCGGCGTCACACCGCGCCGCACAAGCGAGTAGATGTACAACGGCATCGTTTGTTCCTGCACGCCTTTCGTGAACGCGGTGATAAGGTAATCATCCAGCGACAGCGTGAATGCCATCAACGCGCCGCCGATGATACCGGGCATGAGCAGGGGCAAGGTCACCCGCTGGAAAGTATTCCACTCGTCCGCGCCGAGGTCTGCCGCGGCTTCTTCAAGAGTCTTGTCAAAGTCGGCGAGACGCGCACGGACGATCACATAAACGAATGGAATGTCAAAGGCAATATGAGATAGCGTGATCGTGTGCAAGCCGGTCGTTGCCCGCATTCCAAAGGTGCTGTTGAGGAACGGAAATAACGCTTGATTGTAGAACAGTAAGAGCGCGATGCCCATCACGATCTCGGGGATGACGATCGGCAGGTACAGATTCGCATCGAACGCCGTGCGGAGTTTGAAGCGGTACCGATCCATGGCAAGGGCGGTCATCGTTCCGATGGTCGTCGAGGCGATGGTGGTGATCAAGCCCACCAGCAGGCTGTTGCGCGCGGCATCCAACAGTTCATCGTTCTCCGCCAGCGACGTGTACCACTCGGTGGAGAATCCTGTGAACACCGCAATGGAACGCGTATTATTGAAAGAGAAGATGATCAGGATGACAACGGGCAGGTACAGGAAACCGAACAACAACGCTGCGTTCGTTCCCAACAGCCAATTGCCGACCCGCGTGGTGAAACGCACCTGTTGTTTCGGGTAGACGGGGAATTGTGCGCTCACATCGCCCTCCGCGTCTCTTCGGTGCTGGAACGGAAGTAGTAAATGACACCGATCAACACAAGCACCATCAGGATCAACGACATCGCTGAGCCGAAGGGCCAGTTACGCGCCACGCCGAACTGGCGGTTGATGAGCGTGCCTATCATCTCCACTTTACCGCCGCCCATGATGTCGGGTGTGATGAACGCGCCCACAACGGGAACAAACACCAACACGAGCGCCGCGACGACTCCGGGCATGGTCATCGGGAGCATCACGCGCAAGAACGAGCGCCACGGCGGCGCGCCCAGATCCGCCGCCGCTTCCATAAGCGTGTGGTCGAATTTTTCTATCGAGGCGTACATCGGCAGGATCGCAAACGGCAGGTAGCCGTAAATCAAACCGACCACCACTGCAAATTCGTTGAACAACAGGTCGAGCGGCTGGTTGATCAGCCCCAGATTCATCAAGAACGAATTGAACAACCCTTCGGTAGCCAGCACCTGCTTGAGCGCGTACGTGCGGACGAGAAAGTTCGTCCAGAATGGGATGATCACCAAAATCATCAGCGCGTCGCGCCAGAGAGGTCTTTGTTTCGCGATGAAATACGAAAGCGGATAGCCCAGCAAAATACACCACAGCGTAACGATCAAACCGATACGCACTGAATTCCCAAAAATTCCAATATACAGGAGCGAGTCGCACCCAGGTCCCGAAAATTCAGATGCGCATGCGTTGAAGAATTGGGTGTAGTTTTCAAGCGTGTACACCGGGGGAAGTTTCACGCCGCCGGCGCGCCCGCGCTCGACGAGGCTGATGAACAGCACAATGAGGATCGGCAGGTTGAACAGGATCAACATCCAGAGCGCGCCCGGACCGATCAAGCCGAAGAGTTGCAGGTTTTTCTTGCCGCGAAAATATTTCAGCATGATTTCCTCGCTTATTCCGTGAGGATCCGCGGCGACGTCCGCGTGAACGAGACGGTCACATCATCGCCGGTTTTGGCGAGCTCTTTGTGTCCCTGCGTGACGTTCTGCTCGCGCACGCGCACTTTATGACTACCTCCGAACCGCACGCCGTAATGCGTGTCTGTGCCGATGTAAATGACCTCTTCCACGCGCCCCTTGAGGTTGTTCCCCTCTGCGACCGATTTGTTCAGCGTCAACTTCTCGGGTCGAACCGCGACGGACACCTGCTGGCCGTTGGTAAACTTTCTACTCGATTCGACGTGTACCGTGCCAGAACTGGGCAGGTCAATTTCGACCATCGTGCCATTCTGTCCGCGCACGACACCATCGAGGAAGTTGGTTTCGCCGATGAAGTCGGCAACGAATTTTGTGGCGGGTCGTTCGTAAATTTCTTCAGGTTGACCGATCTGGAGCGCGACGCCTTTGCTCATCACCGCGATGCGGTCGCTCATGGTAAGCGCTTCCTCCTGATCGTGTGTGACGTAAATAAATGTGATTCCCACTTCGCGTTGCAAGGTTTTGAGTTCCAACTGCATTTCTTTTCGCAGTTTCAGGTCGAGCGCGCCGAGAGGTTCGTCGAGCAGGAGCACTTCAGGTTTGTTGATTAGGGCCCGGGCGAGAGCGATGCGTTGTTGTTGTCCGCCGGAGAGCTGTTTGGGACGGCGCATTTCCATACCGGGCAGGCGCACCATTTCCAACGCTTCCGAAACGCGCTTGGATCGTTCTGCGCGCGGCACGCCTTTCATCTCCAAGCCAAAACCGACATTTTGCTCGACAGTCATGTGAGGAAAGAGAGCGTATTGCTGAAAGACCGTGTTGACGGGTCGTTGAAACGCAGAGACCTGGCTCACATCCTTGCCGTGGATGAGGATCTTCCCTGATGTTGGCAATTCGAATCCGGCGATCATCCGCAGGGATGTGGTCTTGCCGCACCCCGACGGACCGAGGAGTGAGAAGAATTCCCCGTCTTTGATCTGCATCGTGACGTGATTGACCGCCGCTAGAATACCTCCCTCAGGCGTGATGAACTGCTTAACGACATCTTGCATTTCGACCGCAAATTCGTTTGCCATATCTGTCTCCTCAGAGCAGGATTTGCTTATTGTATCAACTTTCACGCCATTGCGAGAAGGTATTAACTCTCCTCGCAAGGACTTGCAAAACCTCAAGACCGAATCTTAGTTTTAATGCGAATTGCGCAAATTGGGCGAAGTACGCAAATGCCTTTAAAAAATTGCGTAATTGGTTTTGTTCGCGGTATTCGCGTTAAAGGTTTTGTTTTAAATAGCCGCATCATTCCTCATACACCTACATTGACTTTGCGACAGTGCCAACTGAATCTCTCAACCGATTCAAACCTTCGTCGATTTCTTCCTGCGTGATGATCAGCGGCGGTTCGATGCGGATGGTTTGTGCGCTGGTGAGCGTGCCAGCAACCAGCACGCCGCGCTTGAACAACTCCGCCGCAACCTTGTAGCCGAGATCGGGGGATTGGAAGTGCTGACCAATCAACAATCCTTTACCGGTCACTTCTTTGTACAACTGCGGAAATTCGTCGGCTAGTTCGGTCACTTTTTCGATGAGGTAACTACCCTTCGCCGCTGCGCCTTCCCAAAGGCGGTCGCGAAGCGTGATGTTGATCGTCGCAATTGCCGCCGCGCAAGCGAGGGCATTTCCGCCTGTCGTTGTCGTGTGCATGAACGGATTCGGATACATCATCGGTTTGAAAACCTCTTCGGTCGTGGTCACCGCGCTGACGGGCATCACGCCTCCGCCGAGCGATTTGGCTGTGGCAAGGATGTCAGGCGCGACGTCCCAATGGTCAACGCCCCACAGTTTCCCCGTCCGACCGAGACCCGTTTGCACTTCATCCGCAATCAGCAGAACGCCGTGCTTCTTCGTCGCGGCGCGCACGCGGGACCAGAAATCATCGGGCGGAACGATGGCTCCCGCTTCGCCTTGAATCGGCTCGAACAAAACGCCCGCCACACCGATGCCAACCTTCGCGCAAATATCGAGTTGTTGTTCAAGCGCATCCGCATCACCAAATGGCACATGATAAATTTGCCCGCCATATAACAAGCCCATCGCCTGACGATAATCCGCTTTGCCCATCATCGAAAGCGAACCCATCGTCTTGCCGTGAAACGCCTTGACCGCCACGACGAACGCAGACTTGCCCGTATATAGTTTTGCGATTTTTATCGCGGCTTCGATGGCTTCCGTACCGCTCGCGGCGAACCACGAATATTTCAGATCGCCCGGTGTGATATCAGCCATGAGCTTGCCAAGCACGCCGCGCAACGGGTCGATCAATTCCTGCGATGGCATGGGACTGCGCTTCACTTGCGCAATGACGGCATCCACCACTTCGGGATGACACCAACCCAGATCCATCATGCCAAAGCCACCCAGCCAGTCAATGTATTTCCGTCCCATCACGTCGGTAAACGTCGAGCCTTTGCCCGACCACTCAACGGATGCCCAATCGCCCGCCTCCGTCACGGACTTGCGATACTCCAACCAGCCGCGATTGAAATGTTCAGCAAAATTGCGAGACGATTCTTCGATGATCCATTTGGCTTGAGCCTGTTCAGGGAAGTGTTCCTGTTTGATGATGTCGAGCCATTGGGTTGAGTAAGAGAGTGCTGTTTCGTAATTCATATATCCTCATGTTCCGTCCTTGCGAGGAGGGCGGTAGCCCGACGAAGCAATCTCCAACCTTGTGACGGAGATTGCTTCGCCCTATCGGGCTCGCAATGACGGATGGGCGTAATTAAAACTTCCTCGTCCATTCTTTGGGCCAGCGTTCGACCACAACTTTCTTCTGCGTGAAGAACTCGACAGCGTCCATGCCTTGACCGTGCATATCGCCGAAGAATGAGTCCTTCCAGCCGCTGAAGGGGAAGAATGCCATCGGCGCGGCGACACCGATGTTGATTCCGACGTTGCCAACTTCGGCTTCGTAGCGGAATTTTCTTGCGGCAGAGCCAGATGATGTGAACAGGCTTGCTTGGTTTCCATATTGTCCGCTGTTGACCAACTCGATGGCATCTTCGACAGTCTCAACGTGCATGAGACTCAACACGGGTCCGAAGATTTCTGTCTTTGCGATTTCACTGCCACGCGGGACATCTGCCAAAATGGTGGGCTTGACGAAGTGTCCTGATTCATATCCTTTGACTAAAGTGCCGCGTCCATCTACGGGGACGGTTGCTCCCTCTTTGACGCCGAGTCCAATCAATGACTCGACTCGCGCTTTCGACGCGGCATTGATGACTGGTCCCATTTGGACGCCTGAGTCCAAGCCGTAGCCAACGACGCGAGAAGTGGCGGCATCACATATCAGCTCGGTAAATGTATTTCGGGCAGTACCAACCGTCACTGCGAAAGAGACGGCGAGACAGCGCTGTCCCGCGCATCCGAAGGCGGAATCCGCAATGATTTTTGTTGCCATGTCCATATCCGCATCTGGCAACACAATAACGGGATTCTTCGCTCCGCCTTGCGCCTGCACACGTTTGCCATGCGCGGCGGCAGTGGCGTAAATATATTTAGCGACGTTGGTCGAACCGACGAACGTGATGGCGCG
>CAZQES010000137.1:0-8314 GCA_964591425.1 uncultured Anaerolinea sp.
CATGGGAAGTAACCCGCGCCTGCGCGTATGCCTGTGTGCATTGCCGCGCCGATGCTCAACATCACCGCGACCCGCGTGAACTTTCGACAGATGAAGCCAAGGCATTGATCGAACGGCTTGCCGCGTTTGGCAACAATCCCATTTTGATCTTCACGGGTGGCGACCCGCTCATGCGTCCCGATGTATTCGAACTCATCGCCTACGCCAACGCGCGCGGCTTGCGTTGTTCACTCACACCAACGGCAACGGCTTTGCCAACAAAAGAGAGACTCGAAAAAGCGCGTGACGCGGGAATCAAACGCGTGGCGTTGTCGCTTGATGCACCGCGTTCCGAAATTCACGATGAGTTTCGCAAGGTGCAAGGCTCGTGGCAGCGGACAATGGACACGCTCCATCGCGCGCATGATGTGGGCATGAGCGTACAGGTCAATACCACGGTTGCAAAACATAACGTGGACATTCTGCACGAGATGGTTCCCTTCATTCAGGAAGTCGGCGCGGTGCAATGGTCGGTCTTTTTCCTTGTCCCAACAGGACGCGCCATGCGCGAGCAGATGGTCAGCGCCGCACAGCATGAAAAAGTTTTCAACTGGCTGTATGACCTTTCGAAAAACGCGCCCTTCGACATCAAAGCCACTGCCGCACCGATGTACCGCCGCGTGGCAATCGAACGTAAACGCGCCGAGAACACAAGCGCTCCTGTTACCTTTCAGAGCGCGGGCTTCCAATACGCGGACGGACTTCATCGTCCCACCAAAGGCGTGAATGACGGCAACGGCTTTTTGTTCATCTCACATATCGGCGAAATTCAACCAAGCGGATTTCTCCCCGTCACTGCGGGCATGACGCGCGAAGATGATGTCGTGGATGTGTATCGCAATTCGCAAATCTTCAAAGACCTGCGCAACCCGTCCAAACTCAAAGGCGTGTGCGGAACCTGCATCTACAACGATGTCTGCGGCGGTCAACGCGGTCGCGCCTACGGCATGACGGGAGATTATTTGGAAAGTGATCCTGCGTGTATTTTAGTGAGCAGAGAATAGAGAGTAGAGAATAGTCCAATGCAAAATCAATCCGCAACCACTAGTCATCTAATCTCTAATCTCCAGTCATCTTTTCTTTCCGCCTGCCACCGCCTCCCCACCGACACCACCCCCGTCTGGTTCATGCGCCAGGCGGGACGTTACATGCCAGAGTACCGCGCCATCCGCGAGAAATATTCGCTGATCGAAATTTGTCATCACCCCGAAATCGCCGCCGAAGTGACGCTTCAACCTGTCCGCGCGCTCGGCGTGGACGCGGCGATTCTCTTCGCCGATATTCTCCTCCCCGCCATCCCGCTCGGCGTTGGGCTGGAGTTTGCCAAACGTGAGGGACCCGTTTTGCAGAACCACGTCCGCACGCTGGATGACGTGAAGAATCTGCGCCCCGTGGATCCCGACTCCGATTTGGGTTATGTGATGGACGCCATTCGCCTCTTGCGCGGACTTTTGGGCGGCGTGCCCCTGATCGGCTTTTGTGGCGCTCCGTTCACGGTCGCTTCGTACATCATCGAAGGCGGATCGTCGCGTGAGTTCCTCAAAACCAAAGCGATGATGTATTCCGATCCGCAGACCTGGCACGCGCTGATGGAAAAACTTTCCGTCGTTTTGAGCGATTATCTCGTGGCGCAGATCCACGCGGGGGTGCAAGCCGTTCAAGTCTTCGACTCGTGGGTCGGCGCGTTGAGTCCCGCTGATTACGAAGAGTTCGTTCTGCCATATTCGCAGAAGATTTTGCAGGACGCGAAAAAAGAGAACGTCCCCGTGATCCACTTCGGCACGAACATCACGACTCTCCTCCCGCTGATGAAACGCGCGGGCGGAGACGTGATCGGACTCGACTGGCGCATCCCGCTTGACGATGGCTGGTCACTACTAGGAGACGATGTCGCCGTGCAAGGCAACCTCGACCCCGCCATCCTCTTCGCCCCGCGTGATGAAATCAAAAAGCGCGTCCACGACATTTTGAAACGCGCCAATGGCAAGCCTGGTCACATCTTCAATCTGGGTCATGGCATCCTGCAACACACGCCTGTTGACAATGTGAAGGCTGTCGTGGATATGGTTCACGAGTACGTACACAAGTAGACAGGTACACAGGTAAACATGGAAATCAACACACTTGGACTAACTGCGGCGATTACAGCATTTCTTACCATTTGGATTGGGCATGTTGCCGTCCGCAAGGTGGAAGCGGAAGCGCGCGATATTCGCCTACCCATGTTCATCGCCATCGCGCTCGGACTGATCACTGAATACTGTTCACTAATCACTGACCGCGAAGCGTGGTCACTGAAAACCGCCCTCGGCATCCTCGGCATCACCCTACTCTGGGACGCGTTCGAACTCTATCGCCAGCAAAACCGCATCAAGCACGGACACGCTCCCGCCAACCCAAACAACCCGCGCCATGCCAAAATCCTTGCGGAATATCCCACTGCTACCACCCTCGACCTCCTCAAACGCGATCCCATCGGGCGCCCTGTCTCTCCCGAAGAAGCGCCCAAACTCATCACCCACTGATAACTCCTCACTGATTACTGATTACTGGAACACCTATGAACCCCTTCGGCATCCTCATCGGACTCGTCACCTTCGCCATCATCGGACTCGGCTTTCCACTGGTTATACGCGGCGAACGCTACTTTGGCTACTGGTCATGGCCATACATGATGAGCATCGGCTTTCTCATCATCCTTGCATCCCTCTTCATTCAAAATGACTGGGCTTCGGTCATCGTCGGCGTCATCGGCGCGACCTTCGTCTGGGGCAGTACCGAACTCAAAGAACAAGCCGTCCGCGCGGAGCTGGGCTGGTTCCCTTTCAATCCGAACAAAGTGAAACTGCCCTTCGCTGAAACCATCAAAAAATGGAAAGCGCCGCATCTGTGAGAAGTAAAAACGTACACAGGTACACACGTCCGAACATGTTTAATTGTTTACCTGTATACCTGTCTACTTGTATACATCCACCATCAAACCACGAAACTAACCAACCATGAAACTAATCATCATCGGCGGCGGCATTGCTGGACTCTCAGCCGCATACTACGCCTCAATCACCAATTACTATTCACAAATTACGCTTATCGAATCGGATTCGCGCTGGGGCGGAAAAATCGCCACCGACCGTATCTCATTCGATGACGGTCAGTTCATCATCGAAGGCGGACCCGATACATTTCTCGCGTCAAAACCCTGGGGCGTAGCGCTCTGCAAGGAACTCGGTCTTGGAGAACGCTTGCACGGCACGAACCAGAACAAGAAAAATACCTACGTTCACAACAAAGGTCGTTTGCTTCCACTGCCAGAAGGACTCGCCATGATGATTCCTTCGGATGTGCCGTCCATTTTGCGCTCGCGTCTCATTTCATGGTTTGGCAAAACGCGCATGGGACTCGACTTCCTGCTCCCCGCGAAAAACATCAATGGCGATGAAAGCCTCGGCGCGTTTGTCAGCCGTCGGCTGGGGCGTGAGGCGTATGAGAATCTCATCGAGCCGCTCATGTCAGGCATCTACGCGGGCGACGGCGATCAACTCAGCCTCGCGTCCACTTTCCCCTACCTGCGCGACCTCGAACTCAAACATGGCAGTCTCGCGCGCGGCGCGTTGAAAATGCGACAGCAATCGAATGGCAAAGTGCAGGGTTCGCGCTCCGCGTTTCTCACGCCCACCACAGGTCTCGCCGAAATTGTCGAAGCATTAGTCGAAAGCCTAAAGCCGAAAGTCGAGTTGCGTCTTAACACGAGAGCAATAAAAATTACCAATTACCAATTACCTTATCGCGTGGAACTGGAAACAGGCGAGACTCTCTCCACCGACGCCCTCATCCTCGCCACCCCTGCTTACATCAGCGGAGGATTGCTCGCCTCATTCGACCCCGAGCTTGGCTCGACCCTCCAAAGCATTCCCTACGCCTCAACCGCCACCGTCTCCCTCGCCTACCGACAAAGCGATCTGCCCCGCGAGTTGGACGGCTACGGCTATGTCATCCCGCGCCGCGAAGGACGCAAAGCCCTCGCCTGCACATGGACATCCACCAAGTTCCCGCACCGCGCTCCCGAAGGGTACGCATTGATCCGCGTGTTCGTCGGTCGTGCAGGGCAGGACATCCCGTGGAATGAAAATGATTTACTGGAGTTGTCCAAAGAAGAATTGAAATTAACACTTGGCATCACCGCCGAGCCACTCATCTCGCGTGTCTTCCTGTGGGAAAACGCCATGCCGCAGTACAATCTCGGTCATCCCGAAATTCTCAAACGCATTGATACCGCGCTGGAGAAATATCCCACCCTCGCGCTGGCTGGCAACGGCTATCGCGGAATTGGAATCCCTGATTGCATTCATTCGGGTGAACTGGCTGTTGAAAAAATTCAAAACCAAATGTCATTGCGAGCGACTGCAAGGAGCGAAGCAATCTCCCAATAACTGGGGGATTGCTTCGTCGCAAAGAGCGCTCCTCGCAATGACAATAAAGGAACCCATGAACATCACCCAATCCATCTCCCTCTTTCAAGAAGCGCAGACCCTCTTCCCCGGCGGCGTGAACTCGCCCGTGCGCGCCTTCCGCGCTGTGGGTGGACAACCGCTCTTCATCCAACGCGGCGAAGGCGCGTATCTCTTCGATGTGGACGGCAACCGCTACATTGACTACGTTCTTTCGTGGGGACCGCTCATTACAGGACACGCCCACCCCGACGTGGTGAAAGCCATCCAGGAAGCCGCGCTGATGGGAACTTCCTACGGAGCGCCCAGCCCGTTGGAGATCGAACTGGCGAAGAGCATCATGGAGTTCATGCCCAACATCGAGATGATTCGCTTCGTCAATTCAGGGACGGAAGCGACCATGTCCGCGTTGCGACTTGCCCGCGCCTACACCAAACGCGAGAAGATCATCAAGTTCGATGGCTGTTATCACGGTCACGCGGATATGTTGTTGGTGCAGGCAGGCTCAGGCGTGGCGACACTAGGATTACCTGATTCACCTGGCGTGCCAAGCGCCGTCGCTTTGGATACGTTGGTGGCACAGTTTAACAACCTAGAATCGGTCGAAGCCTTGTTCAAAAAATATCCCAACAAGATCGCGGGACTCATTGTCGAGCCTGTGGCTGGGAACATGGGTGTTGTCCCGCCATTGCCTGGCTTCCTCGAAGGCTTACGCAAAATGACTACAGAATACGGCGCGGTGTTGATCTTCGATGAAGTAATGACGGGCTTCCGCGTCCACAAGGGCGGGGCGCAGACGCTGTACAACATCAAGCCCGACCTGACTACGCTGGGCAAGGTCATCGGCGGCGGACTGCCCGTTGGCGCGTATGGTGGGAAGCGGGAGATCATGCAGATGGTCGCGCCGCTTGGTCCGATGTATCAGGCGGGGACGCTTTCCGGGAATCCGCTTGCCATGTCAGCGGGGATCGCGACATTGAATCTGATTCGGGGAGAGGAAGTTTGGAGGAAACTGGAACAGACCGCCCGTCGGCTGGAAGCGGGAGTCGAGGAGGCGGCGAAACGCGCGGGAGTCCCAATCCAGCAGACGAGAGTCGGCACGATGTTCACAACGTTCTTCAGTGAAACAAAACCTGTTGGCTGGAACACGGTCAAGGCGGCGGATAAAGTTCGATTCGGAAAATTTTTCCAGAAGATGCTGGCAAATGGCGTTTATCTCGCGCCCTCGCAGTTCGAAGCAGGATTCATTTCGATCATGCACACGGATGAGATCATTGATAAGACCATCGAAGCGGTCACGGAGGCATTTCACACATGATAACCAATGAAAAAATTTATAACGCCGCGCTGGTGCGGTATCGTTGGGGGAACGTGTTGATCTGGCTGGGCGTGTTGGTATGGGTTCCGTATATCGTCCTGCGGTTCATCGGCGAACAACCATCCATGAGCGTGTACCTTCCGCTCCACTTACTGGGTGTAACGGGCGGGTCACGATTGCGCGCGTTTGCCCGCAGAGAGCTAGGGATCATTGAACCCCCGAAGAGCCGCCTGCGCATGGCAGGTCATGGTTTGATGTTTGCAGGAATCCTGGTCTGGGCGCCCTATTTTTACTGGAAGGCTACCGGTCAATCAGTGAATGTGATGCATTATCTGCCGTATCACTTGATGGGAATTTTTGGTGGCATCCTGCTTTTGGGAATAGATTACTTGATCCTCAAAAAGGCGAATAAATGAGATTGCCGCGTTCGGGTATCTCTCGACTTTACACACAAATAGGAATCAGTCCAACAGGCTACCCATGGAGTGTATGAGTATAAATTCAGGTTCGTAGTCGCCGGGTAACACGCGATGCGCAAAGCGTCTCGCACTACATTTGTAAATTCATTCGCCCTGTCAGTTTTCTGGCGGGGCGATTTTTGTTTTGATATACTTCGCCCATGCCATCCCCTGCCTCCATCCTCAAAGAGACCTTTGGCTACGATTCGTTTCGCCCGCTTCAAAGTGAAATAATCGAAAATGTGTTGGCGCGCAACGATACGCTCGCCATCATGCCGACAGGCGGAGGAAAATCGCTTTGTTATCAAATCCCGTCTTTGTTATTCGAGGGGCTCACGGTCGTCGTCTCGCCGCTCATTTCGTTGATGAAAGATCAGGTGGAGCAACTGCGCGCGTTCGGCGTGCCATCGCTGTTCATCAACAGCACGCTTTCGCCGCAGGAATATCAAGAGAACATGGAATACGTGCGGCGCGGTGAAGTGAAATTGTTGTACGTCGCGCCTGAAACGCTTCTCACATCGCGCATTCTTACGCTTCTTGATTCAATTCAGGTTGATTGCCTGACCATTGACGAAGCACACTGCATCTCGGAATGGGGGCACGACTTTCGCCCCGAGTATCGTCAACTCGTCGAAGTGCGCAAACGATACCCGAAGGCGGTTTGTCTCGCACTCACCGCCACCGCCACCTCGCGCGTGCGGCAGGATATTCGCAACACGCTCAAATTTTCAACCACGAATGAATTCGTCGCCAGTTTCAACCGCGAGAATCTCTACATCGAAGTCGTTCGCAAACGCGAGCCGATCGGTCAGGTGATCGAAATGCTCGATCGCTACAAAGACCAGTCGGGCATCATCTATTGTTTCTCGCGCAAACAGGTGGACGAACTCGCCGCGTATCTCGCCGCCAAAAAATATTCCGTCCGCCCGTATCATGCAGGGTTGGAAGATGCCGAACGAAAAAAGAATCAAGAGGCGTTCATCCGCGACGACGCACAGATCATCGTTGCCACCATCGCGTTCGGCATGGGCATCAACAAGCCCAATGTGCGCTTCGTCATCCACTTCGACCTGCCGAAGAGCATCGAGAGTTATTATCAGGAGATCGGGCGCGCAGGACGCGACGGTTTGCCCGCGCATTGTACGTTGTTGTACAGCTATTCGGACGTTGCCAAGATCAACTATTTCATCGACCAAAAAGAAGGCGATGAAAAACGAGTCGCGATCCAGCATTTGGATGCGATCGTCCGTTTTGCGGAGGATGAACGGACGTGCCGCCGCAAGCCCCTTCTCAACTACTTCGGCGAATCGTACGAAGCCGACAACTGCTCTAACTGCGACAACTGCACCTCCGCCCCGACTCCGCTCGCCGACATCACGCTCTACGCGCAGAAGTTCCTCTCCTGCGTCAAACGCGCGGACGAAAAATTCGGCGCGGCGCACATCGTGGATATTCTGCTTGGCTCGAAAAATGAAAAGATTATGCGCTGGGAACACGACAAATTGTCCACGTATGGCATCGGCGGTGAACTGACAAAAAAACAATGGATGCACATCGCCCGTCAACTTTTGAGCATGGGCTACCTCAAACAGGAAGGGGAATTTCACACGCTGAGTCTCACCGTCAAAGCGTTGGAGTCGCTCAAGAAAAGAGAACCAATTTTCGGCGTCGTGCAAGAAGCGGAGCGTGTCCGCGTCAAAGGGAAGAAGAGGGAAATCGAGTACAACCATGCGTTGTTTGCGGTCCTTCGTCAGAAGCGAAAAGAGATGGCGGATGAGGCTGGAGTCCCACCGTATGTCATCTTCTCCGATAGAACGCTGACGGAAATGGCGGCGTATTATCCGCAATCGCGCGAGAGTTTGTTGAAAATTTCAGGCGTGGGACAGGCGAAGTTGAGTCAATACGGCGATGCGTTCTTGGATGTGATTCAATCGGTTTGCAAGAAGCATGGGCTTGAGGAACGCGCACGCGTCACCCTCACCCCCAGCCCCTCTCCCAAGGGGAGAGGGGAGCGTGCTGTGCGGTCGTCGTCGACGACGACAACGACGACG
>CAZQES010000137.1:8324-10364 GCA_964591425.1 uncultured Anaerolinea sp.
GGAGAGGGGAGTCGGAACTCGGCGAGCGCACGCGTCTTGTCGCTGTAGCGTTCAACGAAGGCGCGACGATTCAAACGTTGATGGAACGGCATCAAGTGACACAGGGAACGATTCTCGAACACCTGACAAAATTTGTGATGGCGGGCAACAAACTTCGCAACGGCGATGATCTGCTGGCGGCAACATCCGCTACGCCCGAACAGCAACAAGCGGCCTTCGCTGCGTTCGATGAATTGGGAACGATGTACCTCAAGCCGGTGTACGACAAATTGAACGGCGCGCTGAATTATGATGCGTTGAAGATTTTGCGGTTGCTGTATCTAGCACAACGACAGGGATGAGTCCGCTTCAGCGGGCTTCGAAAGAATAGCCCAAGGTTTTATTTTCGGGCGGCTGGTGCCATTCAGTATCACTGGGGTCGCGACAATAAAACCAAGATCCGTTGCAATAACTTGCCATATATGGCATAATAATTACATGAAATTCGATGAGTTGGTTGCTCTGGTTGGAAATGAACCTCTCTTTGAAACAGGATTGCTCCTGACTGGGAAGACGGATTCTAACGATGTGCGTCGTCAGCTTTCGCGCTGGGTAAAGGCGGGGAAAGTCCAACAGTTACGAAGAGGACTTTATACACTGGCATCACCATATCAAAGCGTTGCGCCGCATCCATTTTTGATCGCGAATGCGTTAGTTTTAGGTTCCTACGTAAGCGGACAATCAGCACTGGCATATTATGGAATGATTCCAGAATACACTCCGCGCACAACCAGCGTTTCAACGGAGCGCACCTCGCAATGGAATGGCGGGTATATCTTCCAGCACATCGCGCCGCACCTGTCTTTTGGCTATCACTCTGTTGAAGTGTCAAAGAGGCAACATGCGTTCATTGCCCTGCCCGAAAAATCCCTGCTGGACCTTGCACACCTTACACCCAATTCAGACTCACTGACATACTTATCCCAGTTACGACTGCAAAATTTAGAGCAACTCGATTTGGAACGCCTCCATACATTTGCTGAACGCTCGGGCAAACCTAAATGGAAACGCGTTGCCCATATCGTAACAACCTTGGCCACCGCGGAAAGCGGCGAATATGAGGCGATGCGATGAAAGGTCATCTAGTGGGTTTGATCCAGTCTGCATCCTCTACCATCGAGGCCCGTAATATGGCACGCGAGTATTTACAGGCATTGATTTTGCAAAGCCTGCAACGCGCAGGCGCAATGATCCCTCTGGCTTTCCATGGCGGAACGGCATTGCGCTTCCTATACTCCCTGCCGCGTTACTCCGAAGATTTGGATTTTGCTCTGGAAAGTAATACCACCGTCTATGATTTTCGCGCATACCTACAAAGCATTCAAAAGGATTTGAACGTGCAGGGTTACGACCTTTCTGTGAAGGCCAGTGACCAGAAAACCGTACATAGCGCGTTTGTGCGTTTCAACGGATTACCCTTCGAACTTGAATTATCGCCGCACCGCCACGAGACGTTGGCTGTCAAACTCGAAGTAGATACCAACCCGCCGAAAGGCGCAGGTTTGGAAGTATCTATTGTGCGCCGCCATGTTCTTCTCAACGTACAGCACCATGACAAGGCATCGCTGTTGGCGGGAAAACTCCACGCTATTCTTCAACGTCCGTTTTTAAAGGGACGCGACGTATACGATCTGATCTGGTATTTGAGTGACAGAGAATGGCCACTACCCAATTTGAACCTGCTCAACAATGCTCTCACACAAACCAATTGGTCTGGAGAAAAAGTCACAGCGGCTAACTGGCGCAGAATTATTCGCTCGCGAATTGAGTCGTTTTCATGGGAGCAAGTGATGAATGATGTTCAGCCGTTTCTCGCGTCGGCAAGGGATGTTGACCTGGTCACCAAAGAAAACCTATTGAAATTGCTTACGGATAGATAACTGGAGGTAATAATATGCCCGCCTATCCCGATTACGTCCACAAAACATTAGCCCGCGCGCGTGAGGAGGGGCAATGGTATTGCGGACAAGCCGACGCAGCGGCGCTGTGCTTCGACGTGCT
>CAZQES010000138.1:0-10357 GCA_964591425.1 uncultured Anaerolinea sp.
TTTGTGCTCGCCTGCTCCATCAACTTCCTTTGGTAGGTCGCAACTTGGGTTAATTTAGGTATAATCAAAGCATGGCACAAGAGACATTACGACCACAACAGTCTGTCAAGACCAAAATTCGCCTGCCGCGCTTGGTTCAGACAACTCTGGCTAATTTCCAGAACCGCGCGCTCGGTTTGTTCCCCGATGCGATCAGCAGAATTGTATTATACGGATCCTATGCGCGCGGAGAGGCAAACCCTGAATCGGATGTGGATGTGTTGGTTGTGCTTCGCAAAGATAAACAGCCCGCGAGCGTCTACATTGGTGGACCAGGCGACGCGCGTTGGAGACAACTGGTTGACGCGGCGGTTGATTCGATGGTCAATAATGGACCCTTTGTTTCGGTGCTGGTCGTCGGCGAGGATGTGTTTCAAAGTGAATTTTCCGTTTCGCAAGCCGCGCGTGATGAGGGATTGGTATTGTGGTCAGCCAAGCCAACATGAACTCGCCAGCCACCTGGCTGGAAATGTTTGAATTGCAAATCAGCGCAGAATTCGCTATTGTGATGTCCTCAGCGATGAAGTGCTGGAAGCTTTGAAAAGGGACTGGAAGAAAAGTTGTCTATTAAGAATGCTAGAGGATTGACATGAAACTTGAAAAATTATCCTACACTGAATTCGAGTCTCTTCCTAGTGAGTGGACTCTAACTAATTGCACATTTGGAGCGATAAATTTAGTTGTGGGTAAAAATGCCACTGGGAAAACCAGAATGCTAAATGTCCTTAGGGGTATTGCTACACTTATCTCCGCCTCTGACGTACTAGAGATAGGCGAAGGCAAATACTCTATCGAATTGAGTCACAACAATCAGATCTTTGTCTATTCTTTGGAACATCACAATAAATCTGTATTTTCTGAAGAATTAAAAATTGATAATGTGGTTCATTTGACTAGATCTGAAGATGGCACAGGAGTAATTAAGGCCTTGCAAATTGGGCAGGATATTCGATTTAAAACAGAACCTAACAGGCTTGCAGTTATTGCAAAGAGAGATTCTATCCAACATCCATATATTGATGATTTGTATGAGTGGGCAAAAGGAGTTGCCAAGTTGGATTTTGGGTCCTCATTAGGTAAAGATCAGTTAATGATAAAGCTCGGAGAATTTAAGAACTTAGGGAATGAGACCAAAGTAAACATTAAAGACACCGAGAAAGTTGTGGGTATTTTTATACAAGGAGAAAAGGAGTTTGGTGATGAATTTAAAAACGCCTTGTTATCCGACATGAGGTTTATCGGCTACGAACTTGAAGATATTGGCGTGGATAGCTTTGGCGATGTATCTGTAGTTTCACCTCAAATGCCATCATCTCTTTCAATTGGCGCCCCCTCTGGTATATATGTTACGGAATCAGATCTTCATACCAGAGTAATTCAACTTTCAATGTCTCAGGGTATGTTTCGGGCATTGTCTTTGTTTATTCAGTTCAATTATTGGCTACTGTCAGGCAGAGTTACTTGTTTGTTGATAGATGACATTGGCGAAGGGCTTGATTACAGCCGTTCATCGGCTCTCGTGAAGAGACTTGTTGAAAAGACAGAGGATTCTTCCATGCAATTGATCATGACAACCAACGACCGCTTTATTATGAATGCAGTACCTTTAGAGTATTGGATTATTTTGTCGAGAGTAGGTGGAGAAGTTGTTAATTTGAATTATAGAAACTCGAAAGAAATGTTTGATGAGTTTCAGAATACAGGATTAAATAACTTTGATTTATTTTCCACTGGATATTACATCAGAAATAAATAATGAAAAAGGTGGTTGTGTTTACAGAGGGTCAAGGCGAGTTGATTTTTGTAAGACACGTCCTGATTCAACTTGTCGGATATGAGCAATTAAGTTTCGAGTGTTTTGACTTGAAATCAGATCGTTTGCTACATGTGCCATATAAGCATAATCCGCCTAATGCTCTCATTCATTATCAGATAATAAACGTTGGCACAGATGAAAGGGTTCTCAGCGCGATTGTTGAAAGGCACGAAAAGTTTGTAAGCATGGGTTTTGAAGTCATTGGGTTACGTGATATGTATTCGGCAGAATATAAGAAGATAACAAATCAAATTGAGCAACATATTAATGTGTTATTTCGCAATTCAGTAGCCAATGTAATTAATGCTATGAATAACGCGGAGAAGATACGTTTCTTCTTTGCAATTATGGAACTTGAAGCATGGCTGCTGGGTCTTTATGAAAACTTCGAAAGAATCAGTCCGTTATTAACACCTGAAAATATCCATAAAAACTTAGGTTTTGATCTCCGAGTTATAGATTCTGAAACAACCTTCTTTCAACCTGCTGTTCAGTTTGCACAGGTGCTTAATTTGGCAAATGTAAGCTATGATAAACACAAAAGTGAAATGGAGAGTATCATAAGTAACATCACAATTGACGATCTCAATAATCTGGTAAATACTGGCCGTTGTAACAGTTTTGCTCTATTTTTCTCAGAGCTTCAAAGGGAGTTTTCGGAAGCTCAAAATAATTAAACCAAATCTAATCTACAGAAGAATGATACAATCTCGCCACTAACACAAAGGACGCCTTGGGGGAGCAGTGAGCCTTTGTGAAATTACTATTTTCGGAGAACAATTTATGCCACGCCGTTCACTTGCTCGCCTCTACAAGGACGAGTTCACTGGCTATTCGCTTGCCAAATTTCAACAGGACTTGCTAGCAGGTCTCACCGTTGCCGCAGTGGCGCTCCCGCTGGCGCTGGCGTTCGGGGTTGCATCGGGCGCGTCCGCCGCGGCGGGGTTGGTCACTGCCATTCTCGCGGGCTTCATCATGGGCGCGCTCACAGGCGCGCCGTTCCAGATCAGCGGACCCACAGGCGCGATGTCCGCCGTGCTGATCGTGCTCGTGGGGCGTTACGGACTCGAAGGTATCTGGGTCGCGGGTTTATTCTCAGGCGCGCTCCTGCTTCTCATCGGCGTCCTGCGGCTCGGTCGCTTCATCGCCTTCATCCCCTCAGCCGTCATCAGCGGTTTCACTTCGGGCATCGCGCTCATCATCTTCATCGGTCAAATTGACAACTTCCTCGGCATCAAGACTCCTGCCACGGAAACTGCCGCGCAAAAATTGATCGGATATTTCCAAGGCGGATTCGCGCCCAGCCTCCAGTCTCTGATTCTCGGACTCGTCGTCATTGCAACAATGCTGTTCATGCCGAAAAAATGGACAGCGCACTTCCCCGCCTCACTCCTCGGCATCATCCTCGCCACGCTTCTTAATTACGTTTTGGCTTGGTCTGCCCCTGTCATCGGAGCCATCCCCCAATCTCTAATTCTCCAATCTCGTCTTTCGCTCTCGAACATCCCTTGGGCAAACCTCCCCGACTTCATCGCTCCCATCTTGACGATCACTGCACTCGGCGCAGTGGAATCGTTGTTGGCTGGCGCGGTCGGTTCCAATATGACAGGTATCCGTATGCAAGCGAATCAAGAATTGATCGCGCAGGGCGTGGGTAACATGCTCATCCCGTTCTTTGGCGGAGTCCCTGCCACGGCGGCGATCGCTCGTTCGAGTGTAGGTATCAAATCAGGCGGACAGACGCGCCTCGTGAGCATCGTCCACGCGGTGGGATTGTTGCTCTCCATGTTCCTGCTCGCGCCGTTCATGGGACGAATCCCTTTGGCGGCGTTGGCAGGCGTGTTGATGGTGACTGCTGTTCGCATGAACGAATGGGACGCGATTCGATTCATCTTCGGCAAACGCTTCAAGACCGACATGATCGCCTTCACGATCACGATGCTGGCTACGATTGTCCTTGACCTGACGCAAGCCATCCTCATCGGTTCGTTCCTCGCTGGCGCGGTCTTCCTCAACAAGATCGCCAGCATCGACATCGAACTACAGGAAGTGGATATCAAACGTCTCAGACAAAAAGGAATCGAAACCGCGGGCAAATGCCAGCATGTACGCGTGGCGTTTCTCACGGGTCCGCTGTTCTTCGCGGCGACGGGTCAATTCAATGAAGCGTTCGCCAATCTCAAAGATACGCACGCATTGATTTTGTCCATGCGCGGGGTTTCGCTGATTGACACCGCAGGCATCGAAGCGATTCATCGTTTGCATGAAAGAATCCATCAACAGGGAGGCACACTCATGTTCGCAGGGATGCACGACAACGCCTACAACATGCTCAAGCGCGGCGGGCTGGTGGATGTCGTCGGGAAGAAAAATTTCTTCTGGTCGAGCGACCAAGCGATTGTCGAAGCAGAAAGACGCGGGTGTGAATTTTGCAAAGGCTTATAATTGTTATGTCATGCTGAGCCCTTTGGCGGCCCTCAGGATAAACTCCGCGAACATCTCTTTCTATAATCTTAGAGACCCTTCGGTCGCAGTGACCGCTCCCTCAGGGTGACACAAGGAGTCATCATGTCCAAAATTCTCAACTGGGGATTGCTGTCCACAGCGCGCATCAACCGCGCGCTGATCGCCCCGCTTCAAGTTTCAAAGCGGAATGAACTGCTGGCTGTCGCCTCCCGCTCTCAAGAAACGGCGGACGCGTATGCCAAAGAACAAAAAATTTCACGCGCCTACGGCTCGTACGAGTCCCTGCTTGCCGACCCCGACATCGACGTGGTCTACAATCCCCTCCCGAACCACCTGCACTCCGAATGGACGATCAAAGCCGTGGAGGCGGGCAAACACGTGTTGTGCGAGAAACCGCTCGCCCTCGGTGTCGATGAAGTGGACGCCATCAAATATGCCGCGAACAAAAACGGACGGGTCGTTGCCGAAGCGTTCATGTATCGCCATCATCCGCAGACGTTGAAGGTGCAGGAGATCGTGAAGAGCGGATCGCTCGGCGCGTTGAAGCTGATTCGCGGCTCGTTCAGTTTTGTCCTATCCCGCGAAGGGGATGTGAGGTTGAATCCCGAGTGGGGAGGCGGCAGCATCTGGGATGTTGGATGTTATCCCATTAGCTACGCGCGGATGGTCGTCGGGGAGAATCCGCTTGAAGTATTCGGGTGGCAGGTCGAAGGTCCGACGGGAATCGACGAGACGTTCGTCGGGCAGATGCGCTTCGAGAGCGGAGTCCTCGCGCAGTTCGATTCGAGTTTCGTCATCCCGTTCCACGCGTTCATGGAGCTCGTCGGCAGTGAAGGGACGTTGAACATCCCGCGCCCGTTCAAGCCCGGCGTCAACGAGAAAATTTATTTGACCCGCGACGAAAAGACGGAGACCATCAACATCAAAGGGCAGGAATTGTATCTCGGCGAAGTCGAAGACATGGCAGATGCTATTTTGCTCGGCAAAGATTCGCTCATTTCGCTGAACGACAGCCGCGCCAACGTGGCGGTCATTCGCGCGTTCCTCGAGTCGGCGCAGAGCGGGGAACCTGTTAAACCAGACTTCGGAAGTTTTTAAAACTTGCAAAGTCTCTGGTACACTTGCGGCATTCTTTTTTGGAGGACTCCTCATGGATTTGCACAACACCGATGATGCTGTAACCCGCCGCGTTAAGGCGATCACCGAACGCGTCGCACATGTGAAGGCGAACGATCTCTATTTTTATAACCAGCCTGTGGAGGAAATATTGCCGGGCATGAAGGTTCGCGTGCGCGGGCGCGAGATGGGCATGTATGCCTCCTACAGTTATCTCGGACTGATCAATCACCCCCGCATTAATGAAGCCGCTAAAAAGGCGGTGGACCAGTTTGGCACGGGCACGAACGGCGTGCGATCCCTCGCGGGGACGTTGACATTGCACACCGAACTCGAAGAGACCATTGCGAATTTCAAACATGCCGAAGCCGCGGTTACATACTCATCGGGCTATGCCACCAACCTGACGGTTGTCTCCACCTTGATGGGACGCGGTGATTACGTCTTTTCCGATAAATTGAACCACGCCTCCATCGTGGACGGGTGCTTGATGTCCGGCGCGGAGTTCCGCCGCTTCCGTCACAACGACATGGAACATCTCGAAGGCTTGCTAAAGAACGCGCCGACGGATGTCGCTAAACTGGTCATTGCGGATTCGGTCTTCAGCATGGACGGCGACATCATCGACCTGCCGAAAACCGTTGAATTGTGCAAAAAATACAATGCGTGGTTGATGATCGACGAGGCACACTCGGTGGGTGTGCTCGGGGTGAAAGGCACCGGCATCGAAGAGCATTTCAACATGTACGGGGGGATCGATATCAAGATGGGCACCCTCAGCAAGACCATCCCATCGGTGGGCGGATACGTCGCCGCGAACAAAGACATCATCACCTACTTGCGGCACGCAAGCCGCGCGTATATTTTCTCTGCCGCACTACCGCCCGCGCAAGCCGCCGCGGCGAACGAAGCCTTCAAGGTCATCCTCGATGAACCGTGGCGTATCGAAAGACTCAACCAGAATACAAAGCAATTCATCGGCGGGCTCAAAGGCATGGGGTTCGATACTATGCTCACCGAGACGGCCATCGTCCCCGTATTGTGCGGCACCGATGAAATGGCATTTGCCATGACGCGCGAAGCCCAGCACAACGATGTGTTCGTCCTGCCGGTCGTTTCGCCTGCCGTACCGGAAGGGCTCGCCCGCCTGCGCGCCACCGTCACTGCCGCGCACGAGCCGAGCGAGATCGAACGCGCCATGGATGTCATCGGCGAAGCCGGGAAGAAGTTGGGGATCATCTAATGAAAAAAAGACCTCACAGGTTAAAGAAACCTGTGAGGTCTTATGAAATTCGGAGAACAAAACATGAAATGGCAATGGAAATTAGGTAAATTTCTCGGCATCGATGTTTACATCCACGCCACATTTCTTTTGTTGATCGGCTGGGTGGGGTACAGTCATTGGCTCGAACATCGCAGTCTCGTGGAAGTAGCGAATGGAATCCTTTTCATCCTCGCGTTATTTTTGTGCGTCATCCTGCATGAGTATGGTCACGCGCTGACCGCGCGCAAATACGGGATCAAGACACGCGACATCACACTCTATCCGATCGGCGGCGTGGCGCGCCTGGAGCGCCTGCCGGATAAGCCCATCGAAGAGCTGTGGGTCGCGCTGATGGGACCCGCCGTCAACGTGGTCATCGCCGCGGGACTCTTTGCGGTTCTCGTTCTGACGAGCAGTCTGGCTCCCCTCACCGGCATGACCATCGCTTCGGGTTCTTTTCTCATGCGGCTGATGGTGGTCAACGTCACCCTCGTGTTGTTCAACCTCATCCCTGCCTTCCCCATGGACGGTGGACGCGTCCTGCGCGCCATCCTCGCCATGCGCATGGAGTACGTCCGCGCGACGCAGATCGCGGCAAACATCGGTCAGGGCGTGGCGTTCTTATTCGGGTTCATCGGATTGTTTGGCAACGCGTCCCTGTTGTTCATCGCCTTTTTCGTGTGGATCGGCGCTTCGCAGGAAGCCAGCATGGTGCAGATGAAGAACTCGATCAGCGGGATTCCCGTTACGCGCGCGATGCTGACGGATTTCAAGACGCTATCACCACGCGACACGCTTGCGCAAGTGGTCGGGCTGGTGCTTGCCGGTTCACAACATGATTTCCCCGTCGTGGATGCCAACGGAGCAGTAATGGGAATTCTCGAGCGCGACGCGTTCATTGCCGCCCTGTCGCGTCAGGGACAGAGCGCGCCGGTCATCGGCGTGATGCGCCGCGACGTCCCCAGCGTGGATTCGCATGAGATGGTCGAGTCAGCCCTCATGCGTTTGCAAGAATCGGGAGCGAAGACTCTGCCGGTCATGCACAGCGGTCAGTTCGTCGGGTTGATCACCGCGGAAAATATCACAGAATTTTTGATGATTCGTTCGGCGTTGAAAACGACGGCGTAGTCACCCCGTTCATTCCTTCACCTGATACAACAAATTATCCTCCACTTTGTAGAGCAAAGGCGCAACGAGGATTCTTGGGTACCGCGCGCGGAGTCGTCGCGCCTCGCTGAGCACGAAATCGATTTCGTTTCCGATCTCGAACATGGGCGCGAAATTCATGAAATGTTGCTCTGCTTGTTCTTTTTCCCAACCTGCATTCTCGACCAACCCTTGGATGAACGCATCCCTGCGTGCCATCAAGTTCACCATCCCGCATTGGTTGTGACCGATCAACGCGATGCATGTCACGCCTCCCACGGCGATCGCGTAGGAAACTTTGAACTCGCTGTAGCGCAAATTCGCCCCACCCGCGCGGATGATGTACGCGAAGTTATCGGGGATGTGCAAATGCTTGCGGTTGTCCATGCACATGCCGACAAGTAACTGCGCCTGCGTATACGTTTCGTACTCCCTGCCGAGGTTGTGATATGTGAGCAATAACTCCACAGGAGTGTCACGATAATCGGGAAAAATTTCATCTTTCATAGTAACGGGCACGAGGCGATGCATAGACTTCACAACCATTCTACACGGATCAGATTCTCGACCGATTCGAATTCTTTGTCTCCAGTTAATACAACTCCGTCTGATTTCTGGGCGCAAACCACCGCAAAAGAGTCTGCATATGAAAGTGTGTGATTTGCCTTGATGTGTGCCGCATCTAAAACAGTTTGATTGTCCACTGGAATAACTTCAATGGGCAGTTGCCGGATCGTGGCAAGCGTTTCGTGTGCTTTCGCTAACCCCTTTTCGCGCTCAATGATATAAAGCACTTCCCCAAGGTTGATGATACAGATATGTATCACACAGCGACTCTTCTCTGCATCCTTCAAAACGGATTGAACACGTTCCATCCCCTTTTCACCTTGAAGATATGCCAACAAGGCAAAGCTGTCCAGTATAAAGATTGATTTATCTGCCACGCTGGCGCTCTTTTTGGCGTTCCGCAAGCAGAGATTTGGTCAGTGATGCGCCACCTTTGAGCATACCCGCCGCGTAGTTTATCGGATCCTTCAAGGCAGGAATGATGGCGAGGACACCTCCATAATCCACTAATGTTACTTCGGAACCCGGATCGAGCGCGTACTTTTTTCTTAATTCTGCCGGGATGACAACCCAGCCTTTGTTGGAAATTGTCAGTATCATGTTCGTTATACCTTTCTGTAGAAAAGTATAACATAGATTTTGAATGAAAAGAGACCGAGCCTCTCAGCCCAGTCTCCAGTCTCTAATCTCTATTCTCTACTCCTCTACTTTTCTTCACCCCACCAACCCAACCACAAAATTGAACAACCTCCAGTATAAGTTGTACAGCGGCTGGGGCCATGAGGTCTTTGGCAGGATGGGAGGAAATGACGAAGATACCTCCTCATCGAAATAATTATCCGCGCCGTTCGAGTCCCAGATGATGTCGAAACCTTTGCCGAGCATGTTCTTCACGAAAGGGTCGGCATCGTAGCCGTTGTTTTCGTAAATGTTATCGTGTGCGTACACATGCTCAGGGTTCGGACCCACGTCAATTTCATTGGCGTCAAATCCAATCCCCAAATTGAACACAGCCAAGCCCCCGGTCTTGTTGCCGCGAATCGTATTGTTATAGATTTCCACTTCATCCGCGGCAAGGATCAGGATTCCCGTCCCCGGCGGGATCAACGCAACGGCTGTGCCCGGCGTGCCGAAATTCTCGCCGTTATTATTTTCAACAAGATTGTCATACACTTTCGTGTACAACGATACCTTCGAGGGCAATTGCGGTAACAGGTCGATGAAAATTCCAACGGTGTTGTCGTGCGCCACGTTGTTGTAGACTTCGCCGGTCACCGTATTTTCCAGTTCGATGCCGATCACGTTGCCGTACGTCAATGTGTCGCGAATGATCACATCCCGCGACTTGCCCGCGTAGATCGCCGCATCGTTCATCAGCGTGGCTTCGATCCGTTCGATCAACACATCCGTGCATCGCACCGGGTACACGCCATACACTCCGGTGTTCTCGATGTACATGTCATGCAGGTACACGCCAGTCGCACCTTCCACTAGCACGCCGTTCGATGTGTAATTCTTCACCGAGAAAAACGCCATCTCGAAATTATTCCCCGATGCGATCACTCCATCCGAGCGCGTGCCTTCGCCGTCGATCACGGGCCACTCGTCGTTTTCATTCGGGATGCCGATCAATTTGACATCGCTCCAATCGAGCACAACCGACTCGTGATATATCCCATACGGGACTTCGATCGTATCGCCCGGACCGGAACGGTCAACGGCTTGCTGGATGGACTCGTTCGGTCCCACACGGACGACCTTCGGTTCATGCGCAGGGACGCCTGACTCAGTCACCTCAACATTCAACTGCTCCGCGACTTCGCGCGCAAGGTTGGGAACTTGTTCCACCACCGGCAAACCCGATGGCACAGAATTCGGAACGTCGGGCATCGCGCTTTCATCCGTCAACGCGTAGAGGTACGCGACCAGATCTTCATGTTCCT
>CAZQES010000139.1:0-10162 GCA_964591425.1 uncultured Anaerolinea sp.
CGGCACGGACAGTTGTTTGATTCATTCTATGGAATTGTTTCCCCGCTGGACGGGTTGGGGTTGGCTGAACAGGAAGAACATGAAATGCGGATGAAGGTTTCTGAGTATTGCCGCACGCAAGTCGGCAAACCGTATAACTTGAATTTCATGAACGCAGAAACGGAAGAGGCGTTCTATTGCAGTCAACTGGCGTACAAAGCCTATCAACAAGTGGGTATTGACCTGAACACCGGACTCGCGATGGAACAAATCCCCGGCACGAACTCGATCATTTATCCGCAGGAAATTTGGGATGGGTTCAGTCATCGAAAAGTAAGAACTGAACAAATCATAAACCAAGGGCAACTAGCAACAAGTCCGTCGTTGTAACGCGACGGACTTGTTTTTTTCACGAGACACTCAAACGGGCAAGACTAATTCCGTTCCATTGCATCCATCACCGCGACAGACGCGATCTGCACGATGTCGCTCACATCATCACCGGTTTGCAATACTTGCACCGGCGCGCCCATCCCCAACAGAATCGGCCCGATCGCTTTTGCCTTCCCAAGCCGCGCAAGCAACTTGTAGGCAATGTTCGCCGACTCAAGCGAGGGGAACACAAGCACGTTGGCGTCTTTCACCGAACTGAACGGATAGCGATTTTCAATGATATCCGCCATGACAGCCGTATCTGCTTGCATCTCACCGTCCACGCGGAGGTCGGGGCGGCGCGATTTGGTCAACGCCACGGCCTTCCTCACCTTGTCCGAAAACGGATGCGGGGTGGAACCGAAGTTCGAGAACGACAGGAATGCTACGCGAGGTTCGAGCTCCAATTGTTTCGCAAAATCCGCCGCGAGGCAGGCGATCTCGCAGAGGTCCTCCGCGCTCGGGTCGATGTTGACCGTCGCATCGGTGAACAGATAGACGCGATCTTCGATGATCATCACGTACACGCCCGCCACATGACTCGTGCCTGCGGCGGTGTGGTGTATCTGCAAGGCAGGGCGAATCACATCGGGATACTCATACGTGAGTCCCGATACAAAGGCATCGGCATCGCCTTCTTTCACCATCATCAAACTGAACACATTCGGGTCGCGCATGCGCGAGACTGCGTTCGTGGGGGTCATACCTTTCCGTTGGCGAAGTTCATAATACGCTTTTGCATAATGATCGAATCGTTCGAATGCGTTGAGGTCAACGATCTCGGGTTTGTAGTCAAGACCCAATGTCTTCAACTGTTCTTGAATCTTTCCAGCGCAACCGATCAGGATGGGTGTGGCAATCCCCTCCTCATGAACGTGATACGCCGCGCGGATGATCTTCTGCTCTTCGCCCTCGGCAAACACGATGCGCTTCTTTCCACCTGATGACCGCGCTTTGTTCTGGAAGAAGTATCGCACTTGCTCGCCTTTTCCCTTGCGAAACGCAAGTTGCTCCCGATACTCGTCGATATCGATCATCTTGCGCGCGACGCCGGTCTCCATGGCGGTTTGCGCCACAGCAGGCGATTCCCACAGCAACACGCGCGGATCGAGCGCGGCAGGGATAATGTACTCGCGCCCGAATTTCATGCTCTCCACACCATAGGCGCGCAGGACAGAATCGGGCACATCCTCTTTCGCCAACGCGGCAAGCGCTTTCGACGCGGCGAGTTTCATTTCCTCGTTGATGGCTTTCGCGCGGACATCCAACGCGCCGCGGAAGATGAATGGGAAACCTAAAACGTTGTTCACTTGATTCGGATAATCCGAACGCCCCGTCGCGATGATGACATCGTTGCGCGCCTCTTTCGCCAGTTCGGGTCGAATCTCCGGGTCGGGGTTCGCCATAGCGAAGACGATCGGGTCCTTCGCCATGGACTTGACCATCTCGGGCGTCAGCACATTCGCTACAGACAGCCCATAGAACACGTCTGCGCCGCGCATGGCGTCCGCAAGGGTGCGCGCGTCCGTGTCCAGAATGAAGCGTTGTTTGTATTTGTTCAAATCCGTGCGGCCCGAATGGACGACACCTTTTGAATCCACCAGCATGATGTGTTCGCGCTTCACGCCCCAGCGGATCGCCAATTCTGCGCACGAGATCGCCGACGCGCCCGCGCCTGAGATCACCAGTCGAATCTCATCGTGGCGTTTGCCGACGATCTCCAACGCGTTAGCGAGTCCTGCCGAGGAGATGATCGCCGTCCCATGTTGATCGTCGTGGAAGACAGGGATATCGAGCATCTTCTTGAGTTCTTCCTCGATGTAAAAACATTCGGGCGCTTTGATATCTTCGAGATTGATTCCGCCGAACGTGGGCGAGATCGCCGCGACCACTTTGATGATCTCATCGGGGTCGTGCGAGTTAACTTCGATATCGAACACATCCACATCGGCGAATTTCTTGAAGAGCACGCCCTTGCCCTCCATCACGGGTTTGCCCGCCAGCGCGCCGCGATCGCCCAAACCCAGAATCGCTGTGCCGTTGGAAACAACCGCCACCAAGTTTCCCTTGGAGGTGTACTCGTAGGCATTGGATGAATCTTTTTCGATCTCAAGCACCGGCTCTGCCACCCCCGGCGAATACGCCAAACTCAAATCCCTTTGCGTATCCATCGGCTTGGTTGGCAGGATCGCCACCTTGCCGGGTTTTCCCTTCAAACGATGATATTCGAGCGCGTCTTCGCGAGTAAATTTAGCCATACGACCTCCTTTTCGAGACAGGAAAATTATTCCACAAGCAGGTTCGTTCCCCCAGTTGCATTTGTCATCATCTCGTACGGGAAAAGTCAGTATTTACTGTTCAGGGCAGGCGGGCAAGTAGTGTATAATCTGCGCATCAATAATCTATATCAGCAGTCCACCGCTGTTTTTGACTGAGGGAAACTCTTTCTTTACACGTGCACGACTTCTGAAGAACAGGAAAACCTTTGAACTTCGAACAATTTAATCTCGATTCCCGCCTCATGCAGGGAATCAAAGTCGCGGGATATGAAACCGCGACACCGATCCAGGAGGCGGCGATTCCCGCCGCCTTACGCGGACGCGACATCATCGGCACCGCGCAGACAGGCACAGGCAAGACCGCCGCGTTCGTCCTCCCCATTCTGAATAAATTACTTGATGGACCAAAAGGAATGCCGCGCGCGCTCATCGTCACGCCGACGCGCGAACTCGCCGAGCAGATCAACCAAGTGGTGCATCAACTATCCGTGGGGACAGGGCTGAGGAGCGCGACCATCTACGGGGGCGTCGGAGCCGACCGTCAGATCAAGGCACTGCGTCACGGGGTGGAAATCCTTGTGGCGTGCCCGGGCCGTTTACTGGACCTCATCCAACAACGACATGCAAAAATGAACCGCATTGAGATTTTAGTGCTCGATGAAGCCGACCGCATGTTCGACATGGGCTTTCTGCCCGACGTCAAACGGATCATCAAAGCCGTGCCGACGCAACGACAAACGATGTTGTTCTCCGCGACCTTCCCCGCCGAGGTGGAACAACTCGCCTCGCAAACGCTCACGGACCCGCAACGGATTTCGATGGGCATCAGCAAGCCCGCGGTCACAGTGACACACGCGTTGTATCCGGTGCCACAGCATTTGAAATCGGGATTGCTGATCAAACTGCTCAAACAGATCTCATCCGACTCGGTGCTGGTGTTCACACGCACCAAACATCGCGCGGACAAAGTGGCGAAGCAGATTGCGCACGCCGGGTTCCGCGTCACATCCCTGCACGGCAACCGCACACAGGGACAGCGCGAACGCGCCTTGCACGGATTCAAAACCGGTCACTTCCCCGTCATGGTCGCCACCGACATCGCGGCGCGCGGTCTCGACATCGATAGCATCACGCACGTCATCAATTACGACATGCCCGACACCGCCGACGCGTACATCCATCGCATCGGGCGCACGGGACGCGCCCAACGCACGGGCGACGCATTCACGTTGGTCACCGATGAGGACAAAGACATCATCCGTCAACTCGAACGCATCATGGGACAGCCGCTGGAGAAAAAGACCCTGCCCGACTTCGACTACTCGCCTCCCGCGCCGCCGAGGTCTGGTCACGAACGCCGCGAAGGACATCGCCCCCCGCGCCCCGCCCCCACACCGACACGATTCTCGAAGAATCGTTTGGCGCCGCGACGAAGATCGTAATTTGTAAGTGGTAATTTGAACCCGCCTCTCAACGAGACGGGTTTTTGATTGAGGGTGTATAATTTTCACAAGGAGCGGACGCCGTGCAGATTTACACAATCATCTGGAAAGACCAGTTCGCGGAAAAACTGGCTGTCAAGCACGGTGTCGAGATGGATGAAGTCGAAGACGTTTTGTTCACCAAGCCGCATGTCCGACTGTTTGAAAAAGGACACATCAAAGGAGAAAATCTCTATGCGGCTTACGGACAAACGAACGCAGGAAGATATTTGATTGTTTTCTTCGTCCTGAAAAATCGCACAGCCGCCCTGCCCATTTCTGCCCGCGACATGACCCAATCCGAGCGCAAATACTATGACAATCAAAAAGAAAATTGACCCGGTTCCTGAAGAGTTCGATAGCTATGAAGAAGCCGCTGAATTCTGGGACAAACACGATACAACGAAATATCTGCAAAACTCGCGACCTGTAAAGGTTATCAGCGAATTGCGCGAGCGTCGGTACGAAATCGAGATTGACGAAAACGTTGCTCAGGTCCTTCGGAAAGCGGCAAGGAAAAAGGGTGTCACGCCCAGCCGCCTTGCTAGTGACTTGCTACGTCAAAGACTTGTCACAAGAGCATGACAAACCCAACAACTGAGCCCGATGACGACATGCTGGAAGAGTATGATTTCAGCAAAGGTGTTCGCTGTAAATATGTCAACCGCTTCAAAGAGCGGAGCAACATCGTTGTCCTTTCGCCCGATGTGGCTGAGGTGTTCACAGACTCCGAATCTGTGAACAAAGCCCTGCGAACACTCATCAAAATCACGCGTGAAAGCAAAAGATACCCGTATGAAAAGGAAAACACGTCTCTCAATGCGAGACGTGTTTTGAAATAAAAAACAGCCCCGCAAAACGCGGGGCTGTTCTCTTGTCTTACTAGCTCGCCATGGTGACGTTGCTAGCCTGCGGTCCTTTGGGTCCTTGTTCGACATTGAACTCGACCTTCTGACCTTCCATCAAGTTGCGGAAACCATCGCCTTGAATGGCGGAGAAATGGACGAACACGTCCTTGCCGCCTTCGCGTTCGATGAAGCCGAAGCCCTTGTCACCGTTGAACCACTTGACCGTACCTGTTATTCTTTCAGACATTGTATTTGCCTCCTTTGGCAAAAGTAAAATTTGTTAGGCGTCCTGTTCGTTCCATCGGAGGGTAAAACAAAACAGCCCACGGAGTCAAACCGTGAGCTGTGGCTGTTCTTCTAACCAACGTAACTTACCGTTATCCTACGAAGACATATTAACAGACTACTCAGGATAAGTCAATCAAATTCGGGAGCAATATTCAAACATGTTGTCATTGCGAGGAGCCCGAAGGGCGACGTGGCAATCCCAGCATGGCGTGGAGTGCTCACGTGGTACGAGATTGCTTCGTCGTGGCGCGATGCGCCACTCCTCGCAATGACATATGCGTGCAGTGCTATAATCTTTTCATTGAAGGAGGAACATCATGCGAGTCGCAGTCGTCTCCGACATTCACGGAAATAATCTCGCCTTCGAAGCCGTGCTGGCGGATATAAAACAGCAGGGTGTGGATCAAATCGTCTGTCTCGGCGATGCGATTCAAGGCGGACCTCAACCTGCTCAAGTAGTTCAAAATCTCCGCGCCTTGAGCTGTCCCGTGGTGATGGGAAATGCAGATGCATGGCTATTAAGTGGCATAGAAACAGGCGATGAGGGCATCCCACCTGAAAGACTCAAAAAGATGGGCGAGATTCGGCTGTGGTCATTGTCACAACTCAGCGAAGGTGATCGCGCCTTTATCGCGAACTTCCAACCGACGGTCACAATTCCGCTGGATGGGAATCTCGACCTCTTGTGCTTCCACGGTTCCCCCACTTCTTTTGACGATATTATCCTGCCTCATGCACCCAAAGAAGTTTTTGAACATTATCTCGGCGCGTATTCAGATAAAATCCTCACAGGCGGACACACGCACGCCCAACAGATCCGCCGCAACGGCGACCTGTTCTTCTTCAACCCCGGGAGCGTCGGCGTGGCGTACAGTCATTACCAACCCGATGGGAAATTCCACGTGGACCACTGGGCAGACTATGCCATCCTCAGCGTCGAGAACGGTCAGCCCAGCCTTGAGTTCCGCCGCGTGCCGATTGATGTCAATGAGTTGATTCGCATCTTCCGCTCAAGTGGGCGTCCTTTCGCGGAGGATGCGATCGAGCAATATCAAAAGTAATTACACGCAAGTCTTTGCGCAAACGCTTTCTGCGTGTTGTATAATCAAGGCATGGCACAGCCAAATCGTCTGCAAAAATTCATGGATATTCTCCGAGAGCAACGCCCTTTACTCTCGGAGCAATTCAACGTCGCTACATTGGAAGTGTTCGGCTCCTACGTTCGCCAGGAACAGCGCAAAGATAGTGATTTGGATATTCTGGTCACTTTCAACAAGACTCCCAGTCTGTTGAAGTTCGTTCACCTGGAAAATTATCTTTCAGACAAATTGGGCGTCAAAGTGGATTTGGTGATGAAAGATTCCCTCAAACCTGCCATTGGAAAAAACATTCTTCGTGAAGTTGTGCCTGTATGAACCGCGTCTATATTGATTCTCTGCGCGATATGCTGCAGAACGCAAAACGCGCAATCCAATTCACAGAGGGAATGAAATTTGAAGATTTTTCAAAAGATGACAAAACCGTTTATGCTGTGATACGCGCAGTGGAAATCATTGGAGAAGCGGCGCGGAATGTGCCAGAGAAGGTCCGCGCAAAGTATGCCGAGGTTCCTTGGCGTGACGTGGCAGGAATGCGAAATAAACTCATTCATCAATATTTCGGAATTAACATGCAAGTTGTTTGGCAAACCATTCATGAAGACTTACCTCCGCTAATCTCGGCATTGGAAGAAATTGTCAGGTGGGAAACTGACAACGACTTATAATACAACTCTATGAACTTTCTCATCACGGGAGCCGCGGGATTCCTCGGCTCTTCGCTTGCGAATCAACTCGCCCGCGAGGGACATCAAGTCCGCGGGTTGGATGATCTCTCCACCGGCGATCCCAAATCGCTATCGCCCGATGTTCACTTTACGCGTGGGGATATGAGTGATCGTCCCAAGTTGTGGACACTGCTTCAAGAGGTGGATGTCGTCTATCATCTCGCGGCGCGCGTTTCAGTGCCTGAGTCTGTGCTGTACCCGCGCGATTACAACAACGTCAACGTCGGCGGGACGGTTGCGCTCATGGAAGCGATGCGGGATGTCGGCGTGCGCCGCGTCGTTCTCGCTTCGAGTGGGGCTGTCTACGGCGATTTGGGCGATCAAACACTGACGGAATCCACTACGCCGAACCCGCGCTCCCCGTATGCCGTTTCCAAACTCGCCGCAGAATACTACGTCCGCACGATCGGCGGACTGTGGGGAATCGAAACGGTCAGCCTGCGCATCTTCAACGCCTATGGACCCGGTCAACACCTGCCTGCGTCGCATCCGCCTGTAGTGCCGCACTACCTTCGTCAAGCCTTACGCGGCGGAACGCTCGTCGCGCACGGTGACGGTTCACAAACCCGCGATTACGTCTACGTGGACGATGTGGTCAGCGCGCTGATTGCCGCGGCGACTGCGCCCAATATCAACGGGCTGGTCATCAACGTTGGATCAGGTACTGAAACAAGCATCAAGGATTTGATCAAGTATGTGCTCGATGCAACGGGCAGCAAAGCCGAAGTCATCTACAACGCACAGACATCTGGCGGTGTTTCGCGCATGAGGGCAGATCTCACACTTGCGAATCAGAAACTGAATTACCGACCATCGTTGTCGCTCGTGGAAGGGCTCAGGTTAACCTTGAAACGAGACCCAAGATTCAAATAACGTTTGAACGTTTCATCGTTCGAACGTCAATGCGTTATGCTCCTTCAGCGAGATTTTTATAACCGCCCCACGCTAACCGTCGCCCGCGAACTGATCGGGGCGCGATTGGTGCGGATTCTCAACGGCAAAAAACTTGTCGGGCTCATCGTTGAGACTGAAGCGTACATCAGCGAAAAGGATTTGGCTTGTCATGCCAAGGCAGGACTCACTCAGCGCACTGCGCCGATGTACGGAGAGGCAGGTCACGCGTACGTGTATTTCACGTACGGGCATCACTGGATGCTGAACGCGGTCACCGAGCGCGAGGGATTCCCCGCCGCGGTGTTGATCCGTGCGATACAACCCATCGAGGGCGTGGAAATCATGCTGAAGAGGCGAAATGAACGCGATACATTTGGTCCGGGCAAGTTGACGCAGGCGATGGGCATTGGCAAAACGGAGAACACAGCCGACTTGACTGAATCAGCCTCAGGCTTGTGGATCGAAGCGGGAGTCCGAGTCCCGAATTCGCTCGTGACGAAAAGTCCGCGTGTGGGTTTAAATAATACACCGGAGCCATGGCTATCCAAACCGTGGAGATTCAAGGTGAAGGATTGGAAAATTCCACAATCTGTCATTGCGAGGAGCCGTTAGGCGACGAAGCAATCTCATACATGTTGAAGGAGATTGCTTCGCTTCGCTCGCAATGACATAATGACACAAGGAGACATCATGGGATTACTCGAAGGCAAGAATGCATTGGTGTTTGGGTTGGCGAACGACAAATCCATCGCGTGGGGTATCACACAGGCGTTTCATCGCGAAGGCGCGAACATCGGCATCAGCTACGCGGGCGAAATGCTCGAACGGCGCGTGAAGCCGCTGGCGGAACAGGTCGGATGCAAGTGGCTTGAAGAATGCGATGTGACTAAAGACGACCAGATCATGGCTGTGGCTGAAAAAGCCGGTAAACACTTTGGCAAGATCGATGTGTTGGTTCATTCGATCGCGTTTGCAGGGCGCGACGAGTTGAGCAAGCCATATCACCAAACGTCGCGCGAAGGATTCAAGAACGCGCTGGATATTTCTGTCTTTTCGTTCGTCGCGTTGACGAACGCGTTCCTGCCGATCCTGAATCCCGGCGCGTCGGTGATGTGCCTGACGTACGGTTCGGGCGCGGTGAAGGTTGCTCCACACTACAACGTGATGGGCGTGGCAAAAGCCGCGCTGGAATCATCCACGCGGTATTTGGCGTATGATCTAGGCGCGCAAAAGATACGGGTGAACGCGATCTCCGCAGGCGCGATCCGCACTCTCGCCGCGGCGGGCGTGGCAGGCTTCCGCGATATGTACAAGCATTTCGCCGACATATCCCCGATGCGCGAGAATGTCACTATCGAAGATGTGGGCAACGCCGCGGTATTCCTTGCATCCGATCTCTCGGCGCGCATCACAGGCGAAGTGTTGTACGTTGATTCAGGCTTCAATATCATGGGCGTGCAAATGACGGGGAAGGAAGAGGGAAAAGAGTAAACAAGGAAACTGGTAGACATGTAGACACGTGAGTCGAGAGGCTTACGTGTCTTTTTATTGTGTACTTGTTTCCATGTGTACCTGTGTACGTTTTTCACGGTAAAATTACACCATGTTCAAACGCAACACAGCACCCACTGAAACACAACAACCTGCCGTAGGAGCCGTCGAGCGCATCACCTCCGTGCTTGGATCGGGCGTGATCTGGCATGGGAGCATCAACGGCTCAGGCGGCGTTCGCATCGAAGGCGCGTTCGAGGGCGAGATCGCCCTGCGCGGAATGCTCGTCGTCGGCGAGACAGGACGCGTGACCTGTCAGAATGTCCGCGCCAACGCAGTGATCGTCGCTGGCGCGGTGCGCGGCAACATCACGACGCAAAAGTTGGAGATCCGCGGCTCGGGTCGCGTGTGGGGTGACGTGGTGACGACCGCGTTCGTGACGGAGGAAGGCGCGTTCCTGCGCGGACAGATCCGCATGGAAGAAACGGTCGAACTCGACCTTGAGCCTGCTCCCGAAACGACGCCTTCCGAAGCCGCCCAAGCCGAGTCCATCGCTGCGACGGAGATCATTATCCCTGCGCCGGATCAAACCCAAAAGATATCGAGAAAAAAGAAGGCAAAGGAATAACCCTCACCCCCTTACCC
>CAZQES010000140.1:0-10093 GCA_964591425.1 uncultured Anaerolinea sp.
CCCACCCCCGCAGACCGTCCGCTGCCCGGATCCCTCCCCACATACCCAATCAGTTGAACTCGGTTCAGTGCTGGCATGTTTCCCTCACTTTCATTGCTTCAGGGCTTTTAGATGCTTGTGTACGTGTCATGGTAGTCTCCTTTTTAATCTAAAAGTATTTGGTTGTGCGCCCAGCCCCGCGGGCTGAGCGGTGAATAAACAGGGTTATACTTCGTCAACCCTGCGTCTTCCTAGCCTTGTTCCGCCTTCTTGAGAACGAGCATGCCCGTTTTCATCTCGGCGACGGTGTACCCGGCGGGAACGGCATCGAGCGCTTCTTCCTGCTTCAATTCCTTCGAGAAGTAGAAGAGGGTGCGTTCCTTGCCTGTGGAAGTCAGCGACTTCTTGGTGTGCAAGTAGTAGGTATTGCCTTTTGAGTTGGTGTACGAGAAAGCCATTTGAGTCTCCTTTGACTGATTTGTAGGCTAAGTTTAGCACAGATTTTCTATTCCTGTCAACAACGGAAGTTACGGATATGCGAAAGGTCTCTCCACTGGATGAACTGCGGAAAATCCGCCTCTCTCTCGACGGGACGTTTGGATTCGTCCCTACGATGGGATTCCTCCACGAGGGGCATCTCTCCCTCATCCGCCGCGCAAGGGACGAGTGCAAGCACGTGGTGGTATCCATCTTCGTCAACCCTACCCAGTTCGGACCGAAGGAAGACCTCGCCAAGTATCCGCGCGACCTTGGAAAGGATTTCCAACTGATTTCTTCGCTTGAGACGCCGTCCGCGGCGTCGGAAATCGTTGTATGGACTCCGTCAGCTGGGATGATGTATCCTACGGGGTACCAAACCTGGGTGGAGGTCGAAGCGATGACGCGTCCGCTCGAAGGTGCAATGAGACCGGGTCACTTCCGCGGAGTGACAACCGTCGTTGCCAAATTGTTCAACGCCGTCCAGCCGCACAAGGCGTATTTCGGTCAAAAGGATGCACAACAGGCGGCGGTCATCCGTCAGATGGCGCGGGATTTAAACTTTCCCATCGAGATCGTGGTCTGCCCAACCACTCGCGAACCGGATGGGTTGGCAATGTCCAGCCGCAACGTTTATTTGGATGCAGAGCAAAGAAAAGCCGCGACGGTTTTATTCCGTTCGTTGAGCGCGGCAAAGGAACTTTATGAGGCGGGGGAGAGGGACGCCGAGAAAGTAAGAGGAAAGATGAAAGAGGTATTGGCAGGCGAGCCGTTGGCTGAACCGCAATACGTCTCCTGCGCGGATTATGACACGCTCGAAGAACTGACCGAGATCAAAGGCAAAGCGCTGCTCTCGATGGCGGTGTTCATCGGGAAAACAAGGTTGATTGATAATTTTGTGATTGGGTAGACATCACAGGTTTAGGAAACCTGTGATGTCTTTTACGCCAGCATGTAATACGACAGGCTCTCCGCCTTTTTTTCGTCAATGTGAATCGTTCGCAGGTCGAAGACCACGCCTGAGCCTGCCAGAATATCGCGCAGGGTTTGCGTGAGCAGGATCTTCATTGGGGGAGCGAATTCCACCGCGCGGCGCACGGAGGCAGTCACTGCAAGGGATGGCTTCCCGTTTTCCGCGTCACATTCCCCCACGTGTAAACCGATCTTGAATGTTTCATCTTTAATGAGGTCGCGTAGTTTCAAAGCGCATTGGATCGCGCGGCTGGGACTATCGAACACGGCAGTCGCCTCTTCATCCGAGAAAAAGATCCCTTTCGCACGATACTCTTTGAATCCACGCTGCATCGCTTTTTCTTTTTGTTTCATCGTTGGACTGTTCAAATACAACACAATGCCAAGCATGGTGTCGGCGGGCGATTCGGGTTTCTCGCGGCAGAATTCTTTCACCGCCGCAACGACCTGTTTGCTCTCGACAAAGAAGAAATGATCCGCGCCTGCGAGTTCCACCCAGCGCGCGTTGGGCATGTGAGCGGCTAAATATTTTCCCGCTTCGACGGTGAGTATCCTATCGTGTGTTTTGTGGAGCACCAACGTCCGTGTGCGGACTTGTGGAAGAAGCGGGCGAATATCAATGTCGCGTACGACCTCCAGTATTGCTTTTATAGATGATGGACTCGAGGTAGCCCGAAGAACCTTTGCCCACCACTCATGAAATGATTCGTCCTGCGCGCGAGAAGGTGCAAAGTTTTCAAGCGCCCATGCTCCGCCCCATTGTTTTTGAATTTGTTCGATCATCTGGTCGAAGGCTTCTTCAGTATCCGCCCATTCGGGTTCGCCGTTCGTCTTCACCAGTTTCGGCGTGGACGAGTACAGGATGAGTCCATGCACGCGTTCGGGGTGGGTGGAAGCCAGCAAAACTGCCGCAGCGCTTCCTTCGGAGGTGCCCATCACGAAGGCTCGGTCTGAAGCGGCGGCATCCAGCACGCACAACGCGTCGCTCATCGAATCCTCCAAGGATGGCGCGCCCGGCATACGGTCAGAGAGTCCCATGCCGCGCTTGTCGAACAGGATCACACGCGCGAACTTCCCAAGTTCTTCAAAAAAATTCGTGTACTCCTCGTTCTCCCACGCGATTTCAAGATTCGAAAGAAAGCCGTGGACGAACAACAAATCAACAGGTCCGTCACCGATGATCTGATACGCGATGTGGATGCCACCATTGGAAACGTATCGAACGGGCGAGCGTTTCCCTTTTTTAGACTCAACGCTTCTCTCCCGCCCTTTGAGCAGATTCTGCTCCCCAGCCTTTTGCACCGCCTGAGTCCGATTCGAGGCGCCAAGCTTCTCGAAGATCTGCTTGTTATACCAGCGGACAGTCTCCTGCGAGAGATGCAGGCGCGCGGCGATCTCATTGTTGGTGAGTCCCTGCGCGAGCAATTGCAGGATCTCAAGTTCGCGTGGTTTCCAATTTTCGTTTGTCATCGAAGTTCCACCCATTTTACCCACAAACGTGTGGTGACAACCACCTTGGGCGGATGCTATACTACAAACACTGACCCGTCATTTCGAGCGACTGCTGATCAAGTAGCCTTGAGCGGTTTTTGCGAAGGGCGTATCGAGACCGAAGAAGCGAAGCAATCCCCAACTCGACGAGGAGATTGCTTCGTCGCAAAGAGCAAGAGCGCTCCTCGCAATGACATAATCTAAAAAGGAGAACCTTTATGAAAAAATCTTCCACATCTATTTTGGTCTTCGGTTTGTATTTGGTCGGCATGGGGCTGGGACTGGTTGCCATTCCCAACGTTGTGTTGGGAATGCTTGGCTTTCCCGCTACAGAAGAAATCTGGGTCCGCGTGCTGGGTGTGGTTACGCTCGTGTTGGCGTACTACTACACCTCCGCCGCCCGCGCCGACTTGAAGACTTTCGCGCAATGGACGGTCCCCGCGCGCATCGGCGTCTTCGTCGCGTTCACCGCGTTCGTCGTGTTGGGATTTGCCGGTCCCGTGATGGTCTTGCTCGGCTCAGTGGATTTGCTCGGCGCGTTGTGGACGGGTTGGGCGTTGCGCGCGGAAAAATAAAAAAAGATTATCCCGCAGTTCAACAGCGGGGAGTGGCGAAAAGGGTGGGCTAAGAACCCTCTCGCCACAGAGATCACGGAGTTCTCTGAGAAAAAATCTCAAAATCTCTGCCGTCTCGTGGCGCAGAAGCGCCACTCGCGGCACGAACGGTGAGCGCTCTGTGGCTAAGCCCACGACATTATATTAGCCACTCCCCTGCGGGACAATCTAAGCGGTTGGGATAGACGTGCTATAATCTCAAAAACCATGAGAAAAATACCGGTTGCTTTGCGTAAAGAGGTAGTGGATCGTTTGGTGAATGAGTTTCATCCCGAAACCATTTACCTCTTTGGTTCTCATGCTTGGGGTGAACCTCGATCAGGCAGTGATATGGATCTGCTTGTGATCGTAAAGAACAGCCGCCAAAAGCCCATCCAGCGAGCAGTGCGCGCACAACGAAGTTTGCGAGGCGTGAAGGCTCCTGTGGATGTGCTGGTGAAAACAGTGCGTGAATTCGAGAGGTTTGTTTCGGTAAAGGCTTCATTGGAAGCGCAAATTACACGCGAAGGCAAACTGTTGTATGGACGCAAAACGCACGCTCACGCGTAAATGGGTGATGAAAGCGCGGCGCGATCTGCTCTCTGCCAAAAAGCTAGCGCGCGGCAGGGAACCTTATTTAGATACGGCGATCTATCATTGTCAGCAAACAACAGAGAAGATCATTAAAGGCTGGCTTGTTTATCACGACCTATCGTTTGAAAAGACGCATGATTTGCGTTTGCTGGTAACCATGGCATCAGAAGTGGAACCAAAGTTCACTTCGTGGTTCGAAGTTGCCGAGCAGGTATCGCCGTATGCAACGGCATATCGTTATCCCGGGGAAATTCTGGAGCCGACTGAGGAAGAGTATCTTCAGGCATATAAAGCGGCGAGCGAATTCTACCAATTTGTTTGTTCGCTGTTGCCTGCTGAAGTTAGTGCTCCGTAATTTAAAAATTTCGTCAAAATGGGTCTGCACCAGCGTGTAATACGACAAACTCTCCGCCTTCTTCTCGTCAACAAGATCTAGACCTGTGAGATCTGTTGCGCCAACGCGATCGCGCCCAACATTCCCGAACGCGTCCCAAGCGCGGGTGGGACGATGTAATCGTCAATCTTTTCACCAACTGCCGACGATTGAACATAGTTGTTCAAAGTTTCTTTCACTTTTTGGCGAATCATCGGGTAAAGAAAGTCCTGACTCATGACCCCGCCGCCGATGATGATGCGTTGCGGTGAAAGTGTCACAATGAAGTTTGCGAGCGCGAGCGCAATGTAATGCGCTTCCAGATCCCAGGCGGGATGATTCGGGGCGAGCGTCTCTGCTTTTTGCCCCCAACGCGCTTCCATCGCAGGACCCGATGCCAGCCCTTCGAAACAATCCTTGTGAAACGGACACCAACCTTCGTACGGGTCGCGTTGCAGATCGTGCGGCAGGCGGATGTGTCCCATTTCGGGATGCAACAATCCGTGCAGGAGTTTAGCGTTGACGAGTCCGCCTCCGCCCACGCCTGTGCCGACCGTCAAGTAGATGAAGGTGTCGAGTCCACGCGCCGCGCCCCATGTCCATTCGCCTAATGCCGCGCCGTTGACGTCGGTATCGAACGCGATGGGAATATCGAACGCGGACCTCATTGCTCCGACGACATTTACATTCGACCAGTGGGGTTTTGTCGTTGGGAGGATAAAGCCGAAGGTGGGCGAAGCAGGCGTGGGGTCGAGAGGACCGAAGCACGCAATCCCCAACGCGGAGAGTTCCCCGAAATCCGCTTCGGCTTGTTTGAAAAATCGAATCGCTTTATCCAGCGTTTCATCTGGGGTTGTGGTTGGGAAGCGTTCTTCGCGGCGAATGTCCTCGGGTGAGGTTCCCACAACACAGTTGAATTTCGTACCGCCGCCCTCGATGCCGCCGAAAAGTTTTACGGTCCCCATTTGAGTTGTTGACCGAACGGCGCGAGTGTGATGAAGCCAGCCTCAGCGTGCGTGTAATACAGTTCGAGAGTTCCACCGATGTAAATTTGATCGGACGGCGCGATCGCCGCGACGACAAAACTCGCGTCGGGTGCCCAGAGGGCTTCGTTCATCAGTTGAAAGGTTTCAGGTAACAAGACCGTGCGGTCTGTCACGCCATCGGGCGCGGCACGGACAAGTTGGAGAGGCGCTCGCGCGGGGAATTCGCTGTTCGCCGAGGCGAAGAAGAAATACAACTGACCGTCCGGAGCAAGATACGGATCGGAGGCGTAATTGAATGAATTTGTGTCGTAGTTACTGGTGAACAACGTGGTGATATTTCCATTCGAGGCATCCACGCGCCACAAGCCGGGATTGAACATGCCCGCAGACGCACTCGCCGAATAAAACGCGGAACCATCCGCTGTCCATTGCGTGGCATCGCAACAGATCAACGCGCCTTCACCGCCGTTGAGCCGCACAAGCGAGCTCGCCGCAGGGTAGTACACCGCCGACGACGCGCCCTCGTAATAGCCGAGCGTGATGAGCAGTTTCGTCCCATCCGCAGAATATTTTTCGGGCCAATATAACTCGCGCGGGATAAGAAGACCACCTCCCAAATCATCCCACTCATTTTCGATCAACAGATTGGAAACGCCTGTTTCGACAGCATAGAAATTCAAACCTTTGTGCCCATACGCAATGGTCTGTCGGTTCGGCGAGAACACAGGCTTGCTGATGCGCGTCAAGTACGGATTATTCTCATCCTCTGCGCCGCCATCAACCAATAACGTTCGGTCTGAACCATCCGCGTTGATAAGCAGCATTTGATTGTTTGAAACATACACCACACTTCCATCTACCTGCGAGACATCATACGAATCCACATTTGCGGGTTCCGATGTAATTTGAGTGATCGTCTTTCCATCGGTTTCAAGTCGGAAAACCTGCGCGATACCGGCGTTGTCGTTGTTGAGGAAATACAATGAATGAGGAAGCAAACCAGATGGTTGTGGAGTTGGAGAATTTTGAGGATTCGGAGAATTGGGAGTCAACGCCTGCATGGTGGATGCAACGACTGTTGCCACTTGATCTTCGGATGAAGGCGCGTCAGTCGCGGACGTTGGACTGCCCCCGCCACCTGAGGGGAGTCCACACGCCAGAAGGGATAATGCCAAAATGATGATTGCAGTGAAAACACGAATGGGTTTATTCATCCAGACCTCATTACAATATACGGTAAGGGCACAGCGGAATCAATTAATGACTAAGACAGTCTGCCGTCTCGCTGTGCCCCTACGCTATTCAACAAAATTAAACTTGCTCAAACCTCTCCACAGGAACCACAAACAATGTTGCGCGTTTTTCAGTCGGCGCGGCTTTGCTGACCTTTTCGCGGATCAACCCGATGGCAGAGTCGACGCGGTCATCGTCCACGCCAAGGAGCAGGGTGGCGACTCCGCTACGGAGGAATCCGCCGGTGGAGGCGACGCGCGTGACGCGGTAATCCGTTGAGGTGAGGGCTTGGGTGACGGCATCCGAGTCGCTGTCTTTGAGAATGAGGATGATCATTTTCATGGAATAACTCCTTCTTAACCGCGAAGCACGCGAAGGTCGCTAAGAAACCCTTTAAAAATCTTCGCGCCTTTAGCGGACTTTGCGGTAAACCTTTTCGTTTGCCGAGTAATTATTAAATCTCTTCAAATCGTTCTACTGGCAATGCAAAGATCGTCGCGCCGCCAACAGTGACGGGGACAGGCGCGGGCATCGGCAGGGGCGAACCTTCGAGGGGGAGCGTGAGATATTCGATCCGCTGGCGACAGGATTCTTCGAGCGATCGAATCGCCTCTTCCTCGCGTCCCTCGCGCAGACCGATCAGCAGGGTCGCGTTGTGCCGACCGAGGAATCCGCCCGCGCTGGCGAAGAACACCACAGGCAAGTTCAATTTCTCGAGCGCGCGCGTGGCGGTCTCTTGATCCTGTTCCTGCACAACGGCTAGCATGAGCAGTTTGATGTCATTCATGGGAACCTCCGTTCGAGGTGGTCACAAGAATAGTATACAGGATAGTTGCGAGTTGGCAAGTGTCCGAATCGTTATTGGCGTTTTAAGCCCAAAATGCCAATAAGGAATTTTCTTATTGGCATTTTGAAGGGATTTTGCCAGTTCTTACACCTCCACCACCGCGGACTTGCCCCCCTCCACCGTCACAGACTTTCCATTCGCGAATACAACTTCTGTTTTCTTTTGCCCTCGAATTACTTTCAGACCTTTGAATTGAATCGTCACATCCCACGGGAAGGGATTCTCGCCTTCGAGTTTCACGCGCGTGGGTGAAAGAATTTCCACGCCGAGAATTTTCAGGAACAAACCGACGGGCGCGAGTCCGCTTAGGGCGTTGCGTTCGCCGATGCCCGTGCCGCGTTCGGCGTGGTAGCGCGCGTGAAAGGCGCGATTCAGTTTCAGGCTTTGAATGACCGCCGTCATGTTGTGCGCGAATAATTTCGCCGCGTCGGTGCGGAACCCGTACCTCAGCAAGCCTTCGCACACGAACAAATTCCACGGCAGGTGAACGGATTGCGACACCGTTTCCGCTTCGGGCTGGGTCAACGATGGGCAGGCAGGCACTCCGTACGGGCGATAAAAACGCGACGCGTCGGACAGCGCGCGCCCGATCATGTGCACCGCGTGTGATTCGTCGGGTACGCCTGCCCACAAGGGCGCGAACAACGTGTGGTCTTCGGTGGTGTAATCGAGCGTGCTGACGATGACCGTATCTTCCTCGCTGAGCCCGCGCACCGAAACCTTCGCAAGTTTCGAATACGTTTTTTTCGTGGTGTACATCGCGCCGCCGCTGCGCCATTGATAATCGCCGCTTTCGACGACCTCATCGGCGGGCTTGGATGAATAGGTATGGATGCGGACCTGCGGACGCTTCGCCGCCGGACTTGGAGTCTGCACCTCCACGAGCAAGCGGACCTGCCCCTCGAACTTTAACTTCGTCACCGCGGTGCCTGAGCCTTGTTGCCTGACGAGAACTCTGCCCGCGAGACTCAACCTCGTGCCGCGCTCGCGATAATGATACAAACCCGTCCGCGCCTGCCACGTGGATTCGATGGAGGCGCGCAGTTTCGCGGCTTGCTCGTGAAGCAACGTGAGCGAGTCGTGCTCCTCGAAGAGTTCCGCCATTTTGATCAGGCACGCGGCTTCGTTGTAGAGCATCGCTTCCAACGCGGGACTGTGGACTTGCGAAATGTTGACTCCCAGCGACCACTCGTGCCACTGGTCGAACAGCGGATTATCTTCAAAGCCTGTTTGCAAGACATGTTTCCACTGCGGAATGCCATCGCCGTCATCGTCGTATTCGGGGGAGAACCAAGCCCAAAAGAATTTTTGCAGTTGAGAGAAAACTTGTTTTAGAAATTCCTTGTCTTCCGATCTTTCGTACAACTTCCATGCAAGGCTGGCAAACAACGGCGCGGCGAGGTACCGTCCACGTTGACCTGCGAGACCGGGCTTACCGTCTATCGCGCCGTTTTCATTTTGAATCGCGAGAAAGTTTTTCAGCAGATCTTGCGCAGTGGAGGAGGCAGGCAGAACATCCGCAAGATAATACGCGTCGAAGGGAGATTGCCCGTTCCACGAGGAGGGGTAGTCGGAACCGTCGCCGCGCGGAGAGTAGCCGTTGTCGGGTCCGCGCGAGGAGACGAGGGATGGATTCGGCAAAGGTTCGTTGGGTGGGAAGAACAACCCGAATGCGGCGGTTTGACTCAATGCGAACGCCGCATCCCACTCTTTATCTGCGGTGCGGATGTCGATGGTCTGGCTGGCGTTGAGCAGTTCGAGCCGCGCGCGTTCGGCTTCCCAGGGTCGCGCGGCGGTCTGGCGCGCCAGATCGAACGAGGATTGCAACGTGTCCGTCGCGGCTTGCACCCACGTGAGTTGACGCGTCGCACCGGGACCAAGCTCAAGGTCGAGAAGAAGCGAGGGGTAAGGTCCCGCGCCGTGCGCGGGTCCGCCCGTCATAAAGAGGACGGGGAAGAGTCCGCACGATTGCCCCGCAAGAATGTTGACCATCTGCGCTTGCGCGGTGGACATGCTTTGCCCGTCTATCGCGACCAGCACCGCGCAGAGTTCGAGTTTTATTTTTCGATTCTTGTTGGATTTGTTCGCCACGCTTACGCGCCCGCACACCGCGTTGGACTGTGGAACCCAGTATTCTGTGGATACGTCAATGTTGGGTAACGGAGAGTACTCGACGATGAGGAAGTTCGGGTAAAAACGGCGGACGGTCGGAGGCAGTGCGAACGCGGTCGGGTCGCTGACGGCTCGTTTGCCTTCGCTGAATCGATGGAAGATGCGCATCGCCCTGGCGCGCAAGCCGTAGGTGGTATGAAGCGACAGCGAGGCTGGCTCAGTGCCGCCGAACTCGAGTTCCCAGATGTGGTCGTTGAGGTAGTCAGGGATGGAGAGGCGTGAATCGGCCGCGAGGGTGAGGCAAAGCGGGTCGCCGGGGGCGAGTGACCAGTCGCGCATAGGGCAGTATTGTACGGGCAGAGGGGCGGGAGGTCAAAGGGTATAGGGCAATCGCATTTCAACTTCTAAGGATCGTAAGTAGGTAATCGTTATCCCA
>CAZQES010000141.1:0-10060 GCA_964591425.1 uncultured Anaerolinea sp.
CAATTGGCGTTCGCGCATCACCCATTTGCCGTTGATCATCACGTCGGTCACATCGGTGGATTTGCTGGCGTAAACGATCTGTGCGTACGCGTTGTCTGCCGCGCGTCGGAAGGAGGGGGAGTTATGCACCGGGCTAAGGTCGACGAGGATGAGGTCGGCGCGGCGGCCCGGGGTGAGCGACCCGGTCAAATGTCCGATGTGAAGCGCTTGCGCACCGAGGCGCGTCGCCATGAGCAAGGCTTGCGGCGCGGGGAGCGATGTCGGGTCGTTCGTCACCGCTTTGGCGATGAACGCGGCGAGGCGCACTTCCTCGAACATGTCGAGGTCGTTGTTCGAGGCGGGACCATCCGTGCCGATGCCGACGTTGAGTCCCGACTGGAGCATTTTCACCACAGGCGCGAAGCCCGAGGCGAGTTTGAGATTCGACGACGGGTTGTGCGAAATGCCCGCGCCTGCATGATGAAGCGTGCGGATCTCGCCGATGTCAATGTGCACGCAATGCGCGGCGATCACTTTCGCATCGAGCAAGCCTTGTTTCTTCACGTACGGAATGACAGGCATGCCGTTTTCGTTGCGCATGTTGTCGACTTCGAACGATGTTTCGGCGAGATGCGTGTGAAGGGGAACGTCGAACTCTTTGGCGAGTTCGGCGGTCTCGCGCAAAATATCGGCGGTGGTTGTATACGGCGCGTGCGGCGCAATGGACGGCACGATGAGCGGATGCCCTTTCCACTTTTTGATGTAGTCGCGCGCTTTTTCCATCGCATCTTCGTAGGATGCCGCGTCGGGTGTCGGGAATTTGAGAATGGATTGCCCGCACACGCCGCGCATGCCTGCTGACGCAGTTGCAGTGGCTACATCGTCTTCGAAATAATACATATCGTTGAATGTTGTGACGCCGCTTTTGATGAGTTCGGCGCACGCGATGGATGTTCCCAAGCGAACAAATTCAGGTGAGGCGAATTGTCGTTCTACGGGAAACATGTAACCTTGCAACCACACGTCGAGCCGCAGATCGTCGGCGATGCCGCGCAGGAGGGTCATCGGCACGTGTGTATGCGCGTTGACCATGCCCGGCATGAGAATTTTGCCGTTACAGTCAATCGTCTCTTTTCCGGAATATTCCTTTTTGATTGCGTCTTCGGGTCCTACCGCGACGAGACTGTCGCCCGTCACTGCGACCGCGCCGCGGTTGTATTGGTTCATCTTTTCGTCCATGGTAAGGACGTGGGCGTTGAAGAAGAGGGTGTCAACTTGGTTCATAATTTCTCCTTGTGCACGTAGGGGCGGAGCATTGCTCCGCCCCTACGATAATTCACGGAACAAAATTCAAAAACACCTTCAATGCCTTCAAATTCTCGGCAAAATCAGTGTTCTTGTGGTCGCGCAGTTCCATGTCCACTGCCGCGCCGACTCCGTTTTCGACTGCCCAATCGGCGAGTGTGCCGGTGTAAACACATCCAGTATCTATGGGCGGATATGGATAGCCTGTTGCTTTCGCCAGCGCTTTTGCGAGACGTTTTGAGTCTTCCGTCCAAGGCACGCCGCCGGGGAAGACGCCGAGCGCCGCGCTGTGATAGCTGATCAACGCGGTGATCTCACGCGACTCGACAAAACTCATCACCGTCCGCGTCTCCGGCTCTGAGCCGCCGTATAAACCTCCGGTTGTTGGGCGATAGATCCAACAGCCGTCGCGGTTCCAATCGGCGGACCAATTGTCACTGGGAAAGTTACGGTTCAAATCCACGTCGTTGTTGTTGACGCGTCCGTCTACGCCGTGGGCGCGCGCCTCACCGTCCGGGTTCATGTTGCGGATGATGTACAAGGTTGCATCGCCCGGAATCACTTCGGGGTGTTCGTTGATGTGGGTGATCAACTCATTGGCAAGTGAAATTGTGTTGTATTCATAACCGCCGTGAATGCCAGCCACGATTAAGTATTCGCGTTCGCCGTTGCCGAACGTGTATACCTCAATGGGACGTCCTGCCAGCGAGTAGCCGATGATCGTCGGCGCCGGTCCATTTTGCAGGACGAATGGGGTGGACGTTTCAAAGACGTATGGCGTGTAAAACGGATTCGGCGTGAGCGTCGGTAAAAAGAATGTGGTCGGCGCGGCGTTGGGTGTTACTGTGAATTGCTGCGTTGGGATCGAGTCGATCGCCGAAGCGGATTGATTCGTCACGTAAAATGCCGCGCCGCCAAGCAGGCAGAGCAGCGCGATACCGTTCACCGCCCAGATCAAATATACCCACGCGTTGGATGATCTCCGCCGACTCGTTTTCATTCGCCCCTCGGGTTCAACGCGCGCCGCCGCAGCCAATCGAGCGCGAGATTCACCGACCATTGCGGCAAACTGCGCGGCGGTCCGCCGTACGTGATGCGATGCGTCTTTTCGAACGTTGGCGTGATGAGCGCCATGTCCGCTGAACGGTCTTCGGCGTTGACGATCACGCCCAAGGCAGCATCCGCGTTGGCGGAAGTTCGTGCGTTGTGAAGAGCCTCGATGAGATTCAGAGACTGGAGATCGGAGATGGATGTGGTGTGCGGGATTTTTCGCGCCAGCAAGCCGTTCAAATTGGACTCCAGCCCGATCAGACTCCAGCCGCGGCTTGCCACGGCATTGAGAGCGGCATCCTCCAGTGAGTCTTCGTCCGCTCCGAACACTGCGTCGCCGAGCCGTTCGCGGACGTCGCCCTCGATCTTCGCGATCATTTTATCCGCCTCGGCTTCATCTTTTGCCTTTGCCGCAATGCGGATGTCCACCACGCCGGTGTGCGCGGCGAGACCAACCGTCGGGTTGCTCAATGTTTCGAGGTCGGCGATCTTCTCGTCGATCATCCCTTCGCCGAGACCCGCGCAATGCAACACCTTGATCTTAATGATCTCGTTGAGTTCGAATCGTTTTTGTAAATACGGGATCACCGATTCGTGCAGGATGTGTTCCATTTCGTTTGGGACGCCGGGGAGGGAGATGACAACACCCGAATCGTTCCGCAGTTCAACTGCGGAACGATCGGCGGGGGTCTCCACAATAAAACATGGCGCGGTGCCGACTGGATTTTTGATTCCCAACGCGCCTTTGGGGACATACGCCTGCCGTTTTTGATTCTCCGACGGTTTGCGCCCGTAACGCGAAATCGTTTCTACAACTTGTTCCCACAAGTCTTCGCGGAATTCCAATTCCACACCCGCCGCGCGCCCCACGGCTTCACGCGTCGGGTCATCCACAGTGGGACCCAAGCCGCCTGTGGTGATGACGATCTCCGCGCGCTTCATCGAGTTACGGATGGCATCCGCGATGCGTTCGACGTTGTCGCCGATGGTGATGGTACGGAACAAATCCACGCCCATGCCGCGCAGGACGCGCGCGATGTAACGCGTGTTCGTGTCCACGATCTCGCCGAGGAGGATTTCCGTTCCGATGGTGATGATCTCTGCAGAAGGCATGGTTGTTTGAGCGGTTCATGTAGAGGCGGGGTGACCTCGCCCTTACAACAAATTAGAATTCTACTTCAATGCCAAGTTTCATTTCACGCGCGTTTTTCAACGCGACCTGCGCGGCGGCGGCATCTTGCACCGCGTTGCCAACGGATTTGAAAAATGTAATTTCATCGTCCGACTGCCTGCCTGATTTTATTCCCAAAACGATCTCCCCCAGTTCGGCGTGGATGTTCCACTCGTTGATCAGCCCCGCCTTGATGGCTTTGACGATATCGCCAGCCTCTTCCATAACTGTGGCGCGCGAATCCACGACGATGCGTGAGTGCGCGACGGTTTCGATGGGAAGTTCCTGCATCTCCGGCGTGTACGCGCCGATGGCGGAGATGTGTGTGCCGGGCTTGACATCTTTATCCTCGAACACAGGTTTGGTGGAACCCGTCGCGGTGCAAATGATGTCCGCGTGTTCGATGGCTTCTTTAGGAGTCTTTGCCACGCGAATATCCTGGGGAATATTTCCAAGCCCAGCCATTTCTTTCACAAAGGCTTCGGCTTTTTCTACGGTGGGGTTGAAGATAAACGCGGTTTCGATTGTTCGCGCAGAACATGCGGCTTCGAGTTGAGTCTTTCCCTGCGGACCCGCGCCGAAGATCGCGACCACTTTGCTGTCTTTGCGCGAGAGCAGGTCGATCGCCGCGCCGCTCCCCGCGCCGGTGCGGATGGCGGTGAGAGCGCTTCCCTCAAGCAACGCGATTGCGCGCCCGGTCTCTGGGTCGATGACCAGCACCGCGGCTTGGATGTAGGCGAGTCCGCGCGGGGGGTTGGAGGGATACAACGATACGACTTTCACCGCAAGCGCTTCGGTTGTATCCTTTTTCATGTAGGCGGGCATGAACAGGCTGATCGCGTCGCGGCTTGGGATGGGGAGGCGCGTCCGCAATGGCGCAACAGCCGTCCCGTCGGAAAGGGAAGCGTAGGCATCCTTCATGGCGCTTATCGCCCTTTTCATCGGTAGTGCTTGTCGGACTTCGTTAGAGTTGAGGATCAACATATTGATTTCCTTACACTATAACAGGAGATTGCTTCGCTCCGCTCGCAACGACATCGAGTTGTGGTAGCAAAAAGCGCAGAGGGCGAATGGTCTCCTCTGCGCTTTTGTACATCCGTTCTTGTTCATTCCATCCCGAGATAGGCTTTTTTCACTTCAGGATCGTTCTTGAGTTTATTGGCTTTATCGCCGAGTACGATTTCGCCGGTTTGTAAGACATACCCGCGATGAGCGATGGAGAGTGCCATGAGGGCATTTTGTTCCACGAGCAGGATGGTGACACCTTCTTTATTGATCTGTTCAATGGTGTCAAAAATGAGTTCAACCAACACAGGAGCGAGTCCCATCGAGGGTTCGTCCATAAGCAGGAGGCGAGGGCTTGCCATCAGCGCACGGCCTGTGGCAAGCATTTGTTGTTCACCACCGGAAAGCGTACCTGCTAGTTGTGTACGTCGTTCTTTGAGACGAGGGAAGAGAGTGAAGACGCGCTCGAGGTTGTTGCTAATCTCCTGCTTATCCTTGCGGCTAAATGCGCCCATTTCGAGATTTTCCATCACAGACATGCGGGCGAATACGCCGCGTCCTTCCGGTACCATGGAGATGCCTTTATAAACGACTTCATGCGGCTTGTATTTGTACAAGTCTTCACCTTCCAGGGTGATTTGCCCCTCCCTTGGTTTCAATAACCCGGAGATGGTGCGGAGTGTCGTCGTTTTGCCAGCGCCGTTTCCGCCAATGAGTGTGACGATTTCGCCTTTCTCAATGGTAATGTTGATACCTTTGAGTGCATGTACGATGCCGTAGTAGGTGTGGATATTGTCAACATTGAGCATTGTCATTAGACTACCCCGCCTTCCTTTTGCCGTGTCGTTCCTTTGCGCCAGCCATGCCCTCGGTGGCTGTGCCGCGACCCAGATATGCCTCGATTACGCGAGGGTTGCTTTGGATTTCCGCTGGCGTACCCTCCGCAATTTTTTCGCCGTAATCAAGTACGGTGATATATTCCGAGATACCCATGACCACCCGCATGTGATGCTCAATCAGTAAAATGGTGATGCCAAGTTCGTCGCGCAGACGTCTGATGAAAACAGTCAGGTCCTCTGATTCGCGCGGGTTCATGCCTGCCGATGGTTCGTCGAGCAAGAGTAGTTTGGGCTTGGTGGCAAGTGCACGTGCGATTTCAAGCCTTCGCTGTGCGCCATAAGGAAGGTTTCGTGCCAGCATGTCGCCTTGCCCTTTAAGTCCTACGAATTCGAGTAACCTCTGTGCTTCGGCGAGGGCTGATTTTTCCTCTTTTTTCACAGAGGCTGTTCCGAAAATCGCGCTGATAAATGATGCGTGCAGGAACACATGCTGGCCGACAAGTATGTTTTCAAGGGCAGTCATATCTGCAAACAGACGGATGTTTTGGTAGGTGCGCGAAATGCCGAGCCGTGTAATTTGATCGGGGCGAAACGAACGCATAGAGGTGCCATTGAATTGGATAACGCCATCGTCTGCTTTGGCAAACCCGGTAATGCAGTTGAAAAATGTTGTCTTGCCAGCACCGTTGGGTCCAATGATGCTGACAATTGAATTTTCGGGGATTTCGAAATCCACCGCGTTGACAGCAACGAGGCCGCCGAACCGTTTTGTCACTTTACTTGCGGTGAGAAGGGCAGTCATATATCCTCGTCAGTTTCCCGTGGCTACTTCGGTGGGTTGGTGGTGTAATTCTCTTTTCGTAGCTTCTGAGGGCCACAAACCTTCGGGTTTAGCGAGCATCATTACAATCAATGTAACGCCATACAGCAGAAAGCGGAAATCCGAGACCTCACGCAAGAGTTCAGGCAAACCGATCAGGGCGATGGAGCCAACGATCACGCCGGGTATGCTTCCCATACCGCCGACGATAATGAGGGCAACTACTTGAATGGATACATCGAGTTTCATGCTGGTGGCGAAGATCGATCCGATCAAAGTTGAGAAAATTGCGCCTCCCAAGCCTGCCATACCCGCGCCAAGGATATACGCGAGTAGTTTTGTTTGGATCAGGTTGATGCCAAGCGCTTCAGCCACATCTTCGTCTTCGCGAATAGCCATCCAGGCTCGTCCGAGGCGAGAGTCGCGCAGTCTCCAAGCAACGAAAGCAATGACTATAACGCTGATAACGGCAAGATAATAAATATCCTGAGTCTTTAATTCAATGCCATTGCAGACTTGGGGCACATCCACTTTTATGAATTCGCCCAGTACCCCTAGGCAGGGTTTTTGAATACCGATTATTCCTTGCGGTCCTCCGAAGTATGGCGCAAGGAAATCGGAACCAGCCAGTAAACGGACGATCTCACCGAAGCCTAGCGTCGCAATGGCAAGGTAGTCACCTCGTACACCGAGTACGGGTAGACCGAGAACCGCGCCGAATGCCATTGCTACAAGGACTGCTATCAGTGCCGCAAGCCAAAAGGGAATATGCTGCAACCCAAAAGGTCCATAAGATGTGAGTAGTCCAACGGTATATGCACCGACGGCGTAGAAGGCTACGAAACCGAGGTCGAGCAAGCCTGCGAAGCCGAGGGTAATGTTAAGGCCGAGACCCATCAAGATAAACAAGGCTACCGTAACAATCACTTGCGTGATGAAAGGTCCTGAGGCTTTAGGCAGAACAATGGCAATGTAGGCGATTAAGAGAAAGACAGCAACGCGCATGGAGAGTTGTCCGCTTTTCGGAAGACCGGTTACTTTTGATTGAATTGCCTTGCCTTGATAACTCCAGAGCATGGAGACTATGCCAATCCCAAAGAAAAAGATTAAAGTGCCTTCCATGGTTAGGCCGGTTTGTCCGAAGAGATATTTGGCTGTTTTTTCCATCTCAGGTCCCTGGTTGATCATAACCACGCGAAAGAGACCGGAGAAAAGCGCCATAAATGTCACAAACAACAGACCGCGATTGATGGGACGACTAAATAATTTTGGCACTAGGAGATATGCTGCACCCAGCATTCCGGAAATTGCACCCACTGCAGGTAGAACCCAAATGTTTCCTGCTCCTCTTTTAAAAGTAAGTAGCTCATACAACACAGGAGAAGCATTAAGAAATACAGCACGCAGATTAACCTTGGCGCCAACAATAACAAGCAGGGCAAGCATAGTGCCTGTGAGTAATCCTGCAACGAGTCCAGCGATTAGGGTGGGAACAGGTTTATTTTGTTCGAGCAGGTTTGATGTCCGTTTGGATGCGATAAAGCCCGCGACCACACTGGTGGCGAGTAAGACGAATTGTCCCAAGGTGATCGTTTTTTCGATGACATCGCGTTTGCTGAAGATTTCCACCATGCCGATGAGGCAAATAAAAATCGCGATTGCGCCACCAAGCAGGCCGGTCTTGACTGCGTTCCAGATGTAGTTTTCTTTTTTCATGGCAGATACCTTTTTAGGCTTTCTTGGTTGTCAGGCGCTCGCCCAGAATGCCTGATGGGCGGAACAGCAAGATCATGACAAGCATGGTGAAAGCGATAACATCTTTCAGTTGGTAAGGGCGAGGGATGCCGAGCCCTTCAAGGAAGAGGGAAGGTCCGACTGACTCAAAAATACCAAGCACAAGTCCGCCTACCATGGCGCCTGGAATGTTTCCGATGCCTCCCAAAACTGCGGCAGTAAATGCCTTGATGCCTGGAGTGAAACCCATGAAGTAGTCAATTTGGCGATAGACAATTGAGTATAAAACGCCTGCCGCGCCCGCCATAGCTGCACCAATGGCAAAAGTGGAGACGATTGTGCGATTGATATCAATGCCCATGAGGGCTGCTGTATCTTTGTTTTCAGAAACGGCACGCATGGCTTTACCCATCTTGGTATACATAACGATGGAATACAAGAGCGCCATCATAACGAAGGCGGCAATAATAACAATTACCTGGACTTTAAGGACGCCGATCCCCAGAATGTTCCATGAACCTTCAAGGGCTGTGATTGATGGGTAAGCATATTTGCCGGGACCGAAGAAACCGCGGAAAGAATATTCCAGAAAGAAAGAAGCGCCAATGGCACTGATGAGAGGCACCAGGCGCGGCGCTTCTCGCAGGGGTCGGTACGCAATTCGTTCTACTAGCATCGCGATGCTCGCCGACACCAGCATGGCAAATAGGATCGGTATCAGGAGTCCTAGCAGGGGGTTTTTATCTACGAAACCTATATTGGTCAACCAGGTAGCGATGAAATAAGCGCCAAAGGCGCCAGTCATAAAGATGTCGCCATGGGCGAAGTTGATCATACGCAAGATGCCGTAGACCATCGTATATCCCAGGGCGATCAGGGCGTAGATTGACCCCGATGCGATGCCGAATATTACAAAGTCAATCCACTGTTCACTGGTATATTTCCCGGCGCTGATTGTAGAAATTGTGCCAATTAGAATAGCCGCGACGATGAGGATGCGAAATCCCCACAAGAAACCGCTAACGATCAGATCCAACACTCGTTCACCAAGGCTCGTGCGCATGGGCAGTCTCCTCACAGAAGGGGGTTACAAGGAGAGGGGGGCAGGCGCATACCTGCCCCCCTCTGTGTTTCTTACTTAACGTTCGATTTAGGGATAGACTTTCTTGGGGTTCGGGGCATCGGCGGACGCAGGGTTCCATGAGGCAGGATCGGAATTTACGATTTCATAGACTGCAATGACGGGAGCGCCACAGTCACCAGAAGCAGAGCAGGAGAGTGTACCTGTAACGCCCTGGAAGTCCTTGGTCGCGAAGACGGCATCACGCAGAGCCTGGCGGGGAACGTAAATTGTGCCATCCGCTTCAACAACAGCAACCTGCTCAAGAGCCGCAAAAAGGATATTGGCGGCGTCATATGCATGCGCGTGGAAAGTCGAGAGTGTGGCGCCGCCATATTTGGCAGTGTGCTTTTCAATGAAGCCAGCGTAGTCGCCGGTGAAGGCGCTGAAGTCTGGGCTGGAGAGGTACATACCTTGGGTGTTCGGGCCGCCGCCCTTGAGCAGGTCAGCAGTGAAGATGCCATCGGAGCCGATGATCTTGACATCCTCGAGGCCGGCAACATCACGGATCTGGGCGGTAACGAAACCACCAACGGCTACAAAGACCGGGTAGTAGAGCAGTTCAGGACCGGCAGCAGAAATAGTCGTAAGTACAGGTTTCATGTCGGTGGCGTCTTTTGCAACTGCTTCCTGAGCAACAATCTCACCGCCAAGAGCGACGAAATTATCGGCGAAGACCTGCTGAAGAGCCTGGGAATAAGCGGAACCGTCATGCAGGGTTGCTGCCTTACGAACACCGAGGAAATTGTACGCGAACTCGGCAACGGCTTTACCTTGGAAGGCATCGCTATGGGCGGTGCGGGCGTAGCCGGCATAGTCGGGACCGCGATCGGGGCTGGTGAGCACTGGGCGAGTATTGGAAGGGGAAATGGTGGTTAAGCCAGCCGCAGTGATGGCAGCGATACCTCCGACGGTTTCATCGGAACAGCTGGAGCCGATTAGGCCGACGAGAGATGTATCGGATGCGAGTTTGGCCGCGGCTGTTGCGCCGCCTTCCGGAGTGCATCCAGCATCTTCAGTGGTCAAAAGGATATCGT
>CAZQES010000142.1:0-9969 GCA_964591425.1 uncultured Anaerolinea sp.
TGCGGGACAATCTCTAGTCATCAATGACCTTGTGGAAGGCTGTTATAGCCTTTGGGCGTGGAACCCCGACCCGAAAAGTTACTTCATGGTGACGAACGGAACCAGTTGCCTCGATAAGTCTACGAACTGGACGTTCGACATTACACCCAACGGAATCAATCTTAGAAACTGACGTTACGTTGCCTAGCCGCGGAGACGCGGAACCATAGAGAAAATAAAAGGATTTTCTCGGCGTCTCTGTGACTCTGCGGCAAGACTGCCTAAGAGTAAAAAAACAAAGGGGACGCCGTCTGCCCCTACAAAATCATCCTTGCGAAATATTCCCCACCAGCCCCAACTCGGGCGCGATCTTTCTCATCGCTTGGATCACATTCCCCACGTGCTCCCACAACTCGATGCCGAACTCCTGCGCGGCGTGTTCCATTTCGGTGCGTGAGGTGCCAGCCGCGAAGGCTTTGTCCTTCCACTTCTTTTTGACGGAACTCGCTTCGAGATCGTACAACGATTTCGACGGTCGCACCAACGCGACGGCGGTGATCAAGCCTGTGATCTCGTCGCACGCGCAAATTGCCTTGCGTCGAATCGTATCGCGCGGCATGTTGAGATGATCTGCGTGACTCAAAATATCCTGAACGATCTCTTCGGACACGCCGCGCTCGCGCAAGATCGGCGCGCCATCCTGCGGATGCTGGTCGAGCGACGGATGAATCTCCCAATCGAAATCGTGAAGCAGACCGATCAATCCCCACGCTTCGGGGTCTTCGCCGAACTTCTCCGCGTAAAAACGCATGGCGGCTTCCACCGAAAGCATGTGGCGCACAAGTCCTTCGTTTTTCACATATTCACGAACTATGGATAATGCTTCATCGCGGGTCATACTGTCCTCTTGTCATTGCGAGGAGCGCTCTTGGTTGTTGCGACGAAGCAATCTCGTGTTTTCATTCCAACAATACTTTGCAGGTTGGTTGAGATTGCTCCGCGCTTCGCTCATCGCAATGACATTAGATTGTTGTTGAAGTCTCCAAGCCATGTTGCGCAGCGAGTTCATCGAGCAGGACTTCCACGTCATCGATAAAGCGATCGAGTCCCTGAATGCGTAACTCGATGCCGAGCGCCGTCAGTCCCAGTTGCTCACAGGCAGAGCGCCACGAACTCACTCCATCCTCCGGCAACACATCCGCGGCGAGCGACCACGTGTGAAGCAGGGGCCACAGCGCGGCAACGGGTGAGTCGCTCTCGATCATTGCCTGCATCGCCTTTTCATAATAATTCACGCGCGTCGGATGCAGGCGCGCGTCGGCGCGGCTGTTCTGCATCGCGGCTTGGAATGCGACCTTCCATTCGGGGATCCATTCACCGATGGCGGAACCATCCAATTCGGACGCGCCCAACAACTCGACCAACGCCGCGTCCATCCCGGGACGTTGGGCTGTCTCTGCCCTCGACGCGAATTCCAGCATCAGACGCCGGTCGTGCAGTGGCGGACCCGACAACTCTGCCACCGCGTTGCCCGCGTGATACAACGCGCCCATGTAACGCAGTACATCGGTCGGTGTGACGGTACCGCTAAGCTCGTGCAGGTCGCGCCAGACGTTGCGCGCATTCTTCAACAACAGACGCGAACGCTGTAACGCAGGCGCCGGCGCGTTGAATTCAAAACCCGCGCGCAAGCCCGCCTGCACGAACTCGAAGAATTTCTCGCGTTCAAAGAGCAGCATCGGGTCGTACATTTCCCAGCCCAGCCATGGATCCACCCTCAACTCGCGCGGACGCTTGAACTCCGCCTTGGCGCGGTGGCCGATGTCCACGTGGAAATCGGGAGTCAGCTTGATGAATTCGCGCTTGTGCTTCGGCTCGCTCGCGTGGACGAGGATGATGTCAATGTCCGCCGCGCCGCCAAGCATCGGATCGGTTTCTTTCGAGACGAGCGAACCCGTCAGATACGCGGCGATGATGTCGCGGTCGTTGAACGCGCGCTCCTGCGCGGTCTCTTTGGCAATGCGAATTAATGCTTCACGCGTGACACGCATAATAATTCTCTTTTATTTTGTCATTCTCGAAGTTAGCAACTCCGAAGGAGTGAAATTTTTATAGATATGGTCTTGTATAAAATGCAAACCCCGAAGGGGTGACAGGATGGAAATCATACCACCCCTTCAGGGTTATTGTTCAAATTATGCGCTGGCTAGAATCATGACATCCCTTCGGGATTTATTTCCGCTTAACTCTTCGCCGCCGAGGATGGCGGCAGGAGCCATGCTAAGGCAGGGGCAGCGCTTGCTGAAACGGAGGCAGGCTGAGGCTTTGTCGGATGCGTTCCTCCACCTTCCGCAAATGCCCGGGGTTCTGGACGATGTTCAACTCGTTCGAGTCGATCGTCAAGACGGGCGTGTGGTCGAACGGCTTCGAGAAAAATTCGTCATACGCAAGATTCAATTCATGGATGTAGGCGCGGTCCATCTGGCGTTCGTACGGGCGGTCGCGCAAGGCAATGCGTTGCATCAACGTGTCGGTAGTGGCTTGCAAGTAGACTAGCAGATCGGGCTTCTGAATTTTTTCCGCGAGAGCTTCGTGCACCTTGTAATACATGTCGAGTTCGTCGCCTTTGAGGTTGATGCGGGCGAAGAGCGAATCTTTGGCGAAAGTGTAATCGGCGATCACGTTCCTTCCCGTGGATACGATCTCATGCACGGTGCGTCGCTGTTGATGATAGCGGCTCAACAAAAAGAAGATCTGCGTTTGGAAGGCATATCGTTCACGGTCGGAATAAAAATCGGACAGGAACGGGTTCTCTTCGAAGACTTCCAGAATGATTTCGGCGTCGAACGCGGGTTGAAGCAGGCGGGCGAGGGTCGTCTTACCAACTCCGATGACCCCTTCGATGGCGACGTACATGCGGTTCTCCAGAATTGAGATGGGTCAAGGATACCATAGAACGTAGACAGGTACACAGGTAGACAGGTATACAGCGCGCGCATCAACGGTCAGGTTGCGTGTTTTTCGGCGCGATGGATCTGCCTGTTGAGAATAATATAACCAATCACACCGGATAACAGAGATGTGAGCAGGATGCTAACTTTGCTGGCTCGAACGATTTCAAAATCGTTGAACGCAAGCAGTGTGATGAAAATGGACATGGTAAACCCAATTCCACCGAGGAATCCTGCGCCGAGGACATGCCTCCAGGATACGCCCGCTGGCAGACGGGACCATCCCAGCCGGATGGCAAGGAAACTGAGGAGAACGATGCCGACCGGTTTACCTAAGAACAACCCTGCGAAAATTCCGAGACTGTTGGAGGTCGTCAACCCTTCAATCCACCCCTCGCTCAACACAATGCTGGTATTCGCCAGAGCAAATAACGGGACGATAAAAAAAGCAACCGGCTTATGCAAACCATGCTGGAGTTTGTAGGAAGGTGAATTCTCACCGCCGTCTCCGAAGGGCAACGCAAACGCGAGCAAGACTCCCGCCACCGTGGCATGGATGCCGGATCGCAGCATGAAATACCACATGAAAACTCCGGGGATCAAATAAACCCATACGTTGTACACCCTGAGCCGATTGAGCACGAGCAAGCCTCCGTAAACCGCCAAGGCTAGGGCAAGATAAAGAATTGATAGATCGCTGGTGTAGAAAACGGCAATGACGGCGATCGCGCCGAGATCGTCCACGATTGCCAGCGCGGTGAGGAACACCTTCAACGAGGCGGGAATTCGGTTGCCCAGCAATGCCAGTACGCCCAAGGCGAACGCGATGTCGGTTGCCATGGGAATCCCGATGCCGTTCTGAAATTCGGTTCCACGATTAAAAAGATAATGGAACAGCGCGGGGAACGCCATCCCGCCGACAGCCGCGAGAAGCGGGAGGGAGGCGTTCTTCAAGTTCGATAATTCTCCCCCGTACAGTTCCCTTTCGATCTCGAGACCGATCAGCAGGAAGAAGATCGCCATCAAACCATCGTTGATCCAATATTCAATGCTATGCTTCAAAAAGATTTCTCCCGCTTCGAACCCGACCGGACGATGCCAAAATTCAATATAAGCCGCACCGAAAGGAGAGTTGGAGATTGCAATGGAAATCAGTGTGCATAGAATCAAAATCACCCCTGAAGATTGTTCGCTTTGAAAAAATTCCTTGAAGAGTTTTGTCAGTTTCATGATGTATCTCCTTTCTTTTGAGTTAAGTATGCCTCAATCGTTTCAATTTTTTACCATAGGTTTTTTCTCCTGTGATTAATTCCTGTGTCGATACTCCTCCACTTCGATCATCGGCGGGCGGGCACGCTCGGCGATCTCCTCCACGTCCAGAAAATAGCCGCGGCTGTCGCGGCGGATCAACTTCATCGAACGGTTCACATCCTCCAACACGGCGCGCCCGAAGCGTTTCTCCAGTTTGTGCATCACGGTTTGGATGATGGCGAACGACATTTTGCTCAACGCCTCCAGATGCTGGTTGTGGTGGATGCGTTCCAGCAGGTCCACTTGCGCGATGGCGTTCAAGCCATAGCGCTCGTACACGTCGATCAACAAGCCCGTTTCCACGCCGTACCCCGAATAGAACGTCGCCTGTTCGAGCGCCTCGCGGCGACCGGCATATTCGCCCGAAAGCGGCTGTACCACACCGGAAAGTTCGGGATAAAACAAATTCAACAGCGGACGCGCCGTGAGTTCAGTGACGCGTCCGCCGCCGCCCACTTGCGTCTTCCCGCCCACTTTCAGCGGACGGCGGTAATAGCCCTTCACGAATTGGATTTGCGGGTTACGCAGCAACGGACCGATGATGCCATACACAAAACGCGGATGGATGTTGACAATGTCCGTATCGATCCATACGATGATGTCGCCCTTCGTCACCAGCAAACTCTTCCACAACGCTTCGCCCTTGCCTCGCCGTGCGCCCAGCCGTTCCAACAGATGCTGATGAATGAAGACCGGCACTCCCTCCTTCTCGGCGATCTCGCGCGTGCGGTCGGTCGAATTGGAATCGACCAGCACGATCTCGTCCAGCAGAGGAGTCTTCTCCATCAATTCGCGTTTCATCGTGCGGATCACATTGCCCACCGTTTCTTCCTCGTTCAACGCGGGCAACGCGAGGCTGATGGTAAGCCCCTGACTCCGCTTCAACTCCACTTCTTCACGCAGGTGCGTGAACTCATCTGCGTGGAACGTGTTTTCGCCGAACCATTTATCCACCAGAATCGTGATCGCATCCACGCCCGCGATCTCGTCGTACACTTCATACGGAAACGGCCTGCCGCTCTTGACCGCGATCACCGTGCAGTTCGCTTCATGCAAAATGCGATCCGCCACCGGTCCGAGCGATGCGGAACTCGTCACCGGTTGCGACGTGGCTCCTAAAATGACCACATCCTTTTGCTTTGCGTGATTCAGGATGACCTGCGCCGGATCGTCCGTGACTTCGAACTGCTTCTGCACCTCGGGCATTTGCCGCAGGACGCGGTCCAAACCTTTGAACGGTGCATCCAATTCCGCCTGTGATTCGTCCGGCTTGCGGATGTGAAGAGTCGTCACGCCTTTGGATTCGAGTCCCAACCCCACGCGGAACGCCAGTTCGGCATGCGGACCGCCTCGCACCGGAACCAAAACCTGTTTCGGCTTGTTGGAAATCTTCCCCCGCATCAGAGCCACGTCGCACGGCGGGCGCACGAGCACGTCGCTCGCCGAGACGCGCAGCGCTTTGAGATGGGAATCAAATTCAAGGAGGAGAAGATCCGGCGTTTCATCCTGCACCAATTTCGAGAGCCGGTTCCACGGCTCATAATCCACGATCACCTGCGATTTGGAGGTCACGCGCGGATCCCGGCCGTAGATGCGGAGCAATCGCCGCAAAGCGCGCGCCGAAGCCGCGCCCACGCTCAACGATTGATCGGGCGGAACCACCACCACGCCCACGAGGATGATCTCGGCATCGAAGTGCCGCGCGGAATCGAGCGCGTGGAGGCCGGGACCTTCATGAACCAACGGGACAAGAATGGTGCGGATGGGCATAAACCCGGATTGTTTTTGCATGAGGTTATCCTTTCAACAACGGCGCGATGTGTTGACGGTAGATCGCTTCCCAACGGAAGGAAGCGCGCACGCGCATGGCAAGCCGCGCGGGGAGGGAGGTTTGGAAGTGACGCGCGATCATTTCCGCCACGATTTCAGGTTTTTCATCGGGTGAGAAAAAAACGGCATCGTCCTTGCCGAGTTTTTTCAGCGGGGAAATATCCGCACAGAACGCGGGCAGGTGACTGAACGCGGCTTCGAGCAACGGAATCCCAAATCCCTCTTCGCGGCTGGGGAAGAACAACGCGTCGGCCACGCGGTAAAAATCTGCAATGACTTCATCGGGCAGAAAGTCGTTGTGCAGTTCCGCCAGAAAATGGGCAGAGCCTTCCAAGCCAAGTCCTTTTCGCAAACCTGTGAGCATTTCGAAATAATTGATATTAGCCGCGTTATGCGGACCGAGCGGACCCGTTACCACGAGCGCGGCTTGGGGGAAATCCCTTTTCAATTCAGCCATCACGTTCAACGCGAGTTCGATGTTCTTGCGCGGCGTTACACGGACGGGCAACAGGAGAATCGGCGCGGCGTCTAACAGGTTTGTTTTCTCGAGCAGGGAGTGGGTTAGCGCTTCAAGTTTGTAAAACTGACGAACATCCACGCCGTTGGGGATGACGCGAATCGAAGCAGGATCGATGTTCATCAAACCCGACAGTTCGTCGCGGCGCAACTCTGAGACAGCGACATGAGTCATATTGCCCCAGTCGGTTTTCAACAAGTTCCATGGATAGCCATCGTGCAATTCGGAGAGGTAGCGCGGAGTCGTCCACGCGAGGTCGTGATGCCAGAGAATCAAGCGCGGCAGTTTATTGGAAGTATGCAACTGATGAAGCGCGGCGGTGAGCGCGAGATTCTTGTTCAGCGAACAGATGTTGTGCGCGATCAACACATCCACGCCAGAAAGGGAAGATTGCAATCCTTGTGCGAGTTCGTCGCGTAGAGACTCAAAATCACCGGTCACTTCTCCAGAATCCAATTGAGATTTGACCTGTGCCACGCGGTCATGACGGGAATCGGCTAGCGCGATTCTCGTCAGCGGAACTTGTTCGTTCAACGCTTCGCCGCGCGCCGCGATCAACTGCACGGAATGTCCATCGTTGGACATCATCCGCGCGTGATGGGCGATGACGCTTTCCACGCCGCCGACAATGGGAGGCACAGAGTAATGGAGCAGGGCGATGTTCATAAAAAGTCTAATTCCTTGTGATAACCGTTGGTCGAGTAGGCGGTGATTGTCCGCCGTATCGAGACCAACGTTGTTCAATCGTAATCTTGTAACAAGAGCTCTTTACATAGTGGTGGTTTCGACACCGCATGATTTGCTTAGCAAATCACGGTGGGTGCAGGTGTACGCCCTCCGCTATCGCTTCGGGCTATTCAACCACCGTATTGCTATGCCTGATACCCCAGACAATCTGCGAGGATGGATTCCAGCCGCTGTTGAAGAACGGTGTAAGAGAAATAACGTTTTGCAAGTTGATAATTCTTTTCCGTCCATTCCTGCGTCAGGTCGGGGTTCTTCAACGCGTGCCGCACGGCGGTGATGGTGCTCTCACTGATAAAACCATCGAACCAGACGGTGTGAAAGCCCTTCGGTTTGATGTCCACTTCGTAGATCGAGTAGTTGTTGACGAGGATCAGGCGGCGGTAATACACCGCTTCGAGGAACGCGTTGCCGAAACCTTCGATGGTGGATGGGTAGGTCACCATATCTGCGTGAGGGTACACATCGCCGAGCGTGTAAATTTTCCTGCCGTCCGCGGTCGTGCCGCGCTGGTCCTGCACTTGATCCGATTCGAATCGCACGGTCACATTCAGCAGATCCGCATACTCACGGACACGCTGTTCGTAGTCCGTGCCCTCGTCGCCGGAGGCGTGCGAGATGATGAGCTTGGCGGGCAGGTCGAGGCGGCGCATCAACTCGATGGCGTGTTCGATTCCCTTGCGCTGGATGACGCGCGTCGGTTGCAGGAAAAAATATTCCCTGTCGCGAATGCCGAATTCGGCGCGCACAGTTTCGGTGTACGAATCCGAAGCGGGCGGCGGGGCGTCGAAATCCATCACGTTGGGGATCACGCGCGCCGCCAATCCGTAACGCGAAGCGACCTGCTGTGCCTGAATCGAATTGATGACCACGTGCCGGATCGAAGGCAGGGTGGGTGGGAACGCGGCGGCGAGGTAATCGGTCACGCAGTTGACCTGAAAACGCTGGCGCTCCCAATGAAAATCGTGATGATGCGCAATGACCGGGTATCCCGTTTCGGCGATGAACTCGGTGATCGCAAGCCCCAGCGGAAGGTTCAACGGGATCGTCACCGCGTTCTCGACGATGAGGATCTCCAATTCAAAACGCCGCGCAAATTCATACAACTGCTTTTTGAAATATTCCTTCAAGTCGTTCACGCGGCGCGTCATATCCGGCGGACGGACGTACATGGAGAAAAAATCCTTTTGCAGTGATTCGATCTCCGGATGCGCCTTGCGCGCCTCGTGCGTGACGGTCCAACTGCCTGAATATGCCATGCGGTTGAGTTCGTCAATTTCGGGATGACGATAGAACGCTTCCGGCACGACGTGAGACTGGGCTGCCCTTCGGTCGCATTGACCCGCGAAGTAGAAGCACTTATGCCCCAGCCGTTCCAGCACGGTCGCCCATTTCGCGGTTTCGAGCGAAACGCCGTCGGTGCCCGCGAAGCGGGTGGAGATAAAGCCGATGTTGTGGGAGGAAGGTGTCATAGGTTGCCTCTGATTATTTCATGGTCCGTTGGTCGAGTAGGCGGTGTTCGTCCGCCATATCGAGACCAACTGGTACGCATACAAAATTTTGCAACAAGAATTGCTTTACGGCGTGGTGGTCTCGATACGTGGCGCCAAAGAGCGGCGCCACTACTCGACCACCAGATTAGACCTTGAGCCACAAAACTTGATATGGTTCAAGCGTGAGGTTTGAAATCTGAATCTCTCGATTTGTGAACAAGTCGGTTGCCGTTTCAAAACTTGTTGAGAATGAAGTTGTTTGTTCACTCACACTATGCAAACATAACACGCGAGATTTCTCATCGGGCGAAATCCGCTCGATTGCAAAGACGGAGGAATGCAAATCTAAAATCACCTGCCGTCCATGCGGATGAAATGCCGAGTTACTGCTTCTGACTTTCAACAATTGGTTGTATCGCGTGAAAACTTTTGAACGCTGTGAGTTTTCATCTGCAAGTTGATTCATTAATTCATTCAACTGCAACTTCTCGCGGTTGATGGTACGGTTGCGACCGGTCTGCTTCACGCCTTCGAGCCAGCCGCGCGAGCCGAACAGGCTGTGGAAGTAAATGCCCGGCACACCGACCAGCGAAAGCATGATGGCTTGCGCGGTGATGAAGCGGTTGACTTGTACATCGAATGGTTCGTCCTCGTTCGGATTCGACAGAGCGTCGAAATAATTGATGTTCATCTCGTAAGGGCTTTGCGTCCCGTCCGCGTTGTGTTTGTACGAGATCAAGCCGCCGTGTTCGAGCGCTTTGTTCACCAGTAGGTTGATCTGATCGTCCGAAAGGATGCCGCGCGCGGGGTTGAGTCCAATTCCATCGTGCGAGGCGAGGAAGTTGAAGAAGGTCGTTTGATCGGAGGGAAGTGTCAACGTCCGCGCCCATTCGGAGAGGATACGCGCGTCGCCGGTGTGAAAGGCGTGAAGCGTCAACGGCGGCAGGGCAAAATTGTAGACGAGTTGCGCTTCGTTCGTGCCACCGCCAAAGTAGGAAATATTATCCACATGCGGAACGTTGGTTTCGGTGATGAGATAAACATGCGGCGCGACCTCGTTAAATGCGGCGCGCAGAAACTGGATTATGTGATGGGTCTGAGGACAGTGAATGCAGGTTGTGCCGATCTCCTTCCACATGTAGGC
>CAZQES010000143.1:0-9961 GCA_964591425.1 uncultured Anaerolinea sp.
CACCTTCACGGTGCGAGGCTTGCAAGCGGGGCTGACCGCTGTTGATTGCACAGCGCGTATCTCACAAGGGAACAACGCGCTGACGAGCATCCCTTACGTTGGGACGAGCATTACCGTACTTGGATCCTCCACACCGATACCAACGGTCACTTCGACGCCTGTAGTTGCGTCGCCCACCCCAACGCTGACTGTCCCCTCTGCCTCTCCCTCTGAAACTGCAACGGTTGTTTCAACTCCGCTCGGTCCCGGGGATTTGGTTCCATCCCTGTCCTTTGTTCCGGTGGTCGCTGGTTTGTCGCAACCCGTCTTTGTGACTCATGCCGGTGATGGTTCCGGGCGATTGTTCGTTTTAGAGCGGGCAGGTCGCATACGAGTGGTCGATTCCGCTGGCAATCTCCTCCCAACTTCTTTTTTAGACATCGTAACTCTTGTCGGCTCCTCAGGGAGTGAGGAAGGTTTACACAGTCTTGCCTTTCACCCCGACTATGAATCCAACGGATTGTTTTTTGTTGCTTACACCGATGCCGCCGGTGACCTTGTCCTTGCAAGATATTCCGTCTCAACAGACCCGAACGTAGCGAATCCTGCTAGCGCGGTGACACTGCTGACGATCCCGCATCCTGCCAACTCGAATCACAACGGCGGGATGCTCGCATTCGGCGCTGACGGTTACCTGTACTGGTCGACGGGAGATGGCGGAGGCGGGGGAGACGTTCCCAACAACGCGCAGAATATCGGTGTGCTCCTCGGCAAGATTCTTCGACTCGATATCAACTCAGGCGGTCCGTACGCGATCCCTACGGATAATCCCTTTGTTGGCGTATCACTCGCACGCGGCGAAATCTGGAGTTATGGTTTTCGCAATCCATGGCGGTTTTCGTTCGACCGCGCCACGCAGGATATGTACATCGGCGATGTCGGTGAAGGCAATCGCGAGGAGATCGACTTTGAGCCATCTTCATCCCTGGGCGGCTTGAATTATGGCTGGAGGGTGTTGGAAGGCAGTCTATGTTTCAATCCCGCCAGTGGATGCGACACAAGCGGAAAAGTATTTCCCGTGGCTGAATACGTAAACAACTCGACGACCTGCGCTGTGACCGGTGGATACGTGTACCGCGGCTCGCAATCACCCCAAATGACGGGCATCTATTTCTACGGCGATTTCTGTAGCGGAGAGATCTGGGGACTTCTCCGTCAACCCTCTGGCACATGGGACTCGGATCTGATCGTGGACACATCGTTCCTCATCTCCTCCTTCGGCGAAGATGAGGCTGGAGAACTGTACCTGACCGATTACTCCACAGGCTCGGTGCAAAAGATAGTCGCTTCCAGCGTGTCCTTGCCCACCCCAACTCCAACAATCACTTCGGTTCCGGGGGCATCCTCCACTCCGACTGCATTGGCTACGCCCACGCTAACGTTCACGCCATTGCCTCCCTCAACCGCTACACCACTATCTGGAGCGGCTGTAACGGGACAAGTGATCGCCTCAAAAGTGGTCACAGTGCGGTTGTATGATCTGAATGACAGTTTTGTCGCGTCGGTCAACGCGAACCCCGATGGAAAATTCCGGCTAGATGTCGTGGCGGGAACGTATACCATCGTTGCCACTGCAAACGGCTTTCTGCGCATTCAGGGGACGATCACGCTTTCCGATGGAGAAGTCCGGTCAATGCCTGTGATTACTTTGCTGGCTGGCGATATTGACGATGACGGTTCCATTGACCAGTTCGACGCCATGACGATCGGCTTCAGTTACGGAACCTCCGAGCCGCCCGGCGCAGACCTCAACAACGACGGGATCATCAACATCTTCGATCTCGAACTGCTGGCGGAGAACCATCGAGCGACCGGACCAATTCTTTGGGAATAAGTCACCTTTGGTTATGTCATTCTGAACTGCACTCTTGCTCTTCGCGGCGACGAATCTCTTTGATGATCTCGGAGACCCTTCGTAGCGCGAGGCGCCACTCAGGGTGACATGATCATTGGTACGACCAATTTTGGGGATTTCCTCCTGCAACTTTTTCACCTCAAATCCTGTACTACAATTCAGCCATGACCGCGCCCACCGACCGCGACCTCATCGTCCGTGCCCGTCGCGGTGACGGCGACGCGTTCAGCGAACTCGTCACGCGTTATCAGACCAACGTGTTCAACGTGTGTTACCGCATCCTGCATGAGCACGGCGAAGCGGAAGATCTGGCGCAAGAGACGTTCCTGCGCGCGTATAATCGTCTCGACCAGTTCGACCTCGAACGCGAGTTCGGTCCGTGGGTTCGGCGCGTCGCCGCGAACTTGTGCCTCAATCATCTCGAGACGCAGAAGGTCGATGCGCCGCTCGATGAAGAACGCGATGCCGATGAAAGTCAACGCCCGGAGAAGCAGGTTGAAGTGCGAGAAAGAAGCGAGCAAATTCGCGGCGCGCTCGCGTCGTTGCCTGCGCATTATCGTGTCGTCGTCGAGCTCAGGCACTATCAAGAACTATCGTATGATGAAATTGCGGCTGAATTAAACATCCCATTGAGCGATGTGAAGAGTCATCTCTTCCGCGCCCGCAAACTGTTGGCGGAGAAACTCCATGCATCTGACTGACGATCAACTCAACGAATATTTGGATAACGAAATTGAGGATCGCGCGCACATCGAATCGCATCTCGCTACGTGCGGAGATTGTGCGGCGCGTCTCACCGCGCTTCAAACTTTATTCGCCGAATTGGATTCGCTCCCCGAAGTGGAATTGACTCGCAACATCGCCGCACGCTTCGCCTCGGTGGGACAACTGACTCCGCAACTCCCGCGCTGGCTCACACTGACAGCAACCCTGCAAGCCGCGTTCGCCTTGATCGCGCTCATCCTTGCCGCGCCGTTCGTGATGAATCTGTTACCCGCCATTGAAACGCCATCGTTCACCGAAATATTTTTGCAAATGCAATCTCAATGGCTCATGTTATTGACCACGATTACAAATTACCAATTACCCGCTATGCCGTCATTGCCGCCGCTCCAAATTCCAACACTGACACTTTCCCTCACCCTCGCTGGCGCGTCCCTGCTCTGGCTGGTCGGGAACGGGTTGTTGTTGAGGAAGCAAATCAAATAATATCATCCTCCCCGAGTCCCCTCTGGGAGAGGTTTAGGGTGAGGGTAAATCAGGAGACCACACATGACCGAAATCCTTCGCGTAACACTTCTCGTTACTTTACTCGCTGTTGCCTTCGCTTGTTATTTCCTCGTTGTCGGCGCGTTCTTCGATAGACGCGTTTCGAAAACGCTCAACGTGGCAAAGCAACTGCCCACGCGTTCTTTCGGCATCGGCTTTGTCAACTTCCTGTTCTTCGGCACGATCGCCGTGGTGTTGTTTGCCATCGCGGAAGGCGTTGGGAATGACGCGATCAGGCTTGTCGTATTGATCCCATCGCTGTTGATCGCCGCCGTTCTGGTAATTTTTCTCAGCCTCGGGCTTTCCGCGATGGTCAGCATTATCGGCGAACGTGTCTTTCCCGATCTTTCAACGTGGCAGAAATCATTTTGGGGAACGGTTATCCTCGCCTTTGCCTCCGCAATTCCAACGCTGGGATGGTTCCTTCTCTTTCCGTTTGTCGCCCTCACAGGCTTCGGCGCAGTGATTCTGGGATTCTTCCAGCGCGACAGTTAACTCACCGCGAAGCACGCCGAGCCCGCAAAGTTTCTTTCCTCTTTCCTCTTTCCTAGACGCGCATATCGCGCGTCTTTTTCAATCCCCACCACGGCGTTGCGGATATTGTCCTCGTATGGGATTGTTTCGGGCGGAAGAACACCGCCCTGGCAATGACGGGGTGGCTGCAACTTTTCCTCTCCTTCCCCTGTATCCCTTGCATCAATCAAACGAAAGGAAATTCCCCATGGCAGACATTTCCGCCTTCTTCTTTATCCTGTTAATTCTCGGCGTCGCGTACCCCGCGATGCTCACCGCGTGGTGTTTGTTGTTCCCGAACCTCATCCAGCGCGCGCAGACCCGCGTCGAGAAATCCCTCGGCGCCTCCTTCTGGCTGGGAATTATCGTCGTCATAGCGCTCGTTATTCCCATCATCGTTTTGATGGCACTGCCGATCGGTCCCGCGAAAACTCTCGGCTGGCTCTTGCTCGGCGCGGCGCTCGCGTTTTCTTCCATCGGTTCGGCTGGCATCGCCGCGCACCTCGGCGAGCGGATGAAACAAACGGGTAACAACTACTCGCCCCTCAACGCGTTCGTTCGCGGGGCGGTGATCCTCGAGCTTGCCGCGTTCTTCCCGCTCATCGGTTGGCTCTTCGTGTGGATTCCGTTCCTCGTCACATCCTTTGGTGCAACCGCGTTTGCCCTGCTCAACTGGATGCCGCGTGTGAAAGCCGTAAACACGGAAACAGGTACACAAGTACACACGGAACAATACGCAATACGTAATACATAATACGTAGTACGTACTGCGTATTGCGTAATTCTGTGTCGCTCACTCCTCATCTATTGCGAATTACCATGATCTCTCGTAGAGACTTCCTCAAACTCTCCGCCCTCGTCACCGCCAGCGCGGCATTATCCTCCTGCGCGCCGATCTACCGACGAATCGCTGGCGGACTCCCAACCCTCCCGTGGGCACCGGTCGACGCGCAGGATTTCCTTGCGTTGAACCGCCTCACCTTCGGTCCACGTGTTGAAGAGCGAGCTCGCTTTGCAGAGATAGGATTACAAGCCTTCATCGAAGAACAACTCGATTTTGAATCGATTGATGACTTTGACATCGAGATTTTGCTCCAGCCGTTCAAAACCCTGCGCATGGACGCGAATGAGATCGAAGGTGTGACCAACCAACTCTTCGACGGCTACGACCGCGAACGTCCCGCGAATGAACTGCGCCAGGCGACTCTGCTTCGTCAGATCTACAGCAAACGTCAACTCTATGAAATCATGGTCGAATTCTGGAGCGATCACTTCAATATCTTCATCGAGAAAGAACCTTTGTTTTATCTGAAGACCGTTGACGACCGCGAAGTGATTCGCAAACACGCGCTGGGCAACTTCCGTGACCTGGTGTGGGCATCGGCACATTCGCCCGCGATGCTGGTTTATCTCGATAACCACGTCAACGAGAAGAGTCATCCCAACGAGAATTATGCACGCGAGTTGATGGAGCTCCACACCCTCGGCGTGGACGGCGGCTACACTCAAAACGATGTGATGGAGTTGGCGCGTTGCCTCACAGGCTGGACGGTCAAGGAACATTTCTGGTTGGGCGAGTTCACCTTCAACGAAGACCTCCACGATGAAGGTGTGAAAAATGTGTTGGGTTTGGCGATCCAGCCGAACGGTCAGAGTGAAGCGGAGCAGGTCATCGAGCATCTTGTAACGCATCCGTCCACGGCGCGATTCATTGCAACAAAATTAACCCGTCGCTTCATCGCGGATGATCCGCCGCAAGAGATCGTCGAGAAAGCCGCGCAAACTTTTCTCGACACAAGCGGCGATATCAAATCTGTGTTGCGGGTGATTCTGCTCGATGGTCTGGCGTTTGCACAACCAAAATATAAACGCCCCGCGAATTTCATCGTCTCTGCCTTGCGGCTCACCAATACTGAAACGGATGGCACTCTTCAAGATTATTTGATTCGCATGGGTCAACTGTATTTCAATTTGCCAACGCCCGATGGCTACCCCGATGTCAGCGTGCCGTGGCTAAGCAATCTCATGCCGCGCTGGCAGTTCGCGTTCGAGTTGATGCGCGGTGAGATCGCTGGCACGAAAAATAATTTGAGTCGTTTGTTGGATGTCGCTTCGACGGGCATTCTCGAAGATGATGTGGACGCGCTCACCTCTTTGCTCTTGGGTGCACCTTTAGAACGCATCGCGCGTGACGAGTTGATCGATTCAGTCTATTCGACCGGCGCCACACCCGAAGAGACCTTGCAAATCCTCGCCGCAGGCATCATCGCCTCGCCCGCGTTTCAGTGGCGCTAGACCATGTCATTGCGAGTCCGAAGGGCGAAGCAATCTCCCTCATCGTGTAGGGATTGCTTCGTCGGGTCTCCGACCCTCCTCGCAATGACGAAAAATTTATGGAGATAACATGCTGCAAACATTACCAACCCTTCAACAAATTCCTACGAAGTCATGGATGCCGCGCCTCGCTTTCGCGCCTCATAATCTCGCGCCGCGCGGCGATACGCTTGTTGTCATCTTCCTGCGCGGCGCAGCGGACGTGTTGAACATGGTCGTGCCACATGGCGAGGAGGCGTATTACGCGTTGCGCCCGACGCTTGGGGTTCCGCGGCCAGATGATAGCGGAAAGAAGAAAGAGGAGAGAGTATTAGATCTGGACGGTTTCTTCGGCTTTCACCCATCCATGAACGCATTACTCGACGCGTGGACTTCGCAACAGCTCGCCATCATCCATGCCTGCGGCGCGCCGGACGAATCGCGCAGTCACTTCAAGGCGATGGAACTCATGGAGCGTGGCGTGGACGATGAACGCGGTCCCGCCTCAGGCTGGATCGGTCGTCACCTCGCCACGCTGAACACTGGAAATTCCTCTCCCTTACGCGCGGTGGGGATGGGGACTCGCCCACAACGAAGTTTGAGCGGCAGTGTGCCCGTCTCCGCGTTGCGTTCGATCGCCGATTTTCATCTCGGCGGCGACCCACGCGCGTTGCAACAAATGCGCGCCGCGTTGAACACGGTCTATGCCGATGATGTGCTGGGACAAGACACTTTATCCATTATGGACACGCTCGAAAAACTCGATCCTAATAATTACTATTCACCATTTACCAATTACCCCGATACCGAATTTGGTCTCGCGCTCAAACAGACAGCCATGCTGATCAAAGCCGAAGTGGGACTCGAAGTCTCTGCGATTGACGTTGGCGGTTGGGATACACACTTCGCGCAAGGTTCAACAACTGGACTCATGCCGAATCTCATGAAAGACCTTGCAGACGGCATCGCGGCTTTCCATGCCGATATGCAAGAGCACATGCAGAATCTCACTGTCGTCACCATGTCTGAGTTCGGTCGCCGCGCCTCCGAAAATGGAAGCCTCGGCACCGATCATGGTCACGGAAGCATGATGATGGTCATGGGTGGCAACGTGGACGGTGGCAAGGTGCACGGGGAGTGGCCAGGGTTGGAGGACGGTCAAATGATCGGACCCGGTGATTTAGCAGTCACGACTGATTATCGCGATGTACTGTCCGAGGTGTTACAGAAACGGTTGAACAACCCCGCGACGGATGAGATCTTCCCTGATTACTCGCCCGTGATGCGGAATGTGTTGAAATAGAATCTCCATGCTCAGTGTCATTGCGAGGAGGAGCGAAGCGACGACGTGGCAATCTCTTGTGTGCAATTGTTGGGTGATTAAACGAGATTGCCACGCTGCCAACAAACGGCGGCTCGCAATGACACATCGTTTTCAAGTACAATCCATCGCACGATGGAATCGAACGGAAGAATATTTTCGACATTCGATAAATTCCTGCTCGGCGGTTTGGGATGCGGCGCGGTGATCTTGTGCGGCATCGTCGCGTGGTTCGTTTATATCGTGCAGAACCTGCCCGTCCCATCTTCCAATGCCACGCACATTGCTGTCCTTGAAATCCTTTCTCGAACTCCCAATCCTCCAATTCTCGAATCCTCCACACCAACGCTTCCCTCGCCAACCGAATCCCTTCCTCCCACATCGATTCCATTCCCCGTTCCCTGTTTTGGCGATTCGCCACCACCGACAGGCAAAATTGTTTTTGTTTGCTACGTCCAACAGATCGACCAGATCTGCATTATGAACGCCGATGGATCGGGACGCGAACAGCTCACCGATTTCAATGCGACCTCGTTCTATCCATCCCTGTCGCCTGATGGACAGACGGTTTATTTTTCATCCAAACGAAGTGGCGGATTTGAGATCTACTCCATCGGAGTCAACGGCGACGGGCTTCAACGCCTCACGCGCGACATTGGGAGTCTCTACGCCCCCGAGCTTTCTCCCAGCGGAGAGTTGATTCTCTTTACCAACCACGGTAATGGACTCTGGGTGATGAAACCCGATGGCGATAACCCCCGTCCACTCACGAACCGCGATGACATTGACCCAACCTGGTCGCCCGACGGTTCGATGATCGCGTTTGCATCGTCGCGAAATGGGCAACGTCAATTATTTGTGATGAATGCCGATGGTTCAAACATTCAACAAGTAACCGATCTCAACAACATGGGCGGACGAAGTACGTGGTCGCCCGATGGGACGCGGCTTGCGTTTTATCGCGGTCCGTTCGGGGATCGAAACATTTACATCATCAACATGGACGGTACCGGCTTGGTACAACTCACTAATGGCGGCGACAATTTAGGTCCCTCGTGGTCACCTGATGGGAATTGGATCACATTCACATCCTTCCGTGACGGCAACAACGAAATCTACATCATCCACCCCGACGGGACGGGGTTGACCCGTCTAACCAATAATTCGATCTCAGACTGGCAACCGAGGTGGGGGAGATGAGTTGCCTGGGATGTATCTGCAGTTTAACTGCGGATACATCAGAATTGGTAACAGTTCAACCGCGGATATATCAGAACAAGTTCATGTTCTCCCATTTTTGGGAGGCGGTTGTATAATGCGGTTGTGAATGATTTGGGGGCTAAACATCCTTTATGCTTTATTACACGCCACATTGAGGTGTTCTACAATATCAGCTACTAAATTTATGTTTGGGCTACAACGAAGACCGGAGGTTCCAATGCCAGTCGATATAAAAGTGATTCGTACGAGAGATTTTATCAAGAGCACGTCAAAGGGTGTACTTGATCTCGCGTCAAGCAAACAAGCCCTCGTTGACATCATTTCCCAAATTAAACAGCCTGGCGAGTATGAATTATTAGTTGACACTCGCGAGGCGGAATCAGGTCTATCTGTTGCTGATATTTTTGAATTGGGGATTACCCTAGCAAATCAGTTTCCCTTACGTCGAAGCAAGATCGGTCTCCTGACGCCGATGAGTGAAGCTGATAATGCGATATTTTTCGAAACTGTCGCCAGGAACCGTGGTGTCAACATAAGGGCGTTCACCGATTTTGAGCAGGCAATCACCTGGCTTGTTATGAAGCAGGAGTCGTAGATAAGGCTATTGACACATGTAACATTGCTGATCAGTGGTTCATCTGTGCACTGAATTATTTTGATACTTCCGCAGTTCAACTGCGGAAGCAACAGAGTTGGTTCGTGGTCTGCCCCTTTTTGGGAGGCGGTTGTATAATATGGTTTTAGAAGATATAAGAGGTTATACGGCGAAATTGCTGCATACCACCCCAATTTGGGAGTTTATAAACCGTGCTGTATAAGCCATAGTCAGTCCGCTAAGGATACAACAATAGGTACATGGAAGCAAAAATCGAACGAATTGTTTTTGGCATAATTGCTATCTTTAGTATTCTCATTTCGATAGCGGACTGGCTGGGTCTGCTTGACAATGTTCCATTTCTGGCGGGCAGAGTGCCAGCCCTTACGCTCTTAGTTGTTGGGTTTATCGCCGGGTATCTTGTCCTTGAAAGAAGAAGCAAGTTAGACCGCATAGAACAACTTTCAGTAGATGGCGTCGAGAGAGTCATAAACTCTTTGGGTGGAGTTGAAGCGCGAGAATTTGCCAATACGCAGGAACTTTACGAATATGTAATCAAACGAATGAATGAGGCGAAGAAAACCATTGACGATACAACATGGGGTTCAGCTGAACGCACTAGAACACCAGCGTCAAGGAAAGTGCATGCTAAGTATGTTGAAGCAATTTCTACGGTATGTGCGAAAGGAAGGTCAATAGTTTATCGTGAGGTGATGTCTTTTCCTCCCATCGAGCATTTGGATAGAGCAGAATCAATGCTTGCAAAGAATCTTTACAACTACGGTAACCCTCCCCTAAAATAGGGCCAGTGAAAAGTAGAAAACTTCTGGCAAAA
>CAZQES010000144.1:0-9936 GCA_964591425.1 uncultured Anaerolinea sp.
GCCATATCATCCTCCTTCAGGGTCAAGAGCGATTTGCGTATTCTGCCGGCGCGAAAAACACGATCACCGTCAACTCTTTCTCAATCGAATGGAAGCGATGCTCCACGTTTTTCGCCACATACACAATTGACCCTGCCTGCACGGCTCGGTCTTCGTCTGCGACTTTGATTCTCGCTCGTCCGTTCACCACGTAATAGACCTCATCTTCCGTGTGCGGTGACTGAGAATCGGTCCCGCCTGCGGGGAGGACGTACAGTCCCATGCTAAGGTCGGGAACTTTCAAGAATTCGAGGTAGAGCTTGTTCGAGTCTTTTTGTTGTTGGAGGAGTTGGGCGAGTTCGTAGGCGAGCATGGATTCCCTTTCACGTGTCATTGCGAGCCACGAAGTGGCGTGGCAGTCTCAAGTAACCTACAAACAATTGTTAGGTAGCGAGTCGAGATTGCTTCGTCGCTCCCCTTCGCCTTCGCTCAGGGTCGCTCCTCGCAATGACACTTGGCAAGAATTATATACAATTCTACTCCCCCTCCCCCGATTCCAAAAGCGGGAGATTCACCTCGGCTATAATACGCCGCTGGACTATGAAAAAAATACTCCCCTACCTGCATCCCTTCCTCTTTGCCCTCTACCCCATCTTCGAACTGCGGAACTTCAACATCGCCTACGTTGATTCCGCCGCGCTGGTGCGTCCCATCCTCGTTTCATTGGTATGCACCGCGCTCATTTGGGTCATTCTGCGATTGTTCACACGTGAATGGCAGAGATCGGGTATTGTCACAACAATGATCGTGATCGTTTTCTTCTCGTACGGTCACGTCTTTTTACAAATTCAATCCACATTCGGCGAGATGATTCGCCATCGCTATCTTCTGCTCATTTTTGGCGGGTTGTTGCTATTGGCAGTTTGGTTCATCTTTTGGCGGATGAAGAATGTCATAACGCTGGTCAACTTTCTCACGGCGGCGGGCGCGTTCCTCACCGTCTTTTCGGTGGCGCGCTCGGTTCAGCACGACCTTGCAATCTATCAATCCGCGCGCGAGGTCCGCGCGGCGATGGAATCCTATCGCGAGGAGGCAAGCAGTTCCACCGTCGGCGAAAGACCCGATATCTACGTCATCCTGCTCGATGCCCACACCAGCGCCTATGCGTTGGATAAATATTTCGACTACGACAATTCCGCCTTCACACAAAAGTTGGAGGAACTCGGATTCTACGTGGCGCAATGCGCGCAGAGCAATTATCCGCAGACGCGGCTTTCAGTGACCTCAACGTTTTACGCGGACTATCATCAAAAGCCGACGCTCTACCCGCTGTATTCGAGTCTCGTCGTCGAGACGCTTCGTTCGCAGGGATATTTGGTCGTCACCTTCGAGAATCGCTCCAACGGACATTTCGCCTTCGGTGAAGACCTGCGGCTTTCGCGCAATCAACTGCTCGCCGGCAAGATCGACCTGACCGGCGGCTTGAGTGAATTCGAGTTTAAATTATTGGAGACTTCGCTCGCGCGCCTTGCGTTCGATATCCCCACCTTGATCCCCGGCTTTGACCTTGCGCAACAAAAGGAAACCGAATTTTATGAGCACTACCAGCAGACGTTTTTCATCCTCGATGAATTGAAGCGCTTGCCCGAAAGCGTCGACAGCCCCAATCTGGTCTTTGCCCATTTCCTCGTGCCGCACCCGCCGTTCATTTTTACACCGGAGGGCGATTTCTTCTGGAGTGAGAACGAAGTGGACGGCTATTTATCGAATGTGGAGTTCATCGATTCGCAAATTGTGAATGTCGTCGAGGAGATCATCGCCAAGTCAACCACTCCGCCGGTGATCATCATCATGGGCGATCACGGACCCTCCGGCGTGCCGAGCATTGAAACGCCCGAAACGCGCATGTCCATTTTGAATGCGTATTACGTCAACGAAGAAGCGATGGAAGACCTATATCCCACCATCACCCCCGTGAATTCTTTCCGCGTGGTGTTCAACAATTACTTTGGAACCGACTATCCCCTGCTGGAGGATGTGAGCTATCATGCCTCGCGCTTGAACGATTTCACGCCTGAGAATGCCATAGCGAATGAATGTGTTGATTCGCGCTAACGGGCGGACGGCGTCTGCCCCTACGATGAATCGGTTCGCACCGGGTTTTTCAACCAGCCCAATCCTTCGATCTCGACCACAACTTCATCGCCGTTCTTCAATTCGCCCACGCCGGAGGGCGTGCCGGTGAAAATTAAATCACCCGGCTCCAGCGTCATCACGGAAGAGATGTAGGCGACCAGCACGCCGATGTTGAAGACCATATCGCGCGTGGATGCCATCTGGCGCATCTGCCCGTTGACGCGGCAGGTGATGACCGAATCGGACGGGTCGAAGTCGGTGTCGATCCACGGACCGAACGGACAGAACGTGTCGAAGCCTTTGGCGCGCGTCCACTGGTTATCCGATTTTTGCAGGTCGCGCGCGGTCACGTCGTTGCCGATGGTGTAACCCAAAATGTGTTTCTTCGCGTTCTCGGCTGTGATGTGCCTTCCGCGCTTGCCGATGACCGCGACCAGTTCCGCTTCATGCTCGATCTGATTTGACTGCGGCGGCAGGAAGATGGTCTCGCCGCTGGCAATGACAGATGATGGCGGCTTCATAAAAATGAGCGGGACCTTCGGCACCTCGTTGCCAAGTTCTTTGGCGTGCTCCACGTAGTTGCGACCCACACAGATGATCTTGCCCGGCTCGCACGGCGGGATCAACTTCACGTCCGCGATAGGCGTAGTGGCATCCTGCCGGCGATAGCGCCCGAAGATATTCCCGCTGATCTCACCGACCTTGTCGCCCAACAGCCATCCGTATTTTGGTTTTTTTCCATCCGGTGTTTCGTAACGAACGATGCGCATGTTTCTCCATTGTGTCACCCTGAGGGAGCGTTTCGTGCGACCGAAGGGTCTCCCGTGTAGTGTTGGAGATGGATCGCCTCGCTCAGCATGACATAAAAATTTTATCGCCGCAAGTGTATCATGATGTATAATTTGATTCATCCCGGGCGCTTAGCTCAGTTGGTTAGAGCACTTCTTTTACACAGAAGGGGTCGGGGGTTCGAGTCCCTCAGCGCCCATAAAAGCCTCACTTCCGAGTGGGGCTTTTCTTTAATATCTCATTTTGGGGTTCGAGTGCTTCGCGATCAGCGCCCACAAAAAGAAGACCTCCGAGTTCTTCAAGAACTCGGAGGTCTGTGTTGCTACGGAGTTGCCGGTGGTTGACCGTTGCCCAGACCTTTCGGTCCGTGACCGAACCCAAACCCGCCGGGTCCGCCGAGAAAGCCTTTTTCAAGACCTTCGAGCAACCAGTCCGCGTGTTCCTGCGTGATGGTGCCGTCTTCCAGCGCTTGTGCGATTCGTTCGCGCATTTCGGTTTCGCGCACCGCATGGATCGCAGCTTGCACGTCCGCGAAATCAACTCCCTGGTCTTCCGCGATCTGCTCGAGAGTTTGTCCGCTTTGCAGGGCGGCGGTCAGTTCATCCGTCGTCATGTTGAGGGCTTTTGCCGCGGCTTCCAGCGCCGCGTCACTGAGTCCGCGCCCGCCGCCGGGACCTTTTCCGTGCAGGGGTGCATCCGTGGGTCCTTGCGCCAGCACGCTCGTCGCGCCCATCGCGCCGAACACCACCAGTGCGATCAGCAATCCGCCGATCAAGATCGAAATTTTCTTGTTCATGGTTATCTCCATTTCTTTTTTTTATTTGTCGGCTGGGGTACCGCCAACCTGCACAAATCATATCTGGAGGGTGTTATGAGGTTGTGATGCGCTTGTGGGGAAAATGTGTGGAACGACTTGACTCCATCGTCCGTTTTTACAGGGTAATTAATTTTCGTGGGGCGGGATGCTTGTCCTGAGCTTGTCGAAGGGGTATCCCGCCTTTTCTCGAGCGGATTACCAATCCGCTCCACGCGGTAGAGGAGAGGAAATATCCATGACACTGAAGCGGACAATCTTTTTCGGACTTCCCTCCTTCATTTTGATCTGTGCCTGCCTGCTATTTTTTCTTTTCTATCGCAAACCGCTCGGACCCAGCCTCGACCTGCCTCAATCCATTCCGCGTTCGCCCACCCCGACGTCCCTCGTCCCTGTGAGCGTGGATGCCACGCCGATTCAGCCCACTTCGAGTCCTGAACCGCAGGCGTTGTGCGGCGCGGCGCAACCCGTGATGAACATCCTCGCCGTCGGGTCGGATGCGCGCGGCAATCATTATCTCTACGGGCTGGCGGATATCATCCGCCTCGTGCGTGTGGATTTTGTCAACGCGCGCGTGACGATCCTCGAAGTGCCGCGCGACTTGTGGGTGGAGATTCCAGGAATTTCAGATCACTACGGCATCACGCATGGAAAGTTGAATCAGGCGTATTTATATGGAAACAAGGGATTTGGTTACTACGATGGGATCGGCGAGGGACCCGGTCTGCTCGCGCTCACGCTCAACCTCAACTTTGGTGTGGAACCGAATCACTATCTCGCGGTCAACATGACCACCTTCGAAAACATCGTGGACGCGGTCGGCGGCATTGATGTGTATTTGCCGTACGATATCGATGTCCGAACGAAGGAGTATCCGGAAGCCTTTCATGTGGAGGCGGGTCAACATCACTTCGACGGCAAGACCGCGTTGTGGGTGGCGCGCATCCGCCAGTATCACACCTTCAGCCGCGCCGAAAGTCAAAATATCGTGATGTGCGCTTTGCGGAAAAAATTGTTAAGCCCCGCCATTGTCCCCGCCATTCCCGATTTGGTGCAAACATTTCAAAAGAACGTGCAAACGGATTTAAGCCCCGAACAGATCAACCAGCTTGCCTGCCTTGCGAATCAAATGAACGGTTCGGATATTGTCTTTGCCAGTTTCCCGATCAAAACTTTCACAACCAAGAAGATCTACGACCCGCAACTTCGAGCGGAAATTCAGATCCTGGATGCCGACTTCAGCATCTTGCGCGATACCATCAACAAATTTCAACAAGGCACATGGCCCGATCCAAATCTTGTCATCAACTCCACGCCCTCGCCCGCCGAAGCGGATAAAGAGTTTGCCTGCGGGGATTAATTCGAACGTCCCGCAGGTTTCTGGGTAAGACATCATCTTTCTCCCAAACCTGCGGGACGGTGAATTGTTTTCCTCAATCCAGCATCGAAACGAGTTGCGTCATAGGGTCGTACATCACATTCACGGTCATTCCGAGTTGATAGTTCGGCGCGCCGAAGCGCGGCACCAGTTTGTCCGTGCCGAGTTGAAGCGTCTCTCCCATGTAGTTGAGTTCCAGATCGAAATGGATTTCATCATAGAATCGGTTCACCGTCATCCCCGTCGGTTTGATGTTGACAATGCGTGCGGTCGTCTGCTCGCCACGCGTTTGGGCGACCCTCTTCAACAACCAGCTCACCGCCGACGAACCGAAGAGGAGTCCCATAGCAATGAACATCATCACGAACGTTAGCGCGAAAGAGATAGTGAACGGACTGGTCAGGTTCTCGAAAGGCGCCTCGGTTTCGCCCTGTATGAACATGAACAGGAATATCAGGCAGAAGGGAATCCACATCAGGGTGAATGTGATCCAGCCGAGGATGCGCATGTAGCGGGGGATTTTACTCATTGGGGCTCCACAGGAAGTTTTGCTGATTGTACCTGTGTTTCATGGATACTTAAAAATAAAAACTGACAGGCTTGCCGCCTGTCAGTTTTTATTGAGAATTTCCTGTTTTCTCCGCTTGCGGATGTGAACCGCGACGGGTTTTGCATGTGGGTGAAGCAGGGAATGGAAACGATCTTGCAGGCGGTGTTCCAGCGACACCATGATTTTCACCCACGTAGTCAGCAATACAGACGTTTTGATCTGGCGTCGATGCCTTCGATAGCGGCCTTCAAGGACTTTTTCGATATCGTAATGTATCGCCCTCGGCTTGAATCCAAGCGTAAGCACATCCTCGCCCTGATAAAGAATGAGAATCGGGTTCATGCAAAACCTGTACAAACATCATACAGTGTCTTGAATATGGATTCAATGATGACGTTTGTCACCAACCATCGTCCGGGGCTTGCCCCGCTTGGCGATACGGTCTACAATTCGGGATGTCCGACAAATTCCAACAACAACTCTCTCAAGGAGATATTCAATGTCCGATTATCTTTTCCGTGGCTCGCTCGAAAAACTCGACCCTGATGTGTACGAATTAACTCAACTTGAGCAGGAGCGGCAAGCCCGCAAGTTGATCCTGATCGCCTCGGAGAGTACCGCTCCTTTCGCGGTGCGCGAGGCGTTGTCGTCGGCGTTTCAGAATATCTACGCGGAAGGTTATCCCGACGAAGAGACGCGCTGGATGAATGATGCTCAGATCCTTGATTACCCAATGCGACTGGCTCAATATCGCCGCAACAGCGATCCGCGCTACTACAAAGGCGTCGAATACGCGGATGTGGTGGAAGCGCTGGCTCGCCGCCGCGCCGTGCAGACGTTCGCCGCGAATGGATACTCCGCCGATCAGATCTACGTCAACGTGCAGGCGTTATCCGGTGCACCCGCGAACAACGCGGTCTATCACGCGTTGATCGAGTTGGGCAGTACCGTGATGGGACTGAACCTGTTGCATGGCGGGCATCTCTCGCACGGTTCATCGGTCAACCGAAGCGGCAAGTGGTTCAAGGCGGTACATTACACGATCGATGAAAACGAACAGCTCGATTACGAAGCGATTCGTAAATTGGCGAACGAACACAAACCGAAACTGATGATCGCAGGGTACTCATCCTATTCATGGATGCCCGATTGGAAGAAGTTCAGGGAGATTGCGGACGAAGTCGGCGCGTATTTCCTCGCGGATATTTCGCACATCGGCGGACTGGTTGCGGCAGGCGTTGTCCGTTCGCCGATCGGGTTCGCTCATGTCGTGATGTCTACCACGCACAAGTCCATTGACGGACCACGCGGCGCGGTGTTGATAACGACCGACGCGGCGATTGCCAAAAAAATTGATAAAGCCGTCTTCCCCGGCGAACAGGGCGGTCCGCATGTCAACGTTTTTGCGGCGCTCGCGCTGACGTTCAAATTGACCCAAACCAAACAATTCAAGAAGTTGCAGGAACAAACGCTCAAGAATGCCAAAGCAATGGCTGACCAATTCACCAAGCGCGGACTACGCGTCCCGTTTGGCGGGACGGACACACATCTGGTCAACGTGGATTGCACAAGTATCGTCGGCGAAGACGGAACCAAACTCAGCGGCGACCAAGCTTCGCGCATTTTGGATATTGTCGGAGTTGTCGTCAACCGCAACACGATCCCCGGTGATAAGAACTCGATGGACCCGAGCGGAATCCGTTTGGGGACGCCATGGATCAGTCAACGCGGCTTCAACGAGAAGATGACGCGTGAACTCGTAGATATCATGGCGGATGTTTTGCTGGGGTGCGCGCCGCACTCCGTGGATACGGTTCGCAAGGGACGGCAACGCCGCGCGAAAATTGATTTCAATGTGTTGAATAACGCCAAACTGCGCGTCCGCAAGTTGACGGAGAAAGCGGGTATCGATTTCAAGTACAAGAAGAGCGGGTATCCGCACTATTACTTTGTGGATGATGTAGGACAATTTGGCAAATTGTCCTACGCGACCTACGAACTCACCGGCTATCGCGTGCGGCAAATGCTCGATTATGCTGTATCGTCCGATCTGAGCGCGTTGGGTGAAGGCGAGTCGCAGGCGACGACGATCGCCACCCCAAAGGGAGTTGTCAAAGGCACGCTCACCTGCGTGGACATGGGCGCGTATTATCTGCAAGTCCCGGTGGCGAAGGCGGGAGTGGTTGCCGCGTGGCTGCGCGATCTCTCGGATGGATACATGTCTTTGAATTTGGACGGCAAGAAAGATTTCAGCGCGAAGAGAATGCCGGGACCGACGTTGGTGATGGAAAGCAAGAAGAAACCCTCACCCCACGCTTCGCGGTCTCCCAAAGGGAGAGGGGGAAGCGCGGGCGTGGATAAGCCGTGGTTCGTGGGAATCAGTTCTCCAGTCGAAAAAGAACCGCCATCGTCCCAGAGCGCAGCGAGTGGGATGCCGCCGTTCGTGTGGAATGAATCCGAGGGCGAATTAAAAAAGACGGCATTGAATCAAACACATCGCGACCTCGGCGGCAGAATGGTTCCGTTTGCGGGTTGGGAGATGCCGGTGCAATACACGGGAATTTATGAGGAACATCTTGCCACGCGCAACGCGGCGGGGTTGTTCGATGTGAGTCACATGGGCGTGTACGATGTGCGCGGCGCGGACGCGGCGTCGTTCCTCGATGCGGTCTGCGGCAACGACTGCGGCGGGCTGATGCCGGGCGAATCGCTGTACACACATTTCCTCACGCCCGATGCCGATGTGCTCGACGATACGCTCGTCTATCGCCGCGGCTGGGACGATTTTCTCGTGGTTGTGAACGCCTCGAACGATGACAAGGATCGCACGTGGCTCGAAAGCGTGCGCGATGGCAAAGTGCGGATCGACAATGCGCGTCCGTTCGCGCGGACGTTTGGTTACCAGGCGGAGATTCGCAACCTGCGTGATGCGAGGGCAGGGGATGCGATGAGGGTTGACATTGCCTTGCAGGGTCCTAAGAGCCGTGACGTTTTGTTCGCAATGGGGGTAGACACGGAAACACGTACAGAGGTAAACAAGTTGAAGCGAACAGAGTTGTGCAACGCCGTGATTGGAGGCTTTGACTTGATCGTCTCGCGCACGGGCTACACCGGCGAGAAGATGGCGTTCGAGTTATTCGTCCACCCTGATCGCGCCGTAGACTTTTGGAACGCGGTGCTGAAGGCGGGCGAGCCGTTCGGCGTCAAGCCGATCGGTTTGGGCGCACGCGACTCATTGCGCACCGAGGCGGGACTGCCATTGTATGGTCATGAGATGGGACTTGGCTCCGGTGGTCGAGTAGCCGAAGGCGTATCGAGACCACAGATGCGTGACTTGGGCGTTGCCGAAGGCGGATTCGGCTCATACGTCAAAGTGTACAAGCCGTGGTTCATCGGGCGTGACGCGTATGTTGCGAGAGAAAAAGAGCGCAAAGGCGTAGTCATCCGCTTTACGTTCGACGAACAACGCACGCGCATGGCGCACAATGGCGACCCCGTGATGAACGCGAACGGCGAACGGATCGGTTTCGTCACCTCCTGCGCGATTGACGGCGCGAGGTTTATCACCGGTCAGGCGTATGTGGATTTGGCGTATACTAAAGAAGGCACACCTATTGGAATTCACCAAGGCGGGAATATGGAACGTCCCGCAGGGATGGCGAAGGTGGTGAGTCGGTTTGCGAAACTTTAGAGACTAGATGATTAGGATGGCGAAGGCAGGGACGCCGCCCTTGGGTTTCATGCAAATCTAGTAAAATCAAAGTGTATCCATAAAGACCAAATAATTCTAAGTGGAGATCTAAAATGGCAGACAAATCATCTATCATAAATGCTGCTCCAACTAAAGAATTGTTTATCTCGATGCTCATTCGAGATGTAACATTACGTGATGCAATTGGAGATTTGTTGGATAACTCTATTGATGGTGCATTGCGATTGCGTCCAAAAGGAGACTATCAGGGGTTAAGAGTAGACATTGATCTTAATATAAAAAAGGGTGTTTTTTCAATCACAGATAATTGTGGGGGGATACCAGTTTCTGTTGCACGAGATTACGCCTTTAGATTTGGAAGACCAAATTTTGATGCACAACATACACAACATTCGGTGGGCGTTTTTGGTATAGGAATGAAGCGTGCTCTCTTTAAGTTGGGAAAGAAATTCAAGGTCGATTCCGCAGCTGCAGATTCTTCTTTTACGATGGAGGTTGATGTAGACCAATGGAAAGAAGATTCGGAAGGCGGGTTAGAGAAATGGCAATTTCATTTCAGCACATTTGAGGAAGATCTT
>CAZQES010000145.1:0-9853 GCA_964591425.1 uncultured Anaerolinea sp.
ACCGCGACGGCTCCAACCGGCGGACAGTTTTCCCTGCGAATGACGCGCCCGGTCTCGAGCCGCAAATTCCGATGTGGGCGCCGGGTCAAATCGAAGGGCAGTCCAGTTACTTCATCGCGGTCGTGTACCAAGGCAATCTTTGGCTGGTGGATACCGGCAATAACCAGGCATTTCAAGTGACGGGCGATGGGCTGGTCACAAAAATTGATTGGAGATAAAACATGCGTATTTTGATCACCGGAGCCGCGGGGTTTCTCGGCTCACACTTGAGCGATCGTTTGCTTGCCGAAGGGCACGAGATCGTCGGGTTGGATAATTTCATCACCGGCAATCCGCAGAACATCGCGCACCTGATGGGGAATGAGCGATTCTCTTTTTATAAGCACGATGTATCGAATTATATTTTTGTGCAAGGCAAGATGGATGCGGTCTTGCATTTCGCGTCGCCTGCCAGCCCGAACCCACAATCGCCATCGGGTTATTTCAATTTGCCGATCCAAACGATGAAAGCCGGCGCGCTCGGCACGCATCACTGCCTTGGCGTGGCAAAAGCGAACAAAGCGCGCTTCCTGCTTGCCTCGACCAGTGAAATCTACGGTGACCCGCTCGTGCACCCGCAAACGGAGGATTACACCGGTAACGTAGATCCTGCCGGTCCGCGCGCCGTGTACGATGAGGCAAAACGTTTCGCTGAATCCATCACGATGGCGTATCATCGCTATCACGGCGTGGACTCGCGTATCGTGCGCATCTTCAATACCTACGGTCCGCGCATGGATTTGGAGGATGGGCGTGCCCTGCCGAATTTATTGAAGCAAGCATTGCTCGGTCAGCCGCTCACGGTCTACGGAGACGGAAGTCAGACGCGTTCGTTTTGTTATGTCGATGACCTGATTGACGGGATTGTGAAATTACTCTACTCAGAGGAGCATCTCCCGGTCAACGTTGGCAACCAGCATGAAATGACTTTATTGAAATTCGCCGAGTCTATCAACCGCATCACGGGGAACAAGGCGGGCATCACGTACGTGGATGCGCGCAGTGTCCGTGACCCGCAACAACGCCGTCCCGACATCACACGCGCCCGAACAATCTTGAAGTGGGAACCTCGCGTTTCACTCGATGAGGGCATCGAAAAGACCATCCCCTACTTCAAACAAAAACTCGGGCTGGCATGATCCTAAACGACAACCGCGAACGCTCACGCTTTCTGAAATTCGCCGCAGTTGGCGCGGTCGGTTCGCTGGTGGATTTCGGCGTGATGAACCTGCTCACCCGTCTCTTTTCAATGCGGCTGGTGTACGCGGGGACAATCTCTTTCATCTGCGCGGTGATCAACAACTTCACCGGCAACCGCTATTGGACGTATCCCGAATCGCGGTCGAGGCACATCCTCCAACAACTGGGGATGTTCTTCGTGGTCAATGCGATCGGGATAGCCATCCGCATCCCGATCCTCCATTTCGTCGAGCCGCCGTTGGAGGGTGTGTTTGCAAACATGCAGTCGCTTGCGTCCATCTCTCCCGAAGTGGCGGCAAAGAACGCCACGCTCGCCATTGCCATCGGAATTGTAATGCTTTGGAATTTTTTCGTGAACCGCTATTGGACGTATAATGATGTAGAGTGACCATGGCGCAAAGCAAAAGCCGAATCATCCCCATCTACACGTCACAAGGCGATGTGGAAGCCTATCTGCAATATCCCTACGTATTCAATCGCGTCGGCGAATGGATCGGCTGGGTGACACCGCAGCGTGAAGTCTATTCGGTGATGGGATATTTTGTCGGCACGCTAACCAGCGATCCGCGCATCGTGCGAAATCGCTCGGGAGATGCAGACAAGCCTCGACATACTGCCCCACCTCCGCCCGGACGCATCACGCCTCCCGCGCAGGTTCCGCTTGCCCCGCTTATGCAGGAACTGACTCACAGCCTGATAGACGTGCTGTCTGAAGAGCCTGAAAGACTGCACACCGTAGACAGCGGCGACTTGCGCGAAGATATGGATTAGCGGCTGTTCTGTGCCTGTGCTAAACAAACGTTCAACTGAGCAGCAACTTCGGCGGCAAATTTTGGATGTAATAAATTATGTGTGGCGTTGAAATGGAACACTTCTATTCCGCCGCCCGCCAACGACTGCCAACCGATAGACGGATCTTCCGGTTCAGTAGATAAGGTTTCACTGGCGCGAAACAGGGTTACCCGTCCCGGATACCATTGGGGTGAATACGCATGCAAAGCCTGAGTATGTGACTTCCGCAAGTAATTGAGAAGCAACCTGTCGGGAAGCCGCCTGCCCATCATCCTGAAAAATCTAACAAGCGAAAAAACCAGGGAACGCTCGATCCGATACGTTATATCATGCTGCAAGTACGCCAATTTCTGTCCTGCATTCAAACGAGTTAATCGCCGGAAGTGCCCAACCATTTTCTGTCGCCAAATACTCAGACGGCTCGGCGATTTCCGTGATGCATCGACGGATGGTATACGGGTTAAATTCGATATCTGGTCAGATCTCTGGCTGATAAATTTAGTATCAAACATGACCAAAAGATTAACTTGATCGCCTTGCCGAAGGAATTGCTGCCCGATCTCAAGGGCTATCTCTCCTCCCATTGAATACCCTCCCAGATAATATGGACCCCTCGGCTGGACTTTGCGAATTTCACGAATGTATAACTCTGCCATATCTTCGAATTTAGTCAGCGCCGGCTGAATTCCGTCCACGCCTTGCGCTTGTAACGCATAGAATGGCTGATCTCCGGGCCAGAATTCCAATAACGAATTCCAAAACAACACCCCGCCTTCGTGCCCATGGATGCCGAAGAAAGGCGGTTTGGAACCCTGGGTCCGGATCGGCACCAACGGATTCCACAAAGGATCGGAACCCCCGCCTTGATTGATCCGTTCTGCCAGCTGGGCGATGGTTGCCGCATGATAAAGGGTGGTGATCGGAAGCCTCACACCAAATTCCTCTTCGATCGTCGCAAAAAGACGAACCGCCAAAAAAGAGTGTCCTCCGAGATCGAAGAAATTATCGTGGATGCCGATGTCGGGACGTTTCAAAAGCGCTTTCCACGAATTCAGGAGTTTACTTTCGATATCATTCCTCGGCTGTTCGATCGGAATCACTTCAGTTTCCGCCTTCGAGGGCGTGGTCAAATCTTGAAGGGCTAGGCGGTCAATTTTCCCGTTCGGAGTGAACGGGAGTGCATCCAGAAAATTGAATTCCATTGGGATCATGTGCTCCGGAACCTGACGGCGCATGAAATCGGCAACTTCTTTTCCGGATATTTTATCGGCGGCTACAATATACGCGGAGAGAAATCGCTCTTCTGAAGCCTTTCCTTTTGCAACCACGACGCAATCTTGCACATGTTGGTATGCTCTGATTACCGCCTCCACCTCCCCCAGCTCAAGCCGCTGTCCACGGATCTTGACTTGATTGTCACCGCGCCCTAAAAATTCGATCACACCATCTTCTCTTCGCCGGGCAAAATCTCCGGTTCGATATAGCCTGTCACTAATCCCATCATCGAAAGGGTTGGGAATGAACTTTTCTGCAGTTAGCTCAGGGCGATTCAGATACCCAAGCGCGAGGCATTGACTGCTCACGCAGAGTTCGCCGATCTCTCCGGGCGATACCGGTTTGACCGCAGTATCAAGGATATAGAGCTGGGTATCCATGATCTCACGTCCGATGGGCACCACTGCCGTGCGGTCGGCAGTTTGATCGGGCGGAATTGAATAGGCGGCAACCACCCCGGTGGTTTCCGTCTGCCCGAAAATGTTCACCAGCTGGGCTTGATGCCCGAGTTTATTCCTCCAATCGAGAGGAATGTCAAACAACAGCGGTTCGCCGACAGAAACGATCCGACGAATTTGATTGTCAAGCAAAGCTTGGCGCTCCTGTGGAGGCAGAGCCAGCAACCGATTTATGCATGTCCGCCAGAAGGAGGGAACCACATCCATAAGCGTCGCTTGGCTACATTGCATCAATTTGAACAACAGAAGCGGGTCGCGAGTCTGTTCTTCCGTTGCTACAACGATGCGCGCACCATACGCAAGCGGAACCATCAATTGCCTGACCGACAACGCGTAATTGATCGAAGCAGTCTGGAGATACACATCCGTGCTGACAACGTCCAGGGCGGATCGTGATACCGTCACAAAATTACTCAGACTTTGATGCGAAACCATAACCCCTTTGGGTTTGCCGGTAGAACCTGAAGTATAGAGGACGTAAGCGAGGCTATCCGGAGACAGAACCTTCATTGAAAGATCGGGAGACGCGGATTCGATTTCTCGTGAATCCCCATCCAGGCAGACGACTTGAATTTGCTGAGCGGTGAATAAATTTGTCAGCGCGTTGTGGGTGATCACAAATCGGACCCCGGCATCCTCTAGCATAAAACCGATCCGATCTTTCGGGTACGAGGGATCCAAGGGGACGTAGGCGCCACCGGAAATCATGGTTGCCAACATGCCCACCACCATCTCGACTGAGCGCGGGAGGCAAATTCCGATCAAAGCGCCTTTGTCTGCTCCCAAACCGCGCAGGTGGGATGCGAGTTTTCTTGCGCGCATCAGCAACTCTGCGTAGGTAATTTCCACCTTTTCGCATTGAATTGCCAGCGAATTTGGTGACTCTGCGGCGCGGTCTGAGATCGTATCGATAATCATTGGATACCCACCATTAAGACGCCATGCTCGTGGTAAAGTTACGCAAAAGCAACTTGATCAATTGGTACATTGCTCCTAGAGAGCGCCACACGCTTTCCAAAACCCTTTCTTCCTCTTAATTTGAGTCTCACGCTGGATGCATGGTAAACTCGTACTCGCTCTATGGAAAGAGATCCTTTACCTCCAAAATCGATGAGCGCCTCGCGTGTGACGCTTTCGCAATTGATGCACCCTGAACACGCCAATCTGCTGGGCAACGTGCACGGCGGCTGGATCATGAAACTCGTGGATGAAGCCGGCGCGCTCGCCTGCATGAGACACGCGCAACGGAAAGTCGTTACCGTCGCCATCGACTCGATGACCTTCCGCGAGCCGATCAAGATCGGCGACCTCGTTATCTTGAACGCGGAAGTCACATACACCGGCAGAACGTCGATGGAAGCGGAAGTGAACGTGCTTGCCGAAAACCCAGTGACCCGAGAACGCTCTCACACCAATACTGCGTATCTCGTTTACGTTGCCCTAGATGATGATGGTAAACCGACGGAAATCCCGCAACTCAAAGCAGAAACTGAAGCGGAGCAACACAAACTCGTGCAGGCAAAGGAAAGACAGGAAAGACGCCTGAAAGAAAAGAAAATACGCGAGTCGCAATGACCGAAACTGACCTGACCCAAACCGAGCCAGAGCAAAAAGAACCCGTCGCCCACTCGTTCAAGAGTTTGCGCGAACTCGTCGACTTCGTCTCTGGGAAGAACCTCCCGCCGCTTTCATCGGAAGATGGGCGCGTGACCGAGGCGCTGCCCTTCCCCTTTCTCGCGATCGTGGGTCAACAAGAAATGAAGCTCGCGCTTTTACTCGCCTTGATCAACCCCAACGTGGGAGGAATTTTGCTGGTCGGTCCGCGCGGGACGGCAAAGACGACCGCTGTGCGAAGCCTCCTCGATTTGCTCCCCATGGTAGAAAGGAGCATGTGCCCGTATGGATGTTTGCCCGAAGATATCGAAGCGGGCGGAATAGATGCGGTCTGCCCGGACTGCGCGAAGAAATTCGCCGAGGGCAAGCCGCTCACCGCGCCGGACAAAGTCCGCTTGATCGAACTGCCGTTGAACGCGCGACTCGAAGATGTGGTCGGCGGCATTGACGAGCGTGCCGCGATCCACGAGCGGATGCGCATCCGACGTGGGATATTGGCACAGGCGGATCGCAACCTGTTGTATATTGACGAGATCAATTTGCTAAGCGACGATGTCGTTGATTCGATTCTCGATGCCGCCGCGCAGGGATCATACACCGTGCGGCGCGGTCCTATCGCGGCGACGTATCGCTCGCGTTTCGTGTTGATCGGTTCGATGAACCCGGAGGAGGGACGCCTCCGCCCGCAGATCTTAGATCGGTTCGGACTCAGGGTGATCGTGCGCGGCTTGGACGACGCGTCCGAACGGCTGGAGGCATACCGCAGGGTGCAGGCGTATCTGGCGAATCCGCGTCAGTTGGTGAACCAGTTTGCCCCGGAGATGGAAGCGGCGGCGGAAGAAATCCGCAACGCGCGTGAGGGAATCAAAAAAGTCCTCATACCAGATTCGGTTGCGAATCCCGCCATCGCGCTTGTCCAAAAAATGGGAATCGATTCACTGCGCGCTGAGATCACGTGGTTTGAATCCGCGCGCGCCTACGCTGCGGCAGATGGACGCAGTGAAGTCACGGAGAGTGATTTGAAAGCCGTCGCGCCGATGGCGTTGCGGTTGCGAAGGTCGGTTTTCATGAACGATTACTTTCAAGGGCAGGCGGGTGAGGAAAAGGAAATGAACAAGTTGTTGAGCGGGTTTGGCAAGACGGTGGCGAGAAAAAAAACAAGCAAACGAAAATGAACGACGCAAAAATTCAAAACCCCGCGTACCGAATCGAAACGAAACGGCTCGTCCTGCGGTGCTACAACCCATCGGACGCACAGATGCTTGCCGATTCGATACGCGAGAGCGTTGAGCATCTCAAGCCATGGATGCCGTGGGCACACAACGAGCCCGAGCCGTTCGAAGAGAAAGTGAAACGACTTCACTCTTTTCGCGGCAAGTTCGACTTGCAACAAGATTACGTGTATGGAATATTCAATCGCGCAGAAACACGTCTGCTTGGCGGCACAGGGCTTCACACACGCCTCGGAGATAATGAACTCGAGATCGGGTATTGGATTCACAAGGATTTTGTCAATCAAGGTTTAGCCACCGAATCCACCGCCGCGCTGATCAATGTTGCGTTCGAGATCATCCATGTTCATCGCATCGAAATTCATTGCGACCCGGGCAATCTCGCGTCCGCTGCGGTGCCGCGCAAACTCGGCTTCACACATGAAGGGACGCTCCGCGCGAAAACGCCGTTCCTTGACCGCTGGAGCGACTCGATGATCTGGGGGTTGCTAGAAAGCGAATACTCAAACAGCCCGTCGGTGAAGGCGGAGATCAAAGCTTTCGACGCCCTCGGCAACCCGATGTTATGAATTCCGTTTTTAAACAAATAATTCAAAAACCGATTTATTTATTCCTCGCGCTCAACATCGCGATCGGCCTTTTCACCTTTCGCAATTACGGACTGTCATGGGACGAGCTGCTCTTTTACGATTACTCCGATGCGCTCGGGTACGCCTATTCTCCGCGCGAATGGTTCAGCGGAAATTTCGATCTTGAAAATTCCTACGGACCGAGCGCGGAAGACCACAAGACGCGCGGACCCGCCTATCTTTTTCTCGCACGAAATTTTGCGTACGGACTTGAAGCGCTCGGTTCGGACAGCGCCTCTGCCTGGCACCTCGTCAATTTTCTTTTCTTCCAACTTGGGGTTTATTTCTTTTATCGCCTCGCGACGCGTTGGATGAAACCTTCCGCCGCGCTTGCGGCGACCGCGTTTTTTACTTTTCAGCCCTTGTTGTGGGGACACGCTTTCATCAATCCGAAAGACCCTCCCTTTTTGGTTATCTTTCTCGCTTCAATATGTCTCGGTTTCGAAATGGTGGATGATATTTGGAGTAATGCCGAGAACAAAAACAGGAAGATCATCGCTGCGGCGTTTTGTTTGGGGATCGCAACCTCGATTCGGGTGTTGGGTCCGCTGGGGGGAATGATCGTACTTGTTTATGCAGGCTTTATCGTCTTCGATCGCCACGGATTGAAATCCGTGGCTGCGACTACAAATCCCACTGAAGCAGACTCGCCTCCCCGCCAAAATTACAAGCAATATATTCAGCCCATTTCAAAATACATTTTGATTTCCATTGCGGTGATGCTCCTCACGTGGCCCTACCTTTGGGAGAATCCGGTCGCGAGGCTCTTTGAAACGCTCAAGTTCATGTCCGATAACCCCACTCAACTGGCGGTGTTGTTCGACGGTGAAATCTTCCGCGCGGACGATATGCCGCGCCGCTATCTTCCGTTCATGCTGTGGTCAACGCTAACCGAGCCCACATGGTTCCTGTTCGGGCTTGGCGCGCTGATCGGGTTTTGGAAATACAAACCAACATCAAAAGAATTCGTTCCATTGGCATTGACGCTCTGTTGGTTCATCCTGCTCGTTGCTTACGTTTTGATTTTCCAGCCCGCGGTCTACGATGGCTTGCGCCATTTCCTTTTTATCCTGCCGCCGGTATTTATTTTTTCGGGGTTTGTTTTTGAAAGAGTGTTCGAGGTAGTTACTAGCAAAACTAATTCTCGAATCTGGCTACGCGCAGGGATTGTTGGACTCATAATTTTTCCGGGCATAAATGGAATCATTCAACTCCACCCCTACGAGTACGCATATTACAATTCATTTGTCGGCGGTACGAGCGGAGTCTTCCGTCAATACGAAACTGAATACTGGCTGACTTGTTATAAAGAAGCCGTTGAAAAATTGAATAGGCAACTGGATCAACCCGCAAATATATTTGTCCTGCGGGAGGCATATATCGCGGAGTATTATTCCGGCAACAACACGCGTATCCGCGATTTACGCAATGCGATGGATGAAGTGAAATCCGGAGATTATGTGCTTGTCAACACACGTACCAACGACGACCGATCCATCTACAGGGACGCGCCGCCTGTTCTGCAAGTCATCCGCGGGAGCGCGGTCTTCTGCGAAGTGAAGCAAATCCCATGAGCCTACGCGTTATTGCCGGGAAAGCCAAAGGGCGCAAACTGAGATCCGTGCAGGGTGATACCACGCGCCCCATCACGGACCGCGTCAAAGAAGCGCTGTTCAACATCATTTCGAGCGACGTGATCGATTCAAACTGGTGGGATTTGTTCGCAGGGACAGGCGCAGTCGGTATTGAGGCATTGAGTCGCGGTGCGGCATTCGTTCGCTTCTCCGATTCGAACCGGGCGCCCATCGAAACGATCAAGTCAAACGTGGAGCATTGCGGATTTGTGGCGCAGACGGAGATCCGCCGCGCGGACGCGTTCGCGTATCTCGCCTCCGCACCGGATAGAAAATTCGAATACATCTACATCGCTCCCCCACAGTTCAAAGACATGTGGGTGAAAGCGTTGGAACTCGTGGATGATAATATCGAATGGCTCACAGACGACGGCTGGGTCATCGTGCAGATCGCGCCGCGTGAATTCAAGTTCAACACGGTGTCGCTCAAGAATCTCGAACAGTTCGATGAGCGAAAATATGGAACAACAATGCTTGTGTTTTATCAAAAGAAATAAATACCGTCATTGCGAGCCCCGAAGGGGCAAAGCAATCTCCAACAAGTTGAGGGAGATTGCTTCGTCGGGCAAAGCCCTCCTCGCAATGACGGAATTGTTATAGAAAGACTCGATCATGCCTCTCTCTACCCTCTTCCTCAACAGCGGACTCGTCATCCTTTTCCTGATGACCCTGCTCTGGTTATTGAGCCTCGCGCTCAAGAACGCCAGCATCGTGGATATTTTCTGGGGAATCGGTTTCATTGTTGTCGCGTGGTTCGCGTTTTCATACGGACAGGGTTACCTGCCTCGTAAACAATGGATGACAGCGCTGGTCACACTTTGGGGACTCCGCCTCGCGCTTCATATCGGATTCCGCAACTGGGGCAAACCCGAAGACTTCCGCTATGCAAAATGGCGTGAAGAGAACGGTGCGCGCTGGTGGTGGATTTCGTTCTTCAAAGTGTTTCTCTTGCAAGGACTCTTGATGTGGATCATCAGTGT
>CAZQES010000146.1:0-9851 GCA_964591425.1 uncultured Anaerolinea sp.
GGTTCAAGGATGGTTTGATCCAAAGTGTCGAAATTCTCTACCAGTGTGGGACCCGGCTCGAGATAGACATCGCCAAAAGCCGCGATTCCTTCATCACCGGGCAGCCCGGCGTCCACTACAAAGTAAATGCCTCTTTCGTCTTTACGCATGGTGTAAACGTAGATCAGATCCGGATCAGATTGTTTGATCTGCACATTTTGTGTGTTGATCTCTTCGAAATACTGATCGTGTGCCTCTTGAACGAGCAGGAATGTGTCACCGTTTTGCTGAAGCCCGGCTAGGGTTGCAATGGTTTCAAGCCGGTGCCGCAAACTGCTCCTGAGTTCTGCCTGAAAGTTTATATAGAGAACGTAAGACACTACAGCTGCGAAGAGCGCGGCAAGGACGATTAATACGGTCGCGAGCCTGGACCGGAGCGTGGGGAGGCGATTGACATCCATATCGCTATTTGTCCACTTCGATCTTCAACTCAATGGTGGCGCGTGAAGCATCCAGCCTTCTGCCAAGTTCCTTCGCGGCAGTTTGTAGAATCCCGTCAATGGTAGCCGAAGACCAGATCTTCGAATTGATCTCTGCCAACATCCGCTCCCGGAGAGCGGTCTGTCTCGATTCGTTGACCAGCCTTGCATTCTCGAGCGCGACCGCGGCTTGCGTTGCCACCGCATTCACAAGGTTTTCCTGTTCTGGCGTCCACGCTTCTGGATTCTCAAGCCGAATCTCGCCAAGGATCTGGTCGCGCAGGCTGATCGGAACTTCGATCTGTTTTGCATTTTCATCGGGTTCGTCGCCAACGCCGTACTCAAGCTCTTCCGATGCGTTGGTGATCCCGCTCCAACCCGTAAGGAGATATTGTTGCTGGATCGCTCGCATCTCGCGGATGCTTTGCTGTGCTTCCTGATAGAGGTGGGCATTCTCGAGCGCGATCGCTACATGGTTTGCCATGCTTTGCATCGTCCGGATCACGTCGGGGGTGAAATCGGATTCCTTGATGGATTGCACGTCGAGTGCGCCCAGCACCCGGTCGCCGGCAATGAGGGGGAGTGCGATCTCTGAGCGGGTGTAAGGCAATAGCGGATTTTGATACCGATTCTTCTCTTCGGATGCGATTTGAGCGATCTTTGCGGCTTTTTCGCGAATGGCGCTTCCGACCATGCTTCTACCGGAGACCTCATGCCTCTGATGGTTTTGCTTGAGAAGTTTTCCGATCTCTCCGGTTGCCTCGCGGATCTCCGCCCATTTCTCGCTAGGGTCGAGGAGGTAGATCGCCGCAAAATAGTATCCGAATTGTTCGGTGAAAAGGTTGATCACACGCGCCAGCAGTTCATCGGGGTCGAGGCTCGAGGAGGACACGCGACCGACCTCGTTCGATGCTTCAAGGAGTCTGGTGCGCTCCGCCACTTGTTGTTCCAGTGTATTTTGAAGCGCCTCGAGGCGCGCCATGGTCCGATTGAAGTGCATGGTGACGATACCGAGTTCGTCCGTGGCGCTGACCGGCGCGCGGACCGAAAGGTTGCCGAGTTCAGCCTTGTTGAAGGTTTCGATCAATTCGTTGACGGGATCGGAAATGGATCTCGACACGTAATACGAATATCCGACCCCCAATACCAGCGCGAGCAGGCTGAAGAGGATGGTCTGACTGCGTAAGTCTCTGAACACGTCGATGGAACTTACTTCGGCGTATAGAATTCGAACCGTTTGTTGGTAGCCGATCGGCGCAATGAGCAGGATGCCGATGGCGATCAACGAAAGGATCAGAATCAGGAATTTGCCGACCACGAGCGCGCCGGCGCGTCCTCTCACTTGGGTTTCGAAATCCGAAGGTACGAGAATCAGCCGAAAGGGGCGCGTGAAGCGTTCCGTCAATAAGACGAATAAAATGCTCCATCCAAAAATGGATGCCGTTCCGCCCATCAAGATGTAGATCGGAATGGGTGAGTTGAGCGACGTAGGCTGGAACGGTGAGGAAATTACCGTTCCCTGTGCGGCTGTCAAAAAGATGGCAGTCAGAACGTTCAGCGCAAAGAACACGGCGCTCGCTGATAAGCCAAATCGAACGGTGAAACTCGTGACTTCGCGCCATGCATTGAACTCAGCGCGCGTATCGAGAGCGTTCCTGCCGTTGGAAATATCATCGAGTCTTTTTCTGGCTGTCGGCGTAATCCGCCAACTGATGTACATCGTTACCACGATGCTAAGTATGAACATCACCGGCATCACCCGAGACAAGGACAATAATTGCTGTTCGTTGAATTCTGCATTGAAAGCGATGGACAGGAAACCGGGGATCGCGCCTAGTAGGGCAATGGCTTGTGCCGACGCGATCACCAGCGTTAGTCTCTTGCCATCGTTCCGTTGGCGCGCGCGCCAGAGGGAGAGCAGTCTATTCATGACTACCTCCAGTTTCTGGGGCTTTCTTTTTCAAGTTTGTGCCCAGTTTGATGCGCGCACTGCTTGCGCCGACCGCGCGTGTCAACTCGCTGGCTGTTGTGGCAAGGATCGTTTGCATGTCGGTCGTGCGGCGAATCTTGTCGGTGATCTCGAAGAGTACACGTTCACGTTCGGCTTGTGCGCGGATCTGTTCGAGCAAGCGCGCGTTTGCAATGATAGCCGCCAGACTGCCGCCCAGCGTGCCTAACAACTCCTCGTCGTTCTCCGCGTATGCCGAGACCAATTCGCTTTCGACATTTAACACCCCGAGGAGTTCGCCGCGATAGAGCAGGGGGATCGCCAATTCAGACCGCGTGTTGGGACTGCCTTCGATGTAGCGCGAATCTTGTAGAACATTGTTGACTCGTAAAGGCCGCCGATGAAGAGCACACCAACCGGTGATGCCACTGCCGATGGGTATCGTCCTTCGATACACTTCCTCCGCGTAGCCCACCGCCGCTTTTACCTCGAGATTCTTTTTCTCGCGATCGATCATGAGGATAGCGACGCGGTCGCCGCCCAAAGTCACTTGCAAGCCGTTCACTGCGGATCGAAGCGCTTCGTCCAATGTCGTTCCCGATGCCGCTGTCGTGGTGATGTGATGGAGCAACCGGTGTTGGGCAAGGTGTTCCTGTGTTTCGGCGAATAGTTCGGTGTTAATCACCGCGATCGCTAACTGGTCGGCAAGGATCTGCAGGATGCGCAAGTTGTCGCTCGAAAACGAGTAGGGTCTGTTGCTTTGCACATCGAGTACGCCGAGGATGCGGTCACCGACTTTGAGGGCAATCGCGGCTTCGGACTTGGTTTCAGGGAGCGATGGGTGCGGCAGGTATAAAGGATCACGCGCGGTATCGTTCGCTACGACAACTTCACCTTTTTCAGCCACCGAGCCGATGATCGATTTCGACCCGACTTGCAGCTTGAACCCCGAGCGCTTGAGTTGCGCTCCGGCTTCGCCGGTCGCTTCGCGCACCACGACAAATTCTCCGGGCAGGTCTTTCAACAGGACCGCGGCGTAGTAGAAATTAAACCTCGAACGGATCAACTCTACCGCTTTGAGTAACAGCTCGTCGAGATTCAAGGAACTGCTGATGTCGCGCGCGATCTCTGCCGCCGTTTCAAATTGAAGGGCTAGTTGTTGACTGCCCTGCAATAAGCGGATGTTGTGAATTGTGCCGGCGATCTGACTCGCGACGGTGATCGCAAACCGAAGGTCTTCCTCATTGAATGCATATTCCTTTTCAAGGTCTTGAACAATGATCGCGCCGATTGCTTCCCCGTGCGCCAACAGCGGCACACCCATCCATGATTTTGCCGGCTTGCCGGATATTTTTGCGCCCATGGTGATCGCCCGTTTTTCGGTATCTTCCACGAGCAATAGCGGCTCTCGGGTGCGAATGAGTAGCGATGTGAGACCCTCTCCAAGCGGGAAGGTGTCGAGCGATGAAAAGCGTCCGTCTTCGTATAAATACGGGATGCCGATCGAATTCGTGGTTTCCTCGTACAACGCGATGACAAAACTATAATCACCGATCACATTGCGAAACTGATCGTGGATGGAAGAGTAAAAGGCACGCAAATCGCTGACGGTTGCGGCGCTGGATGCGAGCAGACTCAATGCCCGCGATTCACGGGCGCGGCGGTCATTCACGGAAGGTTCAGCCGGTGCGGCGGCTTTTGCCGTCACATTCACTGCAAACCGGATCGTTCTCTGAAATGAATCGATCATTTCGTTGTGAATCGTCTGTCCCCGCCGTGCGCCGATCATCAACAATCCCTGCAGGCTGCCGTTGTGGTGAACCGGGAGGAAAACAGCAGTCTCGCACTCGAACTGCCGCGGGTACATGATCAACGATGTGGGGAGTGTTGAAGTGGTAGATTCATCCACCCGCAGGATGCCATCCTTTAGATGGGTTTCAACCTCACGGATCGTAAGTTCGTGCGTGCGCGGAATCGCCGTCTGCGCGTCTCGCTCCCGCGGGTCAGAAAACTGGGCGAGTTGCAGGCGGTCGGCATTAGCAACAAAATAAGCCGTGACAAAGAACGCGGTTCCTGTGGGTGTATTTTCACTCATTGAAGGCCGATACTTTTTCTAACTAAACTCCCAGACCGACTCTCCATTTAAAATGCGGCGAATTTGATCGGGGAATTTATCGGGGTCGAGGGGTTTTCCCAGAAAGCCGTCAAACCCCGAATCTCTCGCCTTGTTCATCTGATCGGTGCTGGCTTCCGCGGTGACCGCAATGATCGGGATCGCCCTCAATTTTTCGGAGGCGCGGATTTTCTTCAAAGCGCCGTATCCGTCTTCGTACGGCAGACGAATATCCATCAGGATCAGATCGAGCCGTGAAAGTGTATCTGCGTATTCCACCACTTCGTACCCGGAAGTCTTCCACTCGCAATGGATTCCGAGATAGCCAAGCATCCGCGCGATCAATACGAAGTTGGCGACGTTATCTTCCACCACCAGAACTGTCGCATCCTTCGGGATGGTCGGCTTGCGAATGGGTTGGGTGTCTAGAATATTTTCAGGCATTGGTTCTCCTCGCCAGGAATTTTTCGATCTCCCGGGTTAGCGCGTCGATATCGATCGGTTTTTGGATGTAACCATCGCATCCCGCTTCGAGCGTTTTCTCGCGGTCACCGCGCATTACGTTGGCAGTAATGGCGATGATCGGAATGCGTTCATACCCGGGCATGGATTTGATCTGTGCGGTCAATGTATACCCATCCATATCGGGCATGTTGATGTCCATGAGGATGAGGTCGGGCTGGTTCGACTTCAAAATATCCAGCGCTTGACGGGCGTTATTGGCTTCGTGCAGGGCATACTTCTCCGCAACCAGCACGCGTCGAACCAGCATCCGGTTCTCCGGGTTGTCCTCCACGTATAAAATGGTGCCTTTCACGTTTTGAGTCATTCCTGCCGGTTACCTCAGGTTTGATTTTACATACTACCTTTGGGGGATGACATGACAGCAACCTTGCAAATTCCCAAACAAAAATGTCGGGGAGAATTTCTCCTCGACATCTAGAGCGGGTGATGGGACTCGAACCCACGATATCATGCTTGGGAAGCATGCGTTCTACCACTGAACTACACCCGCTTGACGTCCGAAATTATAGTCATCCGAATCTGATGTGTCAATGCAGACAAAAACCCCGCTTCGCACCGACGGGATTACTGCTCGCGCCCTAGCAGGCGATTCGTCAGTTGGAAGAGCGCCTCGCCCGCCTCACCCTGCGGATCTGCCTCGCGCAGGTTCATCAACGCGAGATCGGTCATCTGTTTTGCGGCGTCTTGCGCGGCGAGCAGACCGCCTTCGCTTGCCAGCAAGCGCGCAACCTCCCTCACTTCCTCTTGTTGGATCGGTCCCTGAGCCCAACGCTCCGCGAACTTGCCTTTTTTATCCAACCCCGCCAAAACAGGCAGAGAGTTTTTTCCTTCCACCAGATCGCTCGCCACCGACTTGCCGGTCACTTTTTCATCTCCCCAAATTCCCAAAATATCATCCTGCACTTGGAATGCCAAGCCGAGGTAATGCCCGAACGAGCGATAGATTTCCTGCTTCTCATCATCCGCGCCGCCGAGCAACGCGCCGATGTGACAGCAAGCCGCGATCAACGCGGAGGTTTTGCCCGAGATCATGTGCCAATAATCTTCGACGCCAAGGTCGTTCCTTTCCTCATACGACATGTCGAGGTATTGACCGCGCGTGAGTTCGAGACAGGTGTTGTGAAGGATTTCTGCCGCTTTCACAACCACTTCCGCAGTGAAATTATTTTTCAGATCCATGATCGCCTGGTTCGACATCACGAACAACGCATCGCCGACATTGATCGCCATCGGCGCGCCCCATTTCACCCAGGCTGTATCACGCCCGCGGCGTTTGGGTGAATTATCTTGAATGTCATCATGTACCAGTGAAAAATTGTGCACAAGTTCGATCGCCGCGGCCGCCGGGAGCGCAGACTTCCAGTCCGCTTTGCCGCACGCTGAAGCGCATAACAACACCAAAGTCGGACGAATCCGTTTGCCCGTCGCTTCGGGACCCGCACCTTCACCCGTCCAGCCCATGTGATACGTGAGCATTTCGTGAAAGGGTTTGGTGCGCGGCGCGTCGAGGCGAGAAACTTGACGCTGGAGTTCCAGTTCGATGTGAGGAAGAAGCGTTTTGATGTCCATGCGTTATAAGATTCCCAAGTGTGTCAAGTCGTGTTCAAGTTGTTCAGGAGATGCGAAGTGGATTGTAACAAATCCCAGTGCTTTTGCCTGCCGAATATTTTCGAGCGAGTCGTCGATGAAGAGACATTCACCTGCAGGTCTACCAATTTTCTCGAGCAAACGATGATAGATCTCGGCTTCAGGCTTCACGTATCCGACATCTGCCGAAATTATCATGTCGTCGAACAGGTCAAAGAAATCGTACTTTTCGCGTGCGTATGGAAATGTCTCCGCAGACCAGTTGCTCAACCCGTACAGCGGATACCCAACCTGTTTGAGCCGCTTCAAAATTTCCACCGAGCCCGCAATGGCATCACCGATCGAATCTTTCCAATGCTCGTGATACGCCTGAAAAAGATGAGCATGGTGCGGGAACTTTTGTGAGTGGTCAGCCACACCTTTTTCAAATGCACGCCCCCGATCCTGCTGGGCGTTCCAAGCTGTAAAATCGACTTCGTGGAAAAACGTTTTCATCGCCTCTTCGCTATCGAAGTAACGACTATATACATACCAGGGATTCCACTCGAGCAAGACGTTTCCGAAGTCGAAGATGATGGCTTTGATGTTGTGCATAGGTTTACGTAGCGCGACATTCATGTCGCAAATTGCGAGAAAAATCTCGCATTACGATTTTATTTTCTCGCCCTTCGGATCGTATAACGGTTCTTTCTGTACTTCGGCTTGGGTCTCGACCCCGAAACTTTCCACGCTGACGCGCGTGCCCGGCTTGGCGAGTTCGACAGGCAGGTAGGTGTACGCAATGGATTTATTGATCGAGTAACCGAATCCGCCCGACGTGACCCAGCCGACAACTTTGCCGTTGTGACGAATCGGTTCACTGCCGAACACGATCGTGTTCGGGTCATCGAGTGTGAGACAGCACAACTTTAGTTTGATGCCATCTGCCTTTTGTTTTTGAAGCGCTTGCTTGCCGAAAAAGTCGACGCCTTTATTCAGTGCTACGGCGAATCCTAGTCCTGCTTCATACGGAGTGTAATCGGGTGTAATGTCTGCGCTCCAGTAGCGGTAGCCTTTTTCCAAACGAAGCGACTCGATGGCTTTGTATCCCGCCGCGACCATACCGTAGGGCTTGCCCGCGTTCCACAATGTGTCCCACAACTGTTCGCCGTATTCAGACGGCGCGTAAAACTCCCAGCCGAGTTCGCCAACGTACGTGACGCGCAATGCCAGCGCGGGGATATTCCCAATCGTGATTTGTTTTGCCGTCATATACGGAAAGGCTTCATTTGAAACATTGTCGCGCGTGACCGATTGCAAAATGTCGCGAGCGCGCGGACCCCACAAGCCGAAACACGTGCGGGCGGAAGTGATGTCATTGATATAGACAGTCCCGTCCAACGGCATGTATCTTCGCAGGTGAGTCATGTCATGCGTGCCGAAGGCTGTCCCTGTGACGATCATGAAGCGATCATTTGCGAGGCGCGACACAGTGAAGTCACATTCGATGCCGCCGCGCGCGTTGAGCATTTGAGTGTATGTCACTGAGCCGACGGGTTTGTCAATATCATTGGCGCAGAGCCGCTGAAGGAAATCCAACGCGCCCGGTCCTTGTATTTCGATCTTTGAAAACGACGTTTCATCGAATAAGCCCGCGGCTTCTCGCGTGGCGCGAGTCTCTGCGGCGATGGCGGGTGACCAGTTGTCGCGGGCCCAGCCCGAAAGGTCGGGAAGAGAAGCGGCATGTGAATCCTTTTCGTTGGGAGTAAACCAGTTCGGTCGTTCCCATCCGCCTTTTTCGCCGAAGACCGCGCCCAGATCCTGCAAGCGATGATACGCCGGCGAAACGCGCAACGGCCGCGCCGACTCGCGTTCTTCAAAGGGCATGTGAATGTCGTAATATTTTCCGTAGGTTTCGATCGTGCGTGCCAACGTGAACGATTGGCTTGCATATTGATTTCCGAAGCGCCGCACATCGAGTTTCCACATGTCCCACTCGGGGTGGCCGTCAATGATCCACTCTGCCATCGCTTTGCCGATGCCGCCCGCGCCTGCAATGCCATGCGCGCAGAACGCGCATGCCACCCAAAAACCGCGCACGGACGTTGGTCCGAGCAGATATTCGGAATCGGGCGTAAAACCTTCGGGTCCGTTGAGCAGTTGCACGATCTCAACACTTTCCATCGACGGCACGCGCTTGATAATATTTTCCATCAAGGGCGTGAAGCGCTCCCAATCGGGCTCGAGCAATTTGAAATTCCAATCCTGTGGCACGCCGTCGAGACCCCACGGCGCGGGCTGACGTTCATATCCGCCGGCGACCATACCGCTGTCACTGCCGCGAAAATAAACGAGATTATCGGGATCGCGCATCGTGGGCATTGTTTGCGGCTGGTTTTTTACGGGCTTGGTGAGGAGATACAAATGCGCCATTGGAATGATGGGCAATGTGATGCCGACCATGGATGCGATATCGTTGCCCCACAGTCCCGCCGCGTTGATAACAACATCGGTTCTGACTTCACCTTTATCTGTTACCACACCCCGAACCTCGTTCCCGCTGACAGTGATTCCCGTAACACGTGTGTTGAGCATGAACTTCGCGCCGCGACTTTTCGCTCCCGCGGCGAGGGCGTTCGTCAATCCTGTAGGATCGATCTGTCCATCGGTGGGGAGGTGGACTCCGCCTTTGACATCTTCCAACGACATCAACGGAAATAATTCCTGACATTCTTTCGGTGAAATAATTTCAAGTGGCATCCCAAACGCTTTGGAATATCCAACCACGCGTTTCAATTCCTCCAGCCGCGCATCAGACGAAGCGATACGCAAACTACCCACTTCGTCCCAACCGGGGTCGACGCCTGTGAGTTCCTTGAGTTTGCGATACAAGTCTGTGCTGTAGCGCATCATCTTGGTGAGACTCGAAGAGGTGCGGAGTTGACCAACCAACCCTGCTGAGTGAAACGTCGAGCCGCTGGTTAATTCATGCCGTTCGATAACGACGATGTCTTTCCATCCCATTTGAGTCAGATGATAAGCGATGCTCGCCCCGCCGACTCCTCCGCCGATGATGACTGCCTGTGCGTGTAAGGGTAAATCCATTCTATTTCCTTTTCAAGTTTATTCGGTGGTCGAGTAGGGCGAAGCCCGTATCGAGACCACCTGCTACGCCGTCATTGCGAGGAGGGCGTAGCCCGACGAAGCAATCTCCATTACGGTGTTAGAGATTGCTTCGACC
>CAZQES010000147.1:0-9821 GCA_964591425.1 uncultured Anaerolinea sp.
CATGAACACGCCCGCCGTCACCATCGTCGCGGCATGGATCAACGCCGAAACGGGAGTCGGTCCCGCCATCGCGTCGGGCAGCCAAACATAAAGAGGAATCTGCGCGGACTTACCTGCAACACCGACAAGCATGAACAATGTGATCGCAACGATCAAACCTTCGTGAACTTCATGCACTTTTTCAAACACGGCATCGAACTGAAAACTGCCGAAGGCATAAAACATCAGGAAGCCCGCGATGAGAAAACCAAAATCGCCGACACGGTTGGCGATGAACGCCTTCTTCGCCGCGTCCGAGTTTGCCCAGGAGGGGCGCGCCAGCGTGTCCATTTCGTACCAGAAGCCGATCAATAAGAACGAGCACAGCCCCACCCCTTCCCAGCCGACGAACAGCATCAAATACGAGTCGCCGCTGACGAGGATCATCATGGCGGCGATGAACAGGTTGAGGAAAACGAAGAAGCGGCGGAACCGCGCGGGGTCCGCTTTGAAGCGCACGTCTTCGTGCATGTATCCGATGGCGTAGATGTGGATGAGCGTCCCCACACCGGAGACGACCAGCATCATCGTGGTGGATAACGAGTCGACGCGGAACGTCCAATCGAGGGATAGATCTCCGATGTGAATCCACTCGGCGAGATACCAACGCATCGCTTCGCCGTGGGAGGCTGATACCGTCATCGCAAGCAGGACCGACACCACGAACGCCGCCGCCGACGCGAGACTCGCCACCGTGCCGATCATCCGCTCGCTGAACTTGTGACCGAAGATGGTGTTGATCAACAAGCCGATGACCGGAAAGAACACCAGCCATGGGGCGAGGAAGAGAAAACCTGTGTTTACTAATTCGCTTAAGTACATAAAAACTCCAGAGACTGGATACCAGAGACTAGTCTCCAGTCTCTAATCTCTATCCTTTTAGAGAACTCATCTGATCCACATCGATACTGCGCTTGGACTTGAAGATCTCCACGATCAGCGCCAGCCCCACCGCCACCTCCGCCGCGGCGACCGCGATCACGAAGAAGACGAAGATCTGTCCGCTGAAACTTTTGATGACACTACTGAATGCCACGATGGCGAGGTTCGCCGAGTTCAACATCAATTCAATGGACATGAAGATGATGAGCGCGTTGCGCCGCACCAGCACACCGACGACGCCAATGGTGAACAATATCGCGGAAAGGATGATGTAATAATCAACAGGTATCATATGTTACTCGCGGTTCGCTTTTACGCAGTACGCAATACGCAATAAAAATACTGCGTACTTCGTAGTGCGTATTTACTGCCGCGCCTCTTTCTCTTTTTTCGTAAGAACGATCGCGCCGACCATCGCCACGAGCAACAAAATGGACACAACCTCGAACGGCAACAAATAATCAGTGAAGAGCGCGACGCCAAGTTGCTGTAAATTCTCTGTCGCGTTGACTGCGGCTTCCGGCGCAAGGACATTTCCTGAGGGTCGGGCTTTCGTGACGAGCAGATATGCCGCTTCCACAAAAAGGAGAACGGACAACCCAATGGCGAGCGGTCTCTGCCACGGGAGCACGTTGGACTTCGGCAAACTCTCCGCGCCGAGCAACATGATCACGAACAGGAACAAGACCATGATCGCACCGGCATAGACTGTGATCTGCGCCATGGCAATGAACGGCGCGCCGAGCAGAAGATAGAACACCGCCACCGTGATGAAGTTCAAGACAAGGAACAACGCCGAATACACCGCGTTGCGGCTGAGCAACATGCCCAGCGCGGAAGCGATGGCGACGAGCGCAAGGAGGAGGAAGATGGCGAGGTCGAGGGTCATGGTTTGTTTTTTTCAACGTAGACAGGTACACAAGTACACAGGTAAATATGTCTACGTGTTTACTTGTTTACGTGTTTACGTGTTTACTTATTTACGTATCTACCTATTTCCTAATCTTTCGGATTCTCCATTTCAGGAACTGACCGCGTGAACACACCTGCTTCCACTTTTTGAGGAGTCAACATCGCGGAGGCAGGGACAGGTTCGATCAGCATCTCTTTGGTGTAGATCGCCGAACGGCGGTCGTAATACGAAAGTTCGTAGTTATCGCCGAGGGTGATCGCCTCGGTCGGGCAGGCATCTTCGCAATAACCGCAGTAGATACAGCGGAGCATGTTGATCTCGTACGTGGAGGCATAGCGTTCGCCGGGCGAGAAACGTTTTTCGTCCGTGTTCTCGGAGGCTTCCACGAAGATCGCGTCGGCGGGACAAGCCGCGGCGCACAACGAACAGCCGATGCATTTTTCAAGACCGTTGTCGTAGCGATGTAATACGTGCCGCCCGCGGAATCGCTTGCGAACCTCCCGCTTCTCTTCGGGATACTGAATCGTAACGGGCTTCTCACCCATCGATTTGAGGGTCGTCCACAAGCCGCGGAGCAGTTCAATTGCCGGATCAAGCACGCCCATGCGATAGTCTCCTCAAGGCTCGATAAATTCCAATCACGGGGACCAAAAATACGATGAGGGAGGAAGCGGGGATGAACCACATCCACATCGGATCGCCGGTCATCTCAAATAGCAAAATTCCAAGGGCAGTGATGAACACGATCACCAGTGAAACAGGTAGAAGCACCTTCCAGCCGAACGACATCAAGCGGTCATAGCGCAGGCGGGGCCACGTGGCGCGCACCCAGATCATGCCGAACAAGAGAATGAAAATTTTGACGAACATGTACACGGGTCCGAGAAGGGGATATTGATCCACGCCGGGACCGAGATACCCGCCGAAGAAAAAGACTGCCGCGATGGCGCAGATGATGATCATTTTCTGGTATTCTGCCATGAAGAACAAGGCGAACTTCATGCCCGAATATTCCGCATGGTACCCTGCGGTCAGTTCCTGTTCGGCTTCGGGCATGTCGAACGGCGCGCGATTGACCTCGGCGAGAGTCGCGATCCAAAAGATCAACGCGCCGATGGGTTGAATTGCAACAAACCATATCGAACGCTGAGCCTCCACGATATCGATCATCCGCATCGAATCGGCAAGCAGAATCACAGGCACCATCGAAATGCCGAGCGCGAGTTCATACGAGATCATTTGGGCGGTCGAGCGCATACCGCCGAGCATCGCGTACTTGCTGTTCGACGACCAACCCGCCAGCACGATTCCGTACACCGCGATCGAAGCGATGGCTGTGAAATACAACACGCCCACGTTGATGTCTGCCAGATACAATTTGATCTCGCGCCCAAACAAATTGAACGACGTGCCCCACGGGATGATCGCGCCAATGATGATGGAGGGCACTAACGTCAGAATCGGCGCCAGGAAAAAGATGAATTTATACGCCTTCGCGGGTGTGAGTTCTTCCTTGAAGATCAACTTGATCGCGTCGGCGATCGGCTGTAGCAAACCGAACGGTCCCGCGCGATTTGGTCCAATGCGCACCTGAATGCGCGCCAGCGCGCGGCGTTCATACAACGTGAGATACGCGAAGCCGCCGAGCAGCGCAAAGATGATCACCAGTGATTTGATGAACCACTCGAGCCAAAGAGTCCAATCGGTAATCATGCTTTCACCTTTGCCGCCACCGGTTCGCGAATCGCGATGCCCATCGAACGCGGCACCAACGCGACGCCCTCGTCAATCGAGTCATCCAATTTCACAACAGCCTGTCCGCTCGTGCCATTGAAACTCACGTTCACCGTCTGCCCCGCGCGCACGCCAAGTCTCTGCGCGTCATCGGGATGCAAAGACACACTCGCCGCGCCGATCCGCTCGTGCAACAACTCCGCCGACATGACCGTTGTGCCGCGATGATACAACTTGTTGACAGGCACCGCGAGCAATTCTTTTTCTTTCGGATGTGGAACCGCTTCTTTCTGGACCCTCGGTATGCTCACCCGTTCCCCGCGCATTGCCGCCGCTGAGAGATGTACGCCTAAGCCATGTTTATTCTCGTAGGTCGTTCCGCCGTAATACACGTCACCGCGCCCGACAATGGGGAATTGATCCCACACTGCGGTAAGTTTGGCGTAATCCAATCCTTCGAACGATCTCACAGTTTCGACGAGAAGATCGAACACCACCGAAACGGACGTGCCTTCAAGGATGACTCCCATGTTCCGTGCGATCTGTGAGGTAATGGCAAAATCGGGTTTCGCTTCACCGGTCACCGGCACAGCAGGATAGAACCTTTGCACGCGTCGTTCGCCTGATGTGAGAGTGCCTTCGCGTTCAGTGAAGGCTTGCGCGGGTAAAACTACATCTGCAACTTCCGTTGTCGCGGTTTCCATCACATCCTGCACCGCGACAAACTTCGCCTCGGCAAGCGCCTTCGCCAGTTTCGGGTCATCGTTGACAGGGTCAGCGCCAACAACATACACCGACTTGCCCTTCAACGCCTTCGCTAGATCTTCTTCCACGGTGAAGCCCATCTCCCACGCGCCCTGGTCGTTCGCGCGCTCCCACACTCCGATGAGTCCGTTGTTGGGTCTGCCCGTAAATCCGTTTTCGTTCAGCAGTTTGGCGCACGCGGTCGCTAAACTCTGCGAACCAGCGACGCCAAGCCCTTCACTTCCGTACAAGATGACCGCGTTTTCGGCTTTCATCAACGCGTCACCTTCTTTGCTCTTCTTCGCCAGATCGTGAACGGCTTTGGCTTCATTGCCATATTCGTATCGAACTTTGAACGAGGCAAATTTATCGAGTTTGGTTTCGCGCGGGTTCAACACGATCAGCGTCGCGCCGCGTTCTTTTGCCTGCTTGACCCTGAGATACCAGATCGGCGCTTCCTGATACAAGTCAGAAGCAACGACAACGATCGCCGTTCCCCTCCCCATCGTTCCAAAGTTTGTGCCTGCACTGGCCCCGACGAGCGTGGTCAATTCGCCGCCAGCCATGTGCGAGTACAAATAGGATTTTCCGCCCGCATGGTCGGCGAGAGTCTTCAGGTTGAACAGGTCTTCGTTGGACAATCTTCCCGAAGCCAGCACGACAAAATCTTTTTTGGCTTTGAGGAATTTCTCCGCGGCGAGCTTGGTCGCGGCATCCCATGAGGTGCGCGTCAACTTTTTATCTTTGCGGACAAGCGGCTTCGATAACCGCGTCTTGCTCTCCGCGTAGTGATACGCAAAGCGTCCTTTATCGCAGAGCCAGATCTCGTTCACCTCTTCGTTCTGTCGCGGCATCACGCGCTTGACCACGATCTCTCCGCCCGCTTTGGCTTCGCGGCGCGTGTTCAACGTTGTGTTGCATCCCACCGGGCATTGCGTGCAGATCGAAGGCGAGGCATCCAACTCCCAGGGGCGCGCGCCGAAGCGGAAGTCCGCGGTGGTCAACGCGCCGACGGGGCAAATGTCCGTGGTGTTGCCCGAAAAAACGGAATCAAACCCGGGGTCCGAGAAAGAAACGATCTGCATCGTGCGGCCGCGTTCGTCGAAACCGAGAACCGAATCCCCCGCGATCTCATCCTGAAAACGGACACAGCGCGCGCACTGGATGCACCGCTCGCGGTCGAGGTAGATCAATTCGCCGAGCGGCACCTGCTTATCGAGGCGCATCTTTTCATCGTAGATGAAGCGGCTCTGCCCGGGACCGTGCGCCATGGTGAGATTCTGAAGCGGGCACTCGCCGCCTTTGTCGCAGATCGGGCAGTCGAGCGGATGCGACGTGAGCAAAAATTCGACGGTGCTTTTCTGACCTTCGGTTGCTTTCGCCGTCTGCGTGAGGACGACCATGCCGTCTTCGACCTTGTTCGTGCAAGCCGTTTCAAGTTTGGGCATGAATTGGATCTTCGGCGCGCCGCTCTCCATCACGAATTGTCCGGTGGCGCGATCGCGCACCGGGCGACCGATCTCTACGAGACACATGCGGCACATGCCGACAGGTTCGAGTTTGGGGTGATGACAAAAGACGGGAATATCGATGCCCACCATCTTGGCGGCATCGGCGATCACCGTTCCTTCGGGGACAGTGACTTGTTTTCCATCAATCGTAATTGCAACTTGTTTACTCATTATGCTTTTACCGCGTTATCAAAATCTTGTCGGAAACGTTCGATGCCAGAGACCACCGCCATCGTGGAGAATTCTCCCAACGCGCACAGACATTTGCCCTGCATTTGTTTCGCCACGTTGAGGAGCAGATCTACATCCGCTTTTGCGCCGTGACCACTATGAATCCGCTCGGTGAGATGCGACATCCAATACGTGCCTTCGCGGCAGGGCGTGCATTTGCCGCACGATTCATGCTTGAAGAAATGGACGGTCTTGTTGATGAGCCAGTCCATTGAAACGGTGTCGTCGATCACAATAATGGAAGCAGACCCAAGGTCGGCATTAAGCGTTCGGACGCTGGCATAGTCCATTGGAGTGTCGAGAACTTTGTCATCGTCCACGAGAATCAAGGAGGAGGACGCACCGGCAGGCATGATCGCTTTGACCGTACGCGAATCCTGCACGCCGCCGCCATGTTTGTAGATCAGGTCGCGGAAGGTTGTTCCAAACGGCAATTCGTAATTGCCGGGTTTACGCACGCGACCCGAAAGCGAGAAGATCTTCACACCTGCGCTGTCCGCCGTACCCATCGTCTTGTACCATTCCGCACCATTCGCCAAGATCATCGGCACGTTGGCAAAGGTTTCGACGTTATTGATGATGGTCGGCTTGCCGTATAACCCAACCGCAGGCGGGAACGGCGGACGCACGCGCGGCTGTCCGCGTTTGCCTTCGAGCGATTCAAGTAACGCCGTCTCTTCGCCGCAGATGTACGCACCTGCGCCGAGGTGGTTATAGATGTGTAGTGAATAATTTGTGCCGAATAATTTATCGCCAAGATAGCCCGCTTCTTCGAGTTCAGCGATCTTTTCATCGAGAAACGCGCCCAACTCCCAGAACTCGCCGCGCAAATAAACATACGCAACATTTGCACCGACAGCGTAAGAGGCAAGCATCAATCCTTCCAAAAATTGGAAGGGATTGCCTTCCATGATCTCGCGGTCTTTGAACGTGCCCGGTTCGGACTCATCTGCGTTTGCCACCACGTAGTGGGGCCAGTTCTTGTTGTCGATGAACGACCATTTCATCCCGGTGGGGAATCCCGCCCCACCGCGTCCGCGCAGACCGGAATTCTTGACCACGTCGGTCACTTCGTGCGGCTTCATTTTTGTGACCGCATTCTTGAATGCGGCGAGTCCGCCGTTCTTTTTGTAGACGGAGAGTTTGTTGATATCGGGTATTTCGCGATGACGTAAAAGAATATGAGCCATAAAAATTTATTCTGCCAATGGAACGATCTGTCCCTCGCGTCGGGCGATAGCAATGATAAAACTGCTGTCATTTTCTTTATATTGTTTTTCACCTACGGCAATCGGTTCTATTCGGCTGTCCACATCAGCCGCGACGTGCCACAATACATCAATGTCCTTGCGTTTTAATTTTTTGTCAAATCGCGGCGAAATTACCAACAAATCAATATCACTCCATTCGTGCATTCTGCCTGTGGCATAGGAACCAAAAACAATACCCGCTTTGACAGGGATACCTCGTGAGGATAAAGTCCTCAAATATTTTTTTACTACTTTTACAACTGCCCTATCAACCATTCGAAAGTTCCTTTTGCTCTTCGAAAATATCCTTTGGTTTCTTCCATCGAAGGGATAGTAGAGACAAGATCGGAATAACGTCCTTCGAGTTGAAACTCGTTAATCTCTGCCAGCACCTTCTTATGTTCGGCTTCCAATGTCAATTCGGCAATCTCGGCAAGCCGAACCAGGTTATGAATATAAGGAGGCATTTTTCTCTTTACTCGCCAAATATGTGCTTTGAGGCTCTTTTCAAGAGCAAGATGCATAGCAAACAAACCTAAATGTATGCGTTTACCTTTGATTAGATATTCCGCATCACTCCATGCCTCGAGAGCGCCCTTTCGCCAATGAGCGATTTGTTTCTGGGCATCAAATTCAAGCTCTTCGTTCATAATCGTTTACGCAGTACGCGCTACGCAGTACTCTTCCTCAACACTTCAACCAGTTCTATTGTCTTACCAACGGTCATATTCTCGTGATATTTGATGCCATCGGGTCCCTGCGTCTGGAACATGGGAGCCTTGTCGCACGCGGCGAGACAAGTCACCGCTTCGAGCGTGACCGTGCCATCAGGTGTCGTCTCGCCGACTTTGATCCCGAGATTCGCGCACAGATCGTCCAAGAATTTGTCCGCGGCGCGCAGGGCACAAGGAAGATCAGTGCAAACCTGAATGCGGTATTTGCCTTCTTTTTTATCGTGATACAACGTGTAAAAACCGACGACTGCGGCTACGTCTGTTTCAGTGATGTCGAGCATCTCGGCAATATCCTGCATTGCGGACTTGTTGATGTAGCCTTCCTCGCGCTGGGCAAGGAAGAGCAACGGCATCACCGCTGAACGTTTACCCTCAGACGGATATTTCGAAAGGATCTGTTTGACTTCCTTCGGATACTTTTTGGCGAGGCTCATCGGTCAATATCTCCGAGCACGATGTCAATCGAAGCAAGGATCGCCACCAGGTCAGCCACGAGGTGACCTTGCGTGATCTTGTTGATGACAGACAGGTTATCGAACGAAGGCGTGCGCATGTGGATCCTGTGAGGTTTCGGTCCGCCATCGCCTTCGAGATAAACGCCCAACTCGCCACGCGGGGATTCGACCGCGCTATAAATGGAAGCCTTCGGCGCGGGGAACCCCTCTGTCCACAACTTGAAATGGTGGATGAGCGCTTCCATGCTCACACCGATCTCGGCGCGCGGCGGCGGGACGAATTTTCGGTTGTCGCTTTGCACCGATCCCTTGGGGAGTTTGTTCAACGCCTGCTCCACGATCTTCAGCGATTCGCGGAACTCCTCGATGTGGACGATGTAGCGCGCGAACGTGTCACCTTCCTTGCGGGTCGGGACGTTAAATTTGTATTGTTCGTAGCCCATGTACGGGCGCGCTTTGCGCAGGTCCCAATTCACGCCGGAGGCGCGAAGCGTGGGACCCGTCACGCCGTGCGAAAGGGCGGTCTTCGCGTCGAGGATGCCGATGCCTACCAAACGGTCGAGAAGAATCGGGTTTTTCGTCAACAGCGCTTCGTATTCATCCACGCGTTTCGGAAAGATCTTGATGAAATTGCGCACCGCAGACTCGAATTCCACAGGCACGTCGCGCCACAACCCGCCGGGGCGAATGTACGTGGTCATCATGCGCTGACCCGAACACAGTTCGAGGATATCGAGGATCATCTCGCGCTCGCGGAAGCAGTACAAGAAGACAGACATTGCCGCAAGGTCGAGACCGAACGCGCCGAGAAAAACGAGATGCGACGCGATGCGTTGTAACTCGGTGAGGATGACACGAATCGCCTGCGCACGTGGCGGCACATCGAGCCCGACCAGTTTTTCGACCGCCATGCAATACGCGAGATTATTGCCGGTGGTATTCATGTAATCGAGGCGGTCGGTCATCACTTCGGCTTTGATGTACGTCTTGGCTTCCATGTTTTTCTCGATGCCCGTGTGCAAATAACCGATGTCGGGAATCGCGTTGACCACCGTCTCACCGTCGAGTTCGAGCAACATGCGCAGAACGCCGTGCGTGGACGGATGTTGTGGACCCATGTTCAACAACATGGTCTCGCCGGTGAAGGCGCGCTCTGATACGAGGTGCTTGTATTGTTCGTAATTGACTTCTTCGATCTGAGCCATGTTTATTCTTTCGCGTAAATCTTCTTCAGATCAATGTCGTCGTAATTGAATGTGAACTGCGGTTCTTCATACCCGAGCGGGAAGTCCTTGCGAAGCGGATGCCCTTCCATGCCTTCGGGATTC
>CAZQES010000148.1:0-9745 GCA_964591425.1 uncultured Anaerolinea sp.
GCATTACCTCAAAGACGAAGCGGTGCGCGAGGTTCCCGTGTTGCGGATGATGTCGCTTACGGCGGAGCAGGTAAGGGTCCGGGCTGAGGCGTTGCGTAACGCGTTGGGGCAGGGGGATGTGGTGCAATCCGAATCCACGGTCGGGGGTGGGAGTCTGCCTGAAGAATCCATGGCGACGTTTGTTTTGTCGTTACAAGTCAAAAGACCCGATACATTTTTGGCAAAGTTGCGTGATGCGAATCCGCCCGTGATTGCACGGACAGCAAACGATAACGTGTTGTTCGATCCGCGCACTGTGTTAGACGATGAACCATTACTGAAAGTATTGAGAGAGGTATTGCATGCATACCGTTGAAGTTCCCATCAAGGACGCGAAGAACCCGCCCAAACTAAATTTCCCTGATCGTTGTGTCAACTGCGGAAAGCCAAAGCATGTGGTCCTGCCGATAAAGTTTGATATGGGTGTGCAGACAAAGAAAGGCGGCGTGCTGATGGATTTCCCTGTGCCGTTGTGCGCAGACTGCGAAAAGAAAGAACGCCGCGTGACGAATGTGACACTGGTTCCATTTTTGATCGCGGGGTTCATCGTCGGCGCGATCGCGTTTGTCCCAGCGTTGTTGATCGCCCCCGAAGGGACGACACCCGATACGCTGAATTTCCCATTTGTGTTTGGCGGGTTTGTCGGCATGGTCGTTGGTGTCATCGGTGGAACGGTCGTTGAATTTGTTCTGAAATACTTGTTTGCGCCTGTGTATGGACAGTTATTGCTGAAACGCCCGCTGACGATCTTCAGCCTCTTCAACGACTCGGAAGATGTGATCGGCTTGTCGGCAAAGTTTACCGAGAAGAAGAAGTCGTTGATGGTGACGTTCGAAAATGATGAAATGGGAAAAGAGTTCGAGCGATTAAATTCTTAACGCGAATTGCGCGAAAAAAGCGAAAATCGCGAAAGGATTTTTTTATGACCGAGATTATTGAAAAGGACCTTTCCTACCAGATTGTTCAAGCGGCTTACGTTGTTTTTAATGAGCTGGGTCCCGGGTTTGACGAGAACATATATGAAAATGCGATGGTGATTGTGTTGGAAAAACAATCACATGTCGTTGAACAGCAAAAGCGGGTGAAGGTCTATTTTCAAGGCGAAGAAGTTGGGATGGACAAAATTGACTTGATCGTGGATAGGCGCGTTATTTTGGAATTAAAGGCGGTTGCCGAAATCGCGCTGATCCATCGTCAGCAGGCACTGTCCTATTTGAAAGCAACGGGTCTTGAACTCGCTATTGTCATTAATTTTGGGGCGAGTCGCTTGCAAGTCGCTCGGGTCGTGAACACCAAACAAAAGAAGAAGTTCGCGTAATTCGCCCTTTCCGTATCCTTCACGTTCGAGAGAAGATCGTCCTTTACCCGTGTTCCTTGAAAAAATAAGATTTCGCGCAATTCGCCCTTTTCGCGAATTTCGCGTTAAAAAAATAGGAGACTCATGAAATCAGACATTGACGCCCTCATGCAAGCCCGAAACCTCGATGCGTTGGTTATTTTCGGCAACGCCGAGCACAACCCGCCGATGTACTACTTCACCGGCGGTGGGCACGTCAGCCACGCGACGATCATCAAGAAACGCGGCGAAGAACCGATCTACTTCCATTCGGATATGGAACGCGATGAAGCCGCCAAAAGCGGACTGAAGCGAATCCCATACAGCAAATACGATTACGACGAATTGTTCACGAAGGCAAACAAGGATGCTCTGCTAACCAGCGCGATGCGTTGTGAATTGATGTTCAAAGATGCGGGCGTTACATCTGGCCGCGTTGGCGTGTACGGGACGTATGATCTAGGTTCGATTTTCGGGATGTTGACTCATTTGCAAAAATTGTTGCCAGAACTTGAATTCGTCGGTGAGCCGCGCGAAGATTCTCTTTTCATGCGTGCAATGGAGACCAAAGACGAAGCCGAAGTGGAGCGCATCCGCCGCATGGGACAAATCACAACGACCGTCGTTGACAAGGTTCGGCAATATCTTACCTCCTGCGATGTCCGCGAAGATGAAGTGTTGATGAAAGAAGACGGCGCGCCGCTGACGGTGGGCGATGTGCATTCCAAAATCCGTTTGTGGGTCTCGGAGCAGGGTGCGGAATTGCCGTCGGGTTTCATCTTCGCCATCGGGCGCGACGCGGGGGTTCCGCACTCCGCAGGCAACCCGTCGGATCTGATGCGGCTCGGTCAGACTATCGTGTTTGACATTTATCCAGCCGAGTCGGGCGGCGGATATTATTACGACTTCACGCGCACATGGAGTTTGGGGTATGCCACGCCCGAAGCGCAGGAATTGTATGATCAGGTGAAAGAGATCTTCGATACCTTGATGGACAACTTCGACTTGAACGCGCCTTTCAAAGACTACAACAAGATGACCTGCGAATTTTACGAGTCCAAGGGACATCAAACGCCGCTCAGTTCAAAATCGCCGGTGGAGGGGTATGTGCATAGTTTAGGTCACGGCGTGGGGCTGAACATTCACGAACGCCCATTCAGCGGATTGACAGCCAGCGACGATCAACGACTTTCGCCCGGCGTTGTCATCACATCCGAGCCGGGCTTGTACTATCCCGAAAAGGGGATGGGTGTGCGTATTGAAGATACACTCTGGGTGCGCCCTGATGGCGTGATGGAAAAACTCGCCGAGTATCCGTACGACTTCGTCCTGCCGATGAAGAAGTGGAAAAAGACGTAGTTCGTATTGTGTACTGCGTATTGTGTGTATGCCGCATCTGAAATCAATTTCCGTACGCGAGTTTAATTCTCAAGATAAATCCTTGTTTCCATTTACGTTGGAGATCGTCAAATCCCTGCGTGAGATTCAGTTCAATTCTCCCGTCACCTTCTTTGTCGGCGAGAATGGATCGGGCAAATCGACCATTCTTGAGACGATCGCTTGCGCCGTCGAATCAATTACCGTGGGAAGTGAAAGTGTAAAAACCGATAAATCGCTCGCGCCACTGCGAAAACTGGCGCAATACTTTCGCCTCGCATGGACGAAGCGCACCCGCAAAGGTTTCTTCCTGCGGGCGGAGGATTTCTTCGGGTACGCCAAGTCCATGCGGCAGACAAAGGAAGAATTTCAGCAGGACTTGGAAAATGTAAAAGAGGAATACAAAGGACGATCCAAATACGCCGAGGCGCTGGCGAGCATGCCATATCAGAGTCAACTCGCGGATATGCAGCGCCGATACGGTGACGGACTTGACTCATATTCGCACGGTGAATCGTTCCTGACCCTTTTCCAATCCCGCTTCGTTCCCGACGGTTTGTACCTGCTTGACGAACCTGAAGCCGCGCTCTCACCGATGCGCCAACTTACTTTCCTTGCCGCGCTCAAACAAATGATTCAGGAAAATTCGCAATTCATCATTGCCACACATTCGCCGATCCTGCTTGCGTTTCCCGACTCGCAAATTCTCCAATTTGCCAACGGCGCGATTCACGAAGTAAAATATCATCAACTCGAGCACGTTCAGCTCACGAAGGATTTCTTGAATAACCCCGAATCCTTTTTGCGGCATTTATAAGTTTCTAAACACGAAGGGCACAAAGTTCACTAAGGTTGGACGAATGATGAGCGAATGGCTTTTCCATAGATTTTCTTTGTGTACTTCGTGTCCTTTGTGGTAAAAAAAGATTCCATGCCATCTCTCCCGCCAGCACGCATCCTTGCCATCGAATCCTCCTGCGATGAGACCGCCTGTGCCGTCATCGAAAATGGACGCGCGCTTCTCGCTTCGACTGTCGCGTCGCAAATGGATATTCACGCGCGCTATGGCGGCGTCTTCCCCGAGGTCGCCTCGCGCCAGCATGTGTTGAGCATCGTTCCAGTTGTCCAGCAAGCGCTTGCCAAATCGAATCTTTCGCTCAAAGATATGGATGCCATCGCGGTCACGCGCGGTCCTGGTTTGGCGGGGTCGCTTGTGGTGGGCATGAACATGGCAAAGGGACTTGCCCTCGCGCTCGGTCTCCCGCTTGTCGGCGTCAATCACATGGAGGGACACGTTTACTCCGCATGGATTCACAACGCGGGTGAGTCGGTTCCTGCCGAGCCGCAATTCCCGCTGATGGCATTGCTTGTCTCTGGCGGACACACCGAACTGAACTTGATGACCGACCATTTGACCTACAAACGCCTCGGTTCTACTCTGGACGATGCGGCTGGTGAGGCTTTCGATAAAGTGGGTCGCCTCTTGGGGCTTCCGTTCCCCGGCGGACCCGCCATTCAAAAAGCCGCAGAGGGTGGCGACCCAACGCGCTTCAAATTCACACGCGCAAAATTGGATAACCCCTACGCCTTCTCCTTCAGTGGACTCAAAACGGCTGTCTTATACGAGGTCAACGCGTTGAAGAAAATGAGTGAAGAACTCCCTGTTGCAGATTTAGCCGCGTCGTTTCAGGCAACGGCTGTTGACATTCTCTTCAACAAGACCATGCAAGCCGCGCGCGATTTCAATGCCAAAGAAATTCTCGTCGCTGGCGGAGTCTCTGCCAATCGCACCTTGCGAACCGCATTTCAATCCCAGACGGAATTCAAAGTCAACATCCCCGCGTTTTCATTGTGTACCGACAATGCCGCCATGATCGCCGCGGCGGGATACTATCGCTACGCGTTAGGTCACGTTTCAGCGATGGACATGGATGTCCAGCCGACGTGGGCGTTGTCGTGATCGTCATTGCGAGCCGCTTGTTGGCGAAGCAATCTCTTAAACGTTGATGGGGATTGTGTCGCCACGGCGCCACGCGACGCTTCGTCGGCTAACGCCTCCTCGCAATGACAGTGGTTTTAAAACCCAAACCGCCTTTGGCTTGCCCGAGCCGCAGGCGGTTTGTTAAGGAGAATGCAACCATCATTATATTCTTCGAGTTTAGCGCAACCTGAACAAGAATTAAATGGGGGATGAGAGTTTGGAAATGATCTCTTCGAGTGAAATGGGTCCCTCACGTAAAATCTTGATTTCCTTGTACGTGCAATCCACCACCGTGGACGGTATGCCGCCGGGCGTTTTACCGCCGTCAAGGATGAGCGGAATGCGTCCGTTGAGTTGCGCGAACACTTCTTCCGCACTGGATGGGCTCGTTTGCCCAGAAATGTTTGCAGAAGTCACCGCCATCGGTCCCGCCGCGCGCAGTAAGGCACGCGCAACGTTATGGTCTGGTACGCGCACTCCGACGGTGGAGGTGGCAGAGACGGCTTCTGGGAGAGTCGGCTGTTTGGGAATGATGCAAGTCAAAGGTCCGGGAAAGAAGCGGGCAGCGATTCGACGCGCGATGTCTGGAATGTCCACTCCCACTTGGTCCATGTCTTCCGCATCCGCGATCAAAACGGGAATCGCTTTTTCGATCGGACGATCCTTGGCAAAATAAATTGACTCAATGGCTTGTCCATCGAACGCGAGTGCGCCGAGACCATAGACCGTGTCGGTGGGGAAAGCAACTAACCCGCCGTCGTTCAAGACATCGAGCGCGCGCTGAATAGCGTCGGGTGAATCGGCAGAAATGATAACGGTGTTCATAGTTGAATTTCGAGCAAACGATCGCGACCCGTGAGGTCTTGATGCAACATGATGCGGGCTTTTGAAAAATGTTGGCGGGCAAGTTGAATCGATTGTTCGCCAAGTGTGGATTCGATCTCGAGCAGGATCAACGCGTTTGGCGCGAGCCAATCAGGGATGATGTTCAGCAGTTTGAGAAATACATCGAGTCCATCTTCGCCTCCATCCAAAGCGACGGTTGGTTCGCGCTGGTAAATGGGTAGTCCCTTGAGCGTTTTAATTGGGATGTAAGGCAGGTTGGCGCAGAGGAGATTAATTCCCCTCTCCCAGCGGGAGAGGGGCAGGGGGTGAGGGATTAAGTCACATTCAACAAAATTAATTCTCTCACTCGCATCATGCCTCTCTGCATTTCGTTTTGCAATTTGCAACGCCTGCTCTGAAATATCGGTTGCGAGAATGTTTGCATTTGGAACATTGACTGCAATTGAAACCGCGATCGCGCCTGAGCCTGTGCCGATATCGGCAACATTCCTTTTGGTTGGATTTGCTTGCAACCATGCAATGGCTTTTTCTACCAGTAGTTCGGTTTCAGGGCGGGGAATCAATACATCGGGCGTGACTTCGAATTCCAAGCCGAAAAATTCCCAGCGACCGAGCACATATGGAAACGGTTCGCCGTTTTCCAACCGTGCGAGCGATTCGTTGAGTTGATTCTGTTGTTCGTTCGTGAGAGTCAATTCGGGGTGAGCCAATACCCACGAGCGCGGGCGGCCTACGATGCGGGCTAACAACACCGACGCGTCGAGAGCAGGGGTATCGCTAACTGCACCAAGGCGGGATGTGATTTCTGCGAGAGGAGAACGCATTATGTTTCTTTCTTCTTTCCTCTTTCGTAAAGGAAAGACGAAAGAGGAAAGAAGATTCATTTACTTTTAATTGCCAGCAGCGACAAATACTCGAACACGATATTCGAAGCAAGAATCGCCGTGATGTCACCGTGATCGTACGGCGGTGAGACCTCCACCAAATCGAAGCCAATCAGATTCAAGGCGTGAAGCCCGCGCACTAGTTGAAGCAATTGATAACTGGTCAGCCCGCCGACTTCGGGAGTCCCTGTGCCGGGCGCGAAGGCGGGATCGGCAGAGTCAATGTCAACGGTGACGTACGTTGGTCCCTTCATACGCTGATGAACTTCTTTGAGAATTTCAGGGATGCCTTTTTCCATCACCTCATGGATCGTGATCGTGCGCGCGCCGAGTTTCTTCGCATCTGCATAATCGTTCTCGCCGCTGAGCGGACCGCGAATCCCAATTTGCACATATTCGCCTTCACGGATCAATCCACCTTGGAGTGCGTAACGAAAAGGTGTGCCGTGACTGTAGGGTGAGCCTTCAAACTCGGATTCCCACGTGTCAATGTGCGCGTCAATGTGGACGAGTGAAACCGGTCCGTGTTTTTTCGCGTGAGCACGCAGGAGGGGGAGCGCTATCGAATGATCGCCACCGAGGGTGATGAGGGTTGTGCCTGTGTTGATGATTTCACTGGCTGTATCAGTGATGGCAGTCATCGTATGTTCGATGGAAGTGGGAATGACCGAGACATCTCCATAATCCACCACTTTAAGTTTTTTGAGAGGCGTCACATTGAGCGTCGAGTTGTGTCCCCAGATCATCAATGATGCTTCACGTATTTTTCGCGGACCAAACCGCGTCCCTGTTCGATACGATGTCCCGCTGTCGAATGGCACACCCATGATCGCGACATCCACATCCTTCAACTCACGCGTCACGGGCAGGCGCATAAACGAGGGGATGCCCATAAAAGGTTGCAAACCCGCGCCGAATGCGGCGTTATCGTTCATGTTGATCTCCGTTGCGTAAAAAATCGGTGGTCGAGTAGTCCCGCGTGCTTTTCGCGGGACGTATCGAGACCACCACGCCGTAAAGTAATTCTTGTTACAAGATTACTCCTGAGACCAGTTGGTCTCGATACGGGCTTCGGGTTTCGATACGCTTCGCTACTCAACCCATCGCCCTACTCGACCAACAGCAAAACAAATTACTCATCTTCATCCACACCCGAAGCCGCAAGGCGATCCGCTTCATCGCGCGTGGAAAGCTCTTCGATGAACTGGTCGATCGCGCCGTCCATCACTGCGGGCAAGTTGTAATTGGAGAATCCGATGCGATGATCTGTGACACGATTCTGCGGATAATTATACGTGCGGATTTTTTCTGAGCGGTCACCACTTCCCACTTGCGAGCGGCGATCCGATTCGATCTCGGCGCGGCGTTTTTCTTCTGCTATTTCATACAACCGCGCCCGTAAAATGCTCAGAGCGCGTAACTTGTTTTGCAGTTGCGAACGTTCGTCCTGACAAGTGACAACGATACCCGTCGGCTTGTGAGTCAATCGTACAGCGGTTGAATTTTTCTGCACATTCTGACCACCTGCGCCAGACGAACGATACACTTCGATCTCAATATCTGATTCGGGGATGTCAATTTCCACCTCATCTACCTCAGCCATCACCGCGACGGTCGCTGTGGACGTGTGAATACGTCCTTGAGCCTCGGTTGCTGGTACGCGTTGGACGCGATGCACACCCGACTCATATTTGAGTTTCGAGTATGCGCCTTTACCTTTGAGCTCGAAGATGATTTCCTTGTATCCGCCGACGCCGATAGCGTTCTCAGACATGATCTCGGTCTTCCATCGTTTACCGTCCGCATAGCGGGTATACATGCGGAACAGGTCCGCGGCGAAGATGGCGGCTTCGTCGCCGCCTGCGCCAGCGCGAATCTCGACGATCACATTCTTATCGTCGCGCGGATCCTTCGGCACGAGCATCCCCTTGATCTCTTTCTCAAGCATTTCGATCTTCGGAGTCAACTCGGTAATATCGGACTGCGCCAACGCAACCAGGTCCGCGTCTTTTTCGGACTCGAGAATTGCCCTCGCCTCTTCCACACTCTTCACCGCCTGGCGGTATTCCCTCGCTTTTTCGACGATGGGCTCCAAATCGACGCGTTCCTTGTTCAGTTCCGCGGCGCGTTGATAGTTCGCTCCTACTTCGAGGAGTTCTTTCCCGATTTGTTCAAAACGTTCTTCGATGCCTTTTAGTTTTTCGAGCATACGTTTCCTTCAGTGGTGCAAGAAGTCTCCTTGCACTACAAATCATAATAAAGCGCGGCTATTCGCCGCGCCGCAGGATTATATCAAATAGCGGACAGTCTTCCTCACTGCGGGATAGCGAAGGCAGAGAGAATCATCGTAAGGATCAACAAAATGGAAAATATGACGAACACGATTTGCATGATTCGTGTCGAGCGTGGTGTTTCGTTCTTCTTCGATCTCTTATTTGCCATTTTCAACTCTCAAATTTAAATGTTTGTAAAACGCGGTGGCCATCGCTTTTTCAAGTTCCTCCACGGTCACGGGCTTTAGGATGTACGAATCCGCGCCCAAGGCTAGCGCTTTGTCGATCATCTCGTCCGTAGACTCGGAGGAGAGCATCACGATCGGCAGTTCTTTTGATTCCGGACGCCGGCGCAAAAACTCGACCATGTCCAACCCGGTCACTTCCGGCATGTTCAAATCGAGAATGATCAAGTCGGGCTTCTTGCCTGAGACGATCGTCTTCGCGGCTGCACGGATGCTGTTAAATGCGGTCACTTTGCAGTCGAGCAGTTCGAGCATCAACCCGACCGCGCGGGTCATTTCCTCATCGTCGTCTACGACCCAGATTTCTCTCATTCCAAATTTGCCTTGATGGATTGCGCCGCATCGCCCGGCACAACAGATTGGAGTTCCTCAAGCGAGGCGGCTCTAATCTTATCCACAGAACCGAAATGTTTCAAGAGGGCTTTTCGCCGCGCAGGACCGATGCCCGGAATCGAATCCAGGATCGAAGCCATGCCGAGTTTCTGCCGTTTCTTGCGGTGCGCGGTGATTCCGTAGCGGTGTGCCTCATCTCGAATTCGCTGAACCAGATATAACGCTTGAGAATGACGCGGCAGAATCAGCGACTCCGATTTGTGCGGGAAGAAGATCTCCTCCTGTTGTTTTGCCAATCCAACGATCGGGATGTTTCCCAGCAACTCAAATTTTTCGAGGACGTCAACGGCGCGACCTAATTGACCTTTGCCTCCGTCGATGATAACGAGATCGGGCAGAACGGAAAAGGACGCGTCTTTCTTCGCCCCAAC
>CAZQES010000149.1:0-9630 GCA_964591425.1 uncultured Anaerolinea sp.
CGCGAACGGAGCTGGCATCCGTCAGGTCACTCCTAACCCTGAACCAGACTGGCAGCCGCAATGGGAACCCTGAGATCCGCGCTGAGCGGAGCGTCCTCCGACTTCATTCGTTGCAATGAACGCTCCTCACTCCGCTCAGGACGGAACCCTCTTAGGATAAGAGCGCAGTCGAAGCGCAAACGTGATTCATAAAGGTGATTCATGAAACGATTCGTCATAGTCAATATCATCCTCGCCCTCCTCGCGGGGTGCACCGCGCTTCCAGACGCGCTGTCGTTTCTGTCGCCTACTCAAACCAGTTCGCCTGCCCCGTCTGCCACCGAATTTGCGTTGCCCGCCACTTTTACGCCAGACCTGTTCGTCATCAACACCGAAGCGCCCACGCAAGCCGGCACAACGGCTACTCCGCCCGCGCTGAATACAAAGTTTCCGACCGCAACGCCCTCTGCCCGCCCGACCATCACCCTCGAACCGCTGGATATCAACTTATTCACGCCGTCGGCGCAATTATTTGTTTCTGTGCAACGCTCGACCAATCAATTGGTGTGGGGTTATAACTGCGACGGCGCGCGTTCGATCAAATTCATCACCTCCATCGTCAAGCCGAAGCGATTGAAATACGTCCTGCTGTTTGTCCGCTTGCAGGATAAATACAGCGCGCGCCGCACCGAATGGGGCGCGGGCGCCATCATGAACGACAACGACCGCGGCACCTATTTCTATACCCTGTATTTGGATCAGATCGAAGGCTACGAAACGTTCGAGGACGCGTGGCTTCAATATCAATTCGTCGGTTCCACCGTTGGGCTTACCGTGCTGGGGCGTTCGGTGGTCTCGCGCAATGAAGTGTCACTGACGAGTTGCCGGGCAATCAACCAATGAACACGGTAAATCGAAGGCGCAGAGGCTTACTCATGAAAAAATTTTTTTCGGTTGCGCTGTTGGGGATCTTCCTCAGCGGTTGTTCGGGACTTTCCCCTCTGATCGACCGGCTCGTTTCACCCACACCGGTTCCACAGGATACGCTCACGCATCGTCCCACGGTGACGCTGGTTCCCACGCGTGATCTTTTTGCCACACTGACAGTTACCCCCGTCACCTTTACGCCGACGGTGACTCCGCTCGTCCCTGACCAGCGCGATACCGGCACACCGGCCCCGCAACCCACGTTTGTCCCGCCTTCCACGTCGCAGGGCTCAGCGATTCTGACGCCGCGCAACAACGGCTTTATCACCATCCTGTTATCGCATTACGTGATCTACTACAACACCGGTCCCTGTTCGCCGCGCACGTTGACGGTCACCGCATTCGTTCAGGATATCATTCACACCGACCATGTGTTGATCTTCCTGCGCCCGCGCGAAAAATCTGACACGATGTTGTTGGGTGACTGGAGTTCGGCTCAAATGCTCCAGAATGAGAACGGTTCGTTTTACTACGACATCAGCGCGGTCAACATTCGCAAATATTACTGGTTCAAGGAAGCCTGGATCGAATATCAATTGGTGTCGTACGATGAAGAGGGCAAGGAGGTAGCGCGCAGTCAGATCTTCGATAAGAACATGTCGCTGGTGATGTGCCGGGCGATCGCTCCGTGAACTTTCCTGCAGAGCTCGTCTCGCTTCTGCGAAACAGCCAAACATTAAAACTGGTCGCGCTGACGGGAGCCGGCGTCTCACAAGAAAGCGGACTCCGCACATTTCGAGATGCACAAGTTGGTTTGTGGGCGCAGTACAAACCCGAAGATTTAGCCTCGCCTGAAGCCTTTGCCCGCGATCCGAAACTGATTTGGGATTGGTATGCGTGGCGGCGTGAGGCGGTCAAAGGCGCGCGACCGAACGCGGGTCATTACGCGCTGTCAGACATCGAAAAGAAGATTCCGCACTTTACACTTATCACACAAAACGTGGACGGCTTGCATCGCATGGCGGGGAGTCAAACGCTTCTCGAATTGCACGGCAACATCCAGCGCGTGCGATGCTCGGAATGTTCCGCCAATGCCGAATCGTGGGGCGATGATTCAGAATCAGTTCCGTGTTGTGAAGAATGCGGCGGTCTGCTCCGCCCGGATGTCGTCTGGTTTGGCGAGCCGCTTCCGCGCGACCAGCTTGAAAGGGCGGTCGAAGCGGCGCGCAGTTGTGATGTCTATTTCTCGGTCGGCACGTCGGGTGTAGTCCAGCCTGCCGCGTCGCTGGCGTATGCCGCAAAAAATAACGGCGCGGTGCTTGTGGAGATCAATGCCGAGCCGACTCCGTTGACCCCGAAAACGGATTTTGCTTTTCACGGAAAATCGGGTGAAATTCTGCCCGCGTTGGTGAAGGCAGTTTGGGAAAATTGAGTCAGGGAGTCCGCAATTCAAAGTTATCGAACTCAATGATCGCTTGATGATTTTCGCTGTGAATTTGAAGTGCGAGTGCGACTACACCATTTCTGATCTTATCGTTCGACGCCTCTCCAACCCGCCGATCATTTATCATAAAAATGAAATGTGATCTTTGCGCGATGACCGTAAGGCGATTCTGCTTGTCAGGTACTATGGCTGTCGTTTTCGTCCAAGTGATCAGGTCTGACCATTCACCGTTGGAATACAGGGCAACAATAAAATTTCCCCTATCTATGCCAAAATAGTAAAAATCGCCTTTTGCGTTCTTTCGAAAAATTATTCCATAGTCTGATCCATCGAAATCATCCCGGCGTTCAATATCAACAGCGAGATAAAAATCGCTCACGTTCTTTGTGTTCGGGAACAGCCAGCTAATAAACCCTTTTTTCGATGTGGCATCCCATTTGAATTTGCCTCCTTCGATTCCTCGTATGATTTTTGCATATTCATCATCGTCAAGGCCGGTCTGCCAGTTACCGGAGTCTTTATCGAAGGTATCTGAGAAAATAACCTCCCAGCGCTGGCGGACATCGGCGGCAATGGCCTCCACTGCTTGCGCTGTGTTTGTGAGTATGATGACTCGCTGTGTAGCGGTCATGTTCGGTGTTCGCGTGGCTGTCGCCGTAGGCGATGGAAAATATTGGTTATATAGATTCTGCGCGTCTGTGCGGAAGAAAAACAAGCCTGCGGCAACGAGCAACCCGCATCCCCATCGCGGCGACGCCCAGCATCAACCAAACGAGACCTCGTCCGCTCCCTCCGTCCTCGTCCATCGGGTTTAAGCCCGGCTCTTCGTTCAAGTTTTCCTCACTGATTTATTCAAAACCTAAATACTTAAACCCGCGTCGCAGGTCTTCGTTTTTGGGTTGTTACTTTAAGACCACACCGCTTCGTGCGGGGACGGTGAACCGCAAACGCCCATCCTGTGCGGAGATATTCGCGGCATGACCAAAGACCGGTTTCGGATGCTTCGCCTCAAACGATACTTCAACCTGCTCCGGCTTCTCTGAAACATTCAACGCTACAACAAAAGTCTTCCCCTCGAACGAGCGCGAGAACGCGTAGACTCCATGATCCGACCACAGTCGCTTCATGTCGCCTCGTCTCAGAGCAAGGTTATTCCTCCGCAACGCGATGATCTCCTTGAAATAACCCAACAAGTCTTTATCCCATTTATGCTCGTCCCACGGGAACGATTTTCTACAACCGGGATCATGCTCCCCGTCCAGCCCGATCTCATCGCCGTAGTAAATGCTCGGCGCGCCGACGATGGTCATGATGAACAGCCAGGCAAGTTTGAGCGAGTTCTTGTCTCCGCTGGCGAATGAAAGGAAGCGCGGCATATCGTGGCTGTCGAGCAGGTTCAACTGCGAGCGCGTGATCTCAGGTTTGTACAAGCCCATCATGTGGTCGATTCGATTCGCGAACTCGTGAGCATCGATGGCGTGTTGGATGCTCCGAAAATTCGATTGCTGGTGCGCCACGCGCAGGTCGAGATGTTTGGCAGGGAAGAACGCAGCGCAGGCATTAGTAGCGATGTAGTTCATCACCGCGTCGAACTGGTCACCCTGCAGCCAGCGCTGTGATTCGTGCCAGATCTCGCCGACGATGTATGCCTCTGGGTTGACCTTTCGCACGCGGCGGCGGAATTCCTGCCAGAAGGCATCATCGTCAATTTCGGCGGGCACATCCAGCCGCCAGCCGTCCGCGCCGAACTTGATCCAAAATTCAGCAACATCGAACAGGAACTCGCGCACAGCAGGAGAATTGGTGTTGAATTTCGGCAAGGCGGGCAAATTCCACCACGCGCGGTAGCCGATGGCGGTTAGGCTATCTTCGTGATGCAGAAGTTTTTGCTCATGCGGACCGGGGTATGCGCCCCAATGTTTTTTGCCCGTCAATCTTTCTTCGTCAAAGAAGAACCAATCTTTGTACGGCGAACCTGCTCCGTTTTCGAGCACGTGGTGAAACTGCCAGAACCCCCGCGAGGCGTGATTAAACACCCCATCCAAAATGACGCGGATGTTTTTCTTGTGTGCAGAATCCAACAAAACGCGCAACGCGTCGTTGCCGCCGAGCAACGGATCCACGTTGTAGTAGTCGAAGGTATGATAACGATGATTGGACGCCGAAGAAAATATCGGATTGAGATACAGTGCGGTGATGCCCAGGTCTTTGAGATAGTCGAGTCGTTCGGCAACTCCGTACAGGTCGCCGCCTTTGAATCCGTGCGGGGTGGGAGGCGAGTCCCATGCTTCGAAGCCGATGTCGGGCATGCGCCTGCCGCGTGCGAATCGATCGGGGAAAATTTGATAGAAGATTGCGTCTTGCACCCATTCTGGTGTGGTCATTGATATGCCTCGGTGTTGGAATAAAGCAGGACAAGAGAGCATCTTGTCCTGCGTGAATGATTCTACTTCAAATCAGTTTTATACGTAAAACGATAATGAAATTTCCACTGATGCCGAATCTACTCATTGATCGAGCCGAACAGCATCCGCTCCAGAAGTGTGTTTTGGAAGAGAACGAAAATTGCAATGGCGGGGATGGATACGATGATGGCAAGCGAACCCAACTGGCTGTACGGCTGTGCCGACCCGGTCTGAACGATGGAATAGATCGCCATGGCGAGCGTGATCTTGTCGCTTCGATCGAGGAACAGCCAGCCGATGGTAAATTCCGAGTACGCGGTTAGGAAGGCGATGATTCCCGCGACCGCAATGGACGGCAGCGCCAGCGGAAGGCTGACTTGTAAAAACGTTCGGAATTGACTCGCGCCATCGAGATACGCCGCCTCTTCCAGTTCCTTCGGAATGCTTTGGAAGGCGGCGCGCATGTTCCAGATGCAAAACGGCATGGCGAATGCCGCGTAGACGATGATCAGCCCGAGATGCGTCGTGCGGATTTTCAGAAGGGTTAATAAAATATACAACGGCGTGGCAAACGCAATCGGCGGCAGGATCGCCGTCAACAACAGCACGAACAATCCCACCTGTCGGCCCGGAAAACGGAAGCGCGCAAAAGCGTACGCCATGCTTGTTCCTAAAATGATGGCAACAACAGTTGCCATGATGGAGACGAACAAACTGTTCTTGAAAAGCGTGAAAAATTCAACGGACTGATAAGGTCTATCGAGCACTTGCAGAAGCGGCTCGAGACTGAATTGTTTTGGCAGAACGCGGAACTCGGTCGGCGCGCCTCGAAGCGTTCCATCGAACGATAAACGTACGATTCCCCAAATCGGAAACAGCACGTAGATGCCGATCAGGATCAGACACGCATGTGTGACGATCTGCGAGATTCTATTCCTAGGCATAGGTCACTCCATCAGCCGCCTTGCCCCAACGATTCAACAATAAAACGAAAACACTGAGCAGAATCAACGCAATGATGTTGATCGTTGCAGAAAACGCGAATTCACTCCCCTGATACAAAACGTAATACGAGATGGACGAAAGCGTGATCATGCTATCCGCGGTTTGGAAGTAATACGGAATGAACATCTGAAAAAGATAGAACTGGTTGAATGCAAAAATGGCGCGCACCAGCAACGCGGGCAGGACGAGAGGTTGGAGCAGGGGCCAGGTCACGTAACGGAATGTCTGCCAGCCGTCCGCGCCATCAATGGCGGCGGCATCGTACACCTCTTTCGGCAGCATTTTTAAACCGGCAGTGGTTGCCAGCATGATGAAAGGGAATCCATACCAGAGCGCGGACATCAGCATCACGATAAAGATCAAGTTCGGGTTTCGTTCCCAGCCCGCGAGACTTCCCAACACAGGGATATCATCCCCATATTGCTTTATCGCAAGGGCGAGCCAGCCGTTGAATGGCACGAAAATGTTCAGCCACAACAATGCGCCTACCGCTTCGGGAATTGCCCACGGCAGGATGAAAATCGTCTGCCAGAATTTGCGGACTCGTTCCCTGCTGCGCCAGAGCAGTAATCCCGCGCCGATGCCAAGCACGGCTTGCAAGCCCACCGATGTGATCGTCCAAAAATAACTGAAGAAAGTTAAACCAGATTCAGAGAGGAAGCCGAGCGTATCGAAATAACTCAGCAAACCCAGATAATGGACTTTGAATTGATCGAGGTTTGTATTTCGTTCGGGCAAAGCGACCTGCCCGGTCAACCCGCCGACGACCTCTCTTGTAATCCCTCCTTGCAATCCATCGCGCAAAGAAGAGCCGCTTAGCGTTGTCATGGACATGGCGAATTGATAGAAAATGGGCAACAAGGTCAACACGATGAAGAAGACCAGTCCCGGAATGAGCCATGGAAGCGCGCGCGTTGTTTCTTTACGGGACGGCTTGACCGCTTCTGCCCGACGGGTCTGTCTGTTTCGCCACCAGTCAGCGATGTTCGCCGCTGTTGTTTGAATCCCCTCCGCCGCGACGAAAGATAGGGGAGCAGTTGCAACGAGAATATATTGGGGCCATTTCGTACGCCAAATGAACAAGAGAAAAATATCTACGAAAAGCCAAATGGCAATGAACCTGTTTTTCCTCCATGTGGCTATGATTCCAAAAATGGCAAAAGCAAAGATAAGTCCATCCAAACGGACAGGGAATGCATCCCTGCTCCAGCTCATCGGAACCGATGTGGATAGCCATTTCAACTGCTGCCATGCAGGGAAGTTCGCGCCTTCTACGTTGGGATTTGTGGTGGTCGCAGTGACCGCTTCGATCGTGACGCGGATGCTTTCGGCTGGGTTTGCCCAATAGAATGGATTGCAAAGGAAGAAGACCAATATCGCGAGCAGCCCCCATCCAAGCGCATCTCGCAAGAATTTTCTAACGGCATGATTTTCTCGTGCGGTCAAGAACCAATCGATGAGGATGGCGAAGCCGACAGCCGAGTGTAAATATTTCGACGATGCGCTCATTCCCAGGAACACAGCGGATACGATCAATAGAGCGTTTCCCGTTCTTCCGCTGTTTCTTTTGGAGAAAAAATACGCAAACGCGGCGGCGGTGCTCATCAACGAGGCGAAGCCATCCAACATCACCTGCGATGTATATTTGATCGTGAAACTGTGAACGGCAAGGATCAATCCGCCAAGTGGATTCATCAACGCCAGCAGGAACGTCGTTAGAGTTCCCCAAAGGACCGACATACCACGCGCCGCGTCGAGCAATCTCGGTGGAAGCGATCTGGCTGGTTGAGCGGTGATCGCAACGTCGGAAACCAGCGGTTCTTCTGGAAGCCTCAGGATGCTCAGCCCAAACATGATCTTGGCGAGTTGCGGGTGTTCGGGGCGATAGTTCGTTTCAAGAAAGCCGCGCCAGTTCGAGGTGCGGATCAGATGCGCAAATTCCTGTCCCGCGCGCAGGTAATCGTCTTCGTCAAAATCAATGGAGAGGGAGTTGGCGGCGTGTGTTCTTAATCCAAAAGCGATCAGAACTGCGAGTACGATCAAGATGTATCGAAGCGTAGTATTTGTGATCTTGTTCATGCCAGCGATGGTGGACTGGGATAGTATAATCCCGATTGGTCCTTCAACATGGATGTTGATCCTGAAAGTCTCGATCCTGAATTGCAAAGCGCAAAATTGTACGCCTTGGCTTCCGCCGCGCTGGGGTTGATCAGTTTGTGCGCGGCGATCATTCCAGTCTGCGGCGGCATCGCGAGCCTGCTGGGGTTGATCTTTGGCAGGATCAGCCTAAAGGTCGAAAAGAGCCGTACGGCGACGGTCGGGATGGCGCTTTCCGCGCTGGGATTGTTGATCGCGATCGTCTACTTTTTGTTCCTGTCCGTTTTCAGAGAGTAATCGAAATTATTTCAGAGTGTCATAAGCTTTGTGTGAAACCATGTCATCCCTTCGGGATTTGATGGTGATTAGGCTGTTTTCTATATTCCTACCATCCCTTCGGGATTGTTGGTCCATAAGGTGAGTTATTTCAATTGGAAGATGTATGCTTGATAGGGAGGCAATTCAGAAAGAGGTGTGTAATTTGAAAACACGCCTCCCTTGATACGCGCGTCTGATCCTTGTGTTGAATCAAGCAGGGACGAGGCAGTCAGTTTGCCGTTAGGCAAAACGCTCTCTTTGAGATTCAACGCATACTCTGAAATTGCCGCATCGGTAAGGTTGACCAAAACAAGAATATTTTCCTCCCCGTCGCTTCGCAGAAACGCATAAACTCCCGTATTACCCGTTTCGAGCACCGAAATGCTCCCGCCTCGCAAGGCGGGATGTTTCGCACGCAGTTGTATCAGGGTGCGATAGAGTTTCAAGAGCGAGTTTGGGTCATCTTCCTGCGCGGCGACATTGACTAACAAGTGATCCGCGTTTGGCGCGCGCCATGGGCTCGCCGTTGTGAAGCCAGCGTTTTCGTCCGCGTTCCATTGCATGGGGAGGCGGATGTCTTCATCTGGCTTTTTGCCTTGCATGCCGATCTCTTCGCCGTAGTAGATGAACGGCGTGCCCGGCGACGTGAGCAAAATAACTGCGGCGAGTTTTGCCTTTTCTTCATTTCCGTTGAACACGCTCATCACCCGATTTTGATCGTGGTTGGTGAGGAAGGTCGCGTAGTCGCCGTCGGTCATGTCGCTGAGCGTGAATTTCCACGCGCTGGTGATGCCGGTGTTCGATTCGCCGTTGACGCTGTTCATGAGTCCGCTGGCAAGTTCGAAGTTGAACACGTGTTCGAACTGTTCTTCATAGGTCGTGGCGATGAACGCGCCCGCGCCGTACACTTCGCCGACCGCGTACGCATCCGATTTCTCGTTTTTGTAAAACAAGTAAAAATCCCTGAACCATTCATGGGTGGCAGGTGTGTTTTCGAGTTTGTCGCCATCTTCGATCAAATGCTTTGCGGCATCTAATCGAAAGCCGTCCACGCCGATGTCTTCGAGCCAGTAGCGCGTCACTTCGAACATCTCGGTTGTGACATCGGGGTTCGAATAGTTCAGGTCGGGCATGCAGTCGCAGAAGAAGCCGAAGTAATATCCGTCGTTGCCTTGATGCCACTGGTTCCCCGATTCGTTGGACCATACATACCAATCCCGGTACTCCGAATCCGATCCGCTATTTGCATCTACAAAGAACGGATGCTGGCTGGAGGTGTGGTTGAGAACGAGGTCAATGATGATTTTGATGTCGCGGTTGTGCGTTTCGTTCAGCAGGTTCTTGAAATCGTCAATACTTCCATATTCGGAATTGGTTGCGTAGTAATCGATCACATCGTACCCGTGATAGGAGGGCGATGGGTGGATGGGCATCAGCCACAGCGCGTTCACGCCG
>CAZQES010000150.1:0-9520 GCA_964591425.1 uncultured Anaerolinea sp.
CGAGCAAACCGAGCAACATACGAATCGTGGTGGTCTTGCCTGAACCGTTCGGACCAAGATAGCCGACCACTTCGCCTTCGTTGACTTCAAAGTTGATGTGATCCACCGCGACGAAATCGCCGAAGCGGCGCGTGAGATTTTCGACGTAGATGACAGGCAGGCTCATATAATTCTCTTTACCACGGAGGGCACGAAGCACACAAAGGATTTAAAACTTAAGGGTTAATTTCCTTCGTGACCTTTGTGTCATTTCGACAGGCTCAATGTAAGCCTTCGTGTTGAAAAAAATTCATCCTTTTTCCAGCACCGATTTCAAGCGCGCGAGATTTTCTTCCATCATGGATTTGACGCGTCCTGCCATCATCGGCTCTGCAAGTTTAAACACACCGGCAGGGTTGCCTTGCGCGTTGAGGCTGATCTTCGTGCCTGTGCCAACGGTTTTAAACGTGAGCGTTAGATTGACTTGCATCGGTCCCGCGTTCACTTGATAACCGCATTTCGTAACGGGTTCGTACGCGGTCACTTGCATTTCGCCTTCGATGCGCCGTCCCATCATCTCACCCACGCTCTTAAATTTCGTGCCGACGCCCACCTTGCCCGGCGTGATCTGTTCCAAACTCACCACAGCCGAATTCCACTTCGTCATGTTGTTCGGGTTGGCGGCAAACGCAAAGACGTCTTTGATGGGCTTGTCTATCAATGTGCCGAGGTCGAGGTTGATCATGATTAGACTCCTTTTGTAACGCGACATTCATGTCGCCCTTCTATTTGCAAGATAAATCTCGCATTACGAATTACCATTCTCTGACAATGCGATGAAGACATCTTCAAGGACAGGCGGGACGAGTCGCAACTCGTCAATTTCACCGCCTACGCTTCGGATTTCGGACGGGAGCCTGCGGAGGACAGCCTGAGCCTTATCCACACCGACGCGGATGTGCAGGCGGTCGCCGAAAGCTTGCACGTCTTCTACATCCTGATCGGTGTGCGCGGTGTGACGGAGGATGTGCAGCGGCTTACCGCGCAACTCAAGGATGCGGTTACTCAACCGCGAACGCAGATTCGACGGAGTATCTTCCGCAATGATTTTTCCATCTTTCATGAATCCGACGCGGTGGCAACGCGAAGCTTCGTCCATGTAGGGCGTGGAGATGAGGACGGAGACGCCTTCGGGCTGAGGGTTACGAGTCACGAGGTACGAGTTTGGTGTTTCGTATTGCGTACTGCGTACTGCATGTTCCGTGGCTGCTTGCGTACTCGTATCCCGCGACACTAATTTGATAACCAACTGCCAAAAATCCTGGCGAGTGACTGGGTCGACACCCGTGGTCGGCTCATCGAGCAGTAAAACTCGCGGACGCGTGACAAGCGCTGAGGCTAAACCGAGTTTTTGTTTCATCCCTCCCGAAAGTTGACCCGCGCGGCGGTCGGCGAATTTATCCAACCCGACGAATTCAAGGATCTCCATGCAACGCGGGAGCCACTCATTCGACTTCAATCCGCGCACTTCGGCAAAGAAGCGGATGTTCTCAAGAACGGATAAATCTTCATACAGTGAAAATCTCTGCGAGAGATAACCGAACTGCGAACGCGCTTGTTCCGTTTGGCGTTCAACGTCATAACCGCAGATCTCCACTTGACCCGAATCTGCTTTGAGCGCGCCGACGAGCAGGCGCATGGTGGTGGTCTTCCCAGCCCCGTCCGCACCGACAAGTCCGTAGATCTCGCCTGCGGCGATTTCAAGCGAGACACCATCCACGGCGCGCGTCTCGCCGAAGGATTTTCGTAAATTCGTTGCGTTAACAAGAAGGTTCATTTTTTATTCTGTAGGGGCGAGGTCATCTCGCCTTAATTCATGGGCGGGGAAACCCCGCCCCTACAATCAATTATTTGAACACAACGTCCGCGGGCATACCGATCTTCAATTTGCCTTCGCTGTCGGTCACTCTCAATTTGATGGCATAGACCGTCGAACTGCGCCCTTCCACGGTTTGCACATTGCGCGGGGTGAACTCAGCCGAATCGGCGATATGAACCACGACCGCATCGAAGGTTTCGCCGGGGAACGAATCCACCGTTACGGAGGCTTCCTGTCCGAGCGAGATGTTGCCGTATTGGTCTTCAGGGATATAAACGGTGATCGTTAACTCGTCGAGGTTAGCCATTGCGAACGCGACCGCGCCCGGCTGTACGAATTCCCCCGGCTCGACATTACGAGTGAGTATCACACCATCCATCGGGGCGTAGACGGAACTCTTTTTCAATTGCGTTTCAATCGTATTCAAACGCGATTCAGCAGAAACCACATTAGTCCTTGCCTGTTCGAGCGCGGCTTGCGTTTGCTCCACTGCCTTCGCGGCAGAATGCACCTGAGGCGAGTCCGCGCCGGTTTGCAAGGAGCGCAGGTTATCCACGGCAAGATCGTAGGCTTCCTGCGCAACCGACGCCTTCGCGCGCGCTTCGAGCACATCCGTCGCGCCTTCGGTGGTGAGCGCGTCATCGTAATCTTTTTGAGCGTCTTCCAAATCTATTTTGGCTTCATCGAGAACGATCTGCGCGGCATCGCGCAAATCCTGTCCATCCGATGCGCCGCTGGCGCTGTCGAAAACATCCTGCGCGTTTTGAAAGGCAAGCCGCATCTGAACGAGGTTCGCCTCAACGTCAAGGAACTGCGCACTGCCGGCACGCTGACTTAAATCCTCCAGGTTTGTCAACGCATCTTGGAGCGCGGCTTTCTTCGCGTCCACTTCGGCTTGCGCGGCGTGGATTCGCTCTGCCTTCGAGAAATACCAGACGGGCTGATCGAACTCAAAAGGTTTCGACTCATCCCAGATCGCAACGCGTGTCGATTTCTCTTGCGCGAGCGCGTTGGACAGAGTCAAGTCATATTGCAATTGGGCAGACTCCAACGCCACCTCCGCGGTTCGGACCGCGGCGTTCGCCGAATCCAGCGCGGACTGGGCGGTCTGCTTCTCCGCTTGAAGCAGGCTGGCGTCGAGGGAAAGAAGCGGTTCGCCCGCCTGCACGAACTGTCCCTCCGTGGCGAGGACGTCCACCACTTTGCCAGCCAGTTCAGGCGAGATATTCACGGTCACCGATTCGATGGTGCCCGAGGCTTTGAGTTGACCGTTCTCTTTCGGCGCCAGCGAGCGGAACGCATAGTAACCGATGGTCGTGAGGACGATCAATACAACCAGAATGCGAACGGGAAGAGGGGGAAATGTGCGATTCATGTTGAGCTCCTAATCTAAACGTTTGCGGAAGCGCAGTGCGGCAAGGGTCATGATGCCGACCGCGAAAAGGGTCATGGCAATGACATCGAGCTGGATCATGTCGAGTCCTACGCCTTTGAGCAGTAACGAACGGATGATGACGAGGTAATAGCGCAGGGGCATCAGGTAGGAAAGCGCGCGTAGAAACGCGGGCATAGCTTCGAGCGGGAAGAAAAAACCAGAAAGGAAAATGCTGGGCAGGAGGGTCATCCAAACCGTGAGCATGGCTTCTTGTTGCGTGTTGGCGATCGTGGATGCCAGCAGACCAATGCCCAATCCCGTCACCATGAACACACCCGAAAGCAGAATGATGAGGCCCAGGTCTCCGCGAATCGGAACCCCAAACCACCAATGCCCCACCGCGAGGACTTCGATGGTGTTGAAAAATCCCAGCACAACGTACGGCATGAGCTTGCCTACGATCAATTCCCACGGGCGGATGGGCGTGACGATGAGCTGTTCGATCGTGCCGCGCTCACGTTCGCGCACAACGGAGGTGGCAGTGAGAATGGCGGCTATCGCGTAGAGGATCATGCCGATCACGCCGGGGATCATGAAATGCGCGCTGATTAGATCGGGGTTGAACCAAACCGTCGTGCGGACTTCGACAGGCGGCTGGACGCGCAGGTTCATGCCACTGCGTTCGAATTTTTGAAGAAGGATTCCCGAGGAATGGGCTTGCCCGATCAGTTGTGAGGCGGCAAGAGCCGTGGACGCACTGGTCGGGTCGGAACCGTCGAGGATAAAAGCGATCTGCGCGTCTCCCTCGGCAAGATGCTGGGCATAATCGGGCGGAATAATGACCGCCGCGCGCGCTTTACCGGCAAGGATCAACTCTTCGATCTCTGATTCCGATTGAACCACATACGCGACGCGGAAATAATCCGCCGCGCGATAGGCATCGAGCAAAGCGCGCGATTCCACGCTTTGGCTTCGGTCCAACACGGCGAGCGGAACGTTACGTACGTCGTTGGTGGCGGAATACCCAAGCAGGAATAACTGCATGATCGGAATGATGATGATCATTGCCAGTGTACGCGGGTCGCGAAAGATCTGGATGAATTCCTTGCGGATGATGGAGAGTAATCTAGTGTTCATACTGTCTCCGAGGGAGTGAGGGAGGTATCCGTGATCGTTTCTCAGTGAGTAAAGTGAGATACGAGATACGGTTTATAAGTTACGTGTTTTCCTGTGTACTTGTCTACTCCGAAGGCTTGAGAATGCCGTGCAGGAAAATGTCGATGTAGGCGTCTTCGGAATTTTTCGGCAGCATTTTGCTAACGATTGAATTTGAAATCATCATTTCGGTGATAAGGTAGGAAATCACCAAACCGACAAAGGAACGCATCAACAACGCCGGGTTGGTCACGCGCAGGCTCTTCCTCGACTTGATCACCTGCTCGAAAACAGGCAATATCTTCGGCATAATTTCCTTTAACAGCAGTGCGCCATGCTTACCTTTGAATTCGACTAATTCGATGAACATCAGATTCACAAACTCGGGGCGCCTCCCCATTTCTGAAATGACGATATGCGCCGCATTTCGGTAAAACTCCTCCGCCGTCTCCCCTTGTGCGGCAAGCACAGCGGGGAGGATTTGCTTGTAGGGGTGCTTGTCAATAATGATGCCTTGAAAGATTTCTTCCTTGCTGGAGAAGTGGTTATAGATGCCGCCCAGCGCCAACCCCACCTCATCGGCGATCTGGCGCATGGAGGTGGCGGCGTAGCCCTGCTTGAGGAACAATTCCATCGCCGCGTCTTCGATGGCGAGGCGCGTGGCTTCGCCCTTTTTGAGTTTGTCTTTGGTGTTCATAAAAAGTGAACGAGTGTTCGTTTTTTATTCTAGCCGAATTGGACACGATTTGTCAAGGTGTCGAATTTCCAAATGGTAAAATCCTAACCATGCTCCCCCTCTCCAACATGGAAAAATACATCCGCTTGAATTTGCGGTTCAATGTCATTGCCAACCTGCTGGACGGCACACTGTTCGGGCTTGCGCTTGGTTTCGCATCTTTCTCGACCATCATTCCCCTGTTCGTTTCCCACATGACCGATTCCGCCATCCTCATCGGGCTGGCTCCCGCGTTCCATTCCATCGGCTGGCAGTTGCCGCAACTGTTCAACGCGGGTCAGATCGCGCGGGCGCGCGAATACAAACCGATCGTTTTACGGAACACCATCCACGAGCGGACCCCGTTCCTTGTGTTGGGCATCACGGCATTTTTGATTCCCGTCATCGGCATCAAAACCGCGTTGTTCATCACGTTTCTCGCGCTCGCCTGGCAGGGAATCGGCGGCGGATTTACCGCCAACCCGTGGACAAGTTTCGTTTCGAAGATCATCCCGCCCGAATCGCGCGGAACTTTTTTCGGGATGCAGGGTGGTTTGGTGAATCTGGCGGTTAGCATTGCCGCCGTTGGCGCAGGGTATTTGTTGGATAGAGTGGTCTTCCCGAACAATTTCGGGATCAGCTTTTTGATCGCAAGCGTGTTGCTGGTTGCATCGTACATCGCCATCGCGCAGTCGCGCGAACCTCGGGACGAGGAAAAGGTCGTTTCAGAGAAGCAGACCCCCTTTTGGGACGACGCGAAGTCCATCCTCAAAAAGGATGGGAACTTCAACTGGTTCCTCGTCACGCGCTTTCTGATGCAGTTTACGACGATGGGTTTTGGATTTTACATCCTGGTGGGTCTGCGCCGCTTCGGAATGGATGCGGTCACCGCGGGCTATCTCACCGCCGCGCTCACGCTTACACAGACATTTGCCAACGCGGGCATGGGCTGGCTCGACGACAAGATCGGTCATCGCGCCATGTTGATTTTAGGCGCGGTCGCCGCCGTGCTGAGTTCGGTCGTTGCGTGGTATGCGCCGACGATCGCGTGGCTATATCCTGCGTTCATTCTTTCGGGGTTCGGCAACGTCGCGGTGTGGACGATCGGCATCGCGTTCACCGTGGGCTTCGGCTCGGATACAGAACGCCCTACGTACATCGGCTTGTCGAACACGCTCATCACGCCTGCGACGATCGCCGCGCCGATCCTGGGCGGCTGGCTGATCGACACCTTCGGTTTTGAATCAACGTTTGGGCTGGCGGCGGTCTTTGGAATTATCACTGCGGGTATTTTGATCTGGATCGTAAAAGACCCTCACAGATTGGCGAAGTGACCTTCCTCCACCCCTTGCCATGTCTCTTCGTGCAATTTCATGTACTTCGTCAATAACGGATGGACGCGTGCCAACTCCTCGTAAATCTTTTGCGCGACGCGTCGAATGGAAAAGTGCGCGTTCGCGGCAGAGCGTAACTGACAAAACGCGTACGCTTCCCGTAAATTGAATTGCGCCAGCACGCGGCGATTGAATCCATTGGGGACAACATACTGCGCCACCGCGGGACTGAACTGATACAACTTCTCGAACATCTTCGACGCAGACTCCATCGCCGCTTCATACTCGGACTGGAAGCCTGCCTCGCGGATCAACAGCGGAGTCGCGTACCCCAGCCGCGTCGTCAGTCTTTGCGGCGTCTGCGTCATCATGCGGTGACGTTTGAACTCGGCGTACGCACCTTGATCCATGATGAGGTCAAAAGTGTAGGTGGAGTATTCCAGTTCACGCAGTGGCACATCGAATTTGCCTAATTTTCCAAGAAGCGATTCGGCGAGTGTTTCTTTCGATTCTGCACTCAACGATTCAACATGCGCCAATGCATCTGCATAAGCCATCTCACCAAAACGGTACAACGCCGCCGCCAACACTTTCTTTTCGCCGTCCCTGTCATAGTCAATCAAATTACACCAATCGTCTGATTTACGATTTTCGATTGACGATTGACGATTACTAAAGTCGGAGATTGTTTCAGAGAGATACGGCACAGCGTCCGCGTACTTTACCAGTGTGGGAGTTTCCGCTTTCGAGACCTCTTTCACCTGCGCGCCGATCTCGCGGACTTCAGCCAGTTCATGCGAAAGCATCTTGCGGATCGTATTTTCGATGACGCGCGCGTTGGCGGTCATGCCCACGTTTGCCAGCGCGGCGGCAGGGAGGAGAAAACGGCACACGTCCACGTACTTTGAACGGATGCGGCGATCCCAAGCTTCATCCTTTTCGTTCTCGCGGCGCGGAAAACGCTCGAAGATGAGAGTCCGCACGGGGTCGAGCGAATCAGCATAGGCTTTGAACAGGAGGCGGATCGTATCCACAAACTCAGCGCGGAGGGGATGATTTTCCAACTCAGGCGGAATCGTGAAATCATCCTGTCCCCATCGCTGGTAGCGCGTGGATTTTTCGGTGTAGGATGCGAGTCGATTCGACTCAATACTCTCGATGGCAATCCGCGAAACGTTCTCGAAGGCAATATGCAAAATTGCATGTTCCGCCACGGACGCGTGACCGTAGCCGACCACCCACTTCTCGTGAAACTGCGCGGACTTTTCATCGCTGAGTTCCGCGGCAATATCGCGGAACGATTCAGGCGAGCGCGAGGTCTTCGCAAACGCAACGGCTATCGTTTCAGGGCTGAGCGCACGCGGCGATAACAAATAAATTTCACGTTCAGGCATGGGAGTCTCCTCAACAGTTGACGTGGAGCGGGATGTCATCCCGCTTACTTTGAATGGCGGGATAACGCCCCACGAAAATTCTGGCAGATTATACTCGTGACAGGCAGGATAAAACAACAAAAAAGGCGACCCGCGGGTCGCCCGAATTATTGATTTACACCAGGTCTATCGTATTTCGCATTCGTGTGGTCGTTACCATCGCAATGATGATCGAGAGCAAATACAACGCGCCGAAGATCGTGTATGGCAATCCTTGATTGCCGATGCTATAGAACAAAGCCATGAAGACGATGAACAGCAGGAACTCAATGTATGCCCAGGTTCTTACTGAGGCGCGTCGCTCCAGATCGGTTCCGTGTTTGGCAGAGAGGGAAACAAGCAACAGAAAATACAAACCGAACATCAGGAACTCGCCTGTCTCCAAGAGGATATTCAACCACGCAGGGACTGCGAACCAACTCCAAAAATTCAACTCAAACTGAATGGGCCACAACACATACACGCCGCCGAACCAGCCAGCCAGATCGAGCAGGATATGCATGAAGATTCCCGCACTGAAGCCAAGACCAAAGTTATTCCATTTCGGGTTCTTCGTGACCGCGCCAAGCACATAGAACAACACAAAAACTGCGGCGATAGTGAACAGGCTGTGTGTGAACGTACGGTGCAATCCATGCGTATCGCCCCCGGTCAACGTGGCATAAGCGACGGCAAGGTTGTCGAGGTCGGGAGCCATATTCCCGAGCACCGCGCCAAGCAACAGCCATTCGCGTTTCGGCATCCACTTTCGCGCGGCAACTCCCACCATGGCATGAAGTCCGTTCTGCGGCATGATAACCTCCGTTGATTTACACCGTATAACCCCGCGTAAATAAAAAGGGAACGGGTCATCCCGTTCCCAGAATCTCACTTGTCTGCTCCACATCACGCCGGATCTGCTCGATGAGCGCTTGCACGGAATCGAATTTCAATTCGTCGCGCAGACGTGACACAAACTCAAGTTCAAGCACCTCGCCGTAAATCTCTCGATTGAAATCAAGGAGATAGGCTTCCACGTTGACCGATCTTTTATCGGGCGTGAAGGTGGGGTTGAAGCCGATGTTGACCGCGGCTTTGAATCGTTCGCTCCCAAGTTTCGCCCAACATGCGTAAATCCCGTTGGATGGGATAAGTTTATCCTCTGAATAATCTATGTTCGCTGTCGGGTAACCGATCGTGCGCCCGCGCTGGTCGCCGCGGACAATCGGTCCGCGCAGGCGATACAGATGTCCCATCAGTTTGGCGGCTTCTTCGATTTTGCCCACCGCGATCAACTTGCGAATCTCTGTGGAAGAGATCACGCCGCTCTCGTCGCTGAGGGCTGGCACGGTTTCGACGGTGTATCCCAGCTCCGAACCGATCTCGGCTAGCCGCGTCGCGTTACCTTCGCGGTTCCTCCCCAAAGCGGAGTCGTATCCCAGCACAAGGTGAACCAACCCCAAGTGAGTTTTGAGGCGTTGCATGAAATCGAAGGCGGTGATATTTGCCACATCCCTGTTGAATGGATGTGTGATCACAACATCCACGCCAAAATCGCCGAAGATTTCCGCGCGTTCATCGGGAAGGGTTAATAGTTTGATCTCGCCTCGCCCAAACACCTTGGCGGGATGGGGATCGAACGTCAATACGACAGCCGCCGCATCGGCTTGA
>CAZQES010000151.1:0-8499 GCA_964591425.1 uncultured Anaerolinea sp.
GGAAGACCGCCGTACATGCCGCCTCTGCCGCGGCGCGATGGTCGGGGTGATTGACATACTCATTGCCGTAAAACCACGCTTCGGGATTCCCGCAGGAAACTGTATCCGGCTTGAATCGGCGGATGAGGCGGGTCAGATCCTTGCGGAGTTGGATCGTCGGTTCCAATTCTCCGTCGGGATAGCGCAGGAAAATTGTTTCCTTGATACCCAAGACAGCATTTGCCGCAAGTTGTTCTTTCTCGCGGAGTTCAGCCAGTTCCTTTTTATAACCCCCATCCTTAGCGGGATCATTTGAGCCCGAGTCACCGCTGGTGATGACAACGGAGATAATCTCGCAACCGGCGCGCGACCATTTCGCCAGTGTGCCGCCAATGGAAAATTCCTGGTCGTCCGGGTGCGCGTGGATGCTCATCGCGATCTTTGGAATGTATTCCTCTGTCATAGTTTCTCCTGTCAAATTTTCATTGCGAACATCTGGTGGTCGAGTAGTCCCGCGTGCAGTTCGCGGGACGTATCGAGACCACAACTCCTCGCAATGGCATTTATCGTTTCCTTCCAACCACCAGCATCTTATTTTGAATCTTGAACACCATAAAAAAGAATTTCACGAATGGCAACAGCAAATTCACAAACACTTGCGATTTGAAAAATTTCTTCAAATAGAACTCATACGGAAAAGACAGTTCATGGAATTTATGCAGGTCGATCACTTCAAACCCAACGGACTCGAAGAGTTGCTTCATTTCATCGGTTGAGAAAATCTGCTTGTGCCCGAACAGGTGCGACGAATACATCGCGTTCAAAAATGTGGGAAACCTCCCGCCGCTGAGACGATAGGTTAATTCGCCGAAGCGGTGATAAAAACTGTCGCGGCAAGGAGTGTCGATCAGCAGCAGCCCTCCTTGCCTCAACACCTTCGCCGCGGACTGTAACGTCTGCATCGGGAAATTCACGTGCTCGATCACATCCCACAGCGTAACCGCGTCGAAATGATTCGCGTAACCCTTTTGCCAAAATTCGCTTTCGATGGGACGTTTATGGATCTCCAACCCGTGTTTTGACTTTGCATACTGCGCGCGGCTGTCGCTGAGTTCGATGCCGATAACTTCTGAACCCTGCCTTTTCAACAACGAGAGAAATAATCCGCCGCCGCAACCGATGTCGAGCACTTTGGCGTTTTGCAGGGGAAGATGCTGTTTGACGATGTTCGCCTGATTGTCGAATTTTTTCGCATTCGCTTGTAACTGAGTCTCGATGTACGCGGAAACCGCATCGGTCAGTTGGGAGCCATCGACCTCAGGTGGGATCGCTTCAACGGGGTCGAGATGATCAATAAAGTGGAATCCGCTCTTTGAAACGAATACATTTGCATTTTTCAATCTGTATGCCAAACGCCCGCCTTCACGCGGATTGTGCTTCAGCGCGTCTATGTTTTCCATGCTCATAGGGAGCGATTTTACTCGATAGCCAGACTACCGAAGTCTCAAAGACTTTGGAAGTTTATTAGCGCGGGGTGCGTCTCAACGCGTAGGTGGTGATGCCTGCGCTTGGAATGAAATTCTCTTCGACAAGTTCGAATCCGAAATGTTGATAGAGCGGCACGTTGACATCTGTCACCGTGTCGGTGTAGGCGATCACCTTTTGTTCGTCTGCCATTTGCAAAAACGGGCGGATGAGTTTGGAGGATAGACCTTTCCCCCGCGCGGATGCCAGCACGCCGAGATTATCGAGATAAAAATGGGGCTCGCTCGCATGCTTCTTATGATTGGTGTCGATCTGACCTAACACTGCCCGCGCGCGCCGCACGCCGATCGGATAGGGTGAAAATAGGACGGGTAAAAATGTGAGCAGGTCTTTCGGCGAGGCGGAGGCTTCGGGCTTGTTCGGGAAACTCCACACTGCCACGCCCTGCAACGGTTCGCCGATGCCGAATGCGCTTCCCGCGCGGATGTTGAGCCTGCCCATCGCGCGGAAGAATTTTGCAACCGTCTTGACGCGCGTTTTTGCGTTTGGAAGAATAAACGAGACGAGCGGGTCTTTTTCAAAGGATCGCGCCAACACCTGCGCCATCGGTTCGAGATCGGAGAAGGTGAGTTGTCTGTATTCGTTGGACATGAGTTGGATTGTACCTGAAAGAAAACATCCAAAGCATTGCTTTGGATGTTTTCTTATGAATTGTCATTCTGAGCGACCCCTTCGATAAACTCAGGGTAAACGCCGGGAGCGAAGAATCCCTCCTCCCATTTGGAGTCTTATGAGCGAATCATAGATTCTTCGTGGCGCTGAAGCGCCACTCAGAATGACATGCAAAGAGGACCCTCGCTTACGGAGGTCCGCCAAATGAAGAGGGTGCGCCGACTTCCGCGTCGGTGAGATCGAGACCGATGTTGATCGTCGCGGTGTAGCCGTTCGCATTGTCGCCGGTGATGTCGAGCAGTAACTGGTCGCCGCCGTTGTTGTAGATATTGTCGTCGGAGTTCACGGTATTTCGATACCCTCTCGCGGCATACGGTTGGGCAGAATGTGCCTGGTCGTTACGTGCCTCGTCGAAGAAGAACTGTGACACGAACTCGTATGCCTGACCGTCCATGCCGAGCGTGCGAATCATAAAATGGATGTGAACCGTCCGACCCGAATACCAGCCGGGGTATATAGTGAGGAATTGCGCCTTGCCGGTTGCATCCGTGAGTTGATAGCCGCGCAAAAACTTTTGACCGACCGTGCTGAAACTCCGGTCCGAGACGCCCGAATAAACGCCAGCCGCGTCGCAATGCCAGATATCCACTTGCGCGCCCGCGATGGGATCGCAACTGTTTTGCGAAACATCGAACACGCCGATCGCCAGCGTGAGCGGCACGCCTTCCCTCACCGAATTATCCGACGGCTCCGAGCGGATGTCGGAACGGTTCAGTTGTTCATCCACGAAGTACGGTCCAAGCGTCAGCTCGGGGCGGACGACGCACGAGAGCGCGGCTTGCGTTGCCGAAGGTGACTGAGTCGGTGAAGGGCTTGTTGACGTCAATGAGGGAATCAACGTGCTGGTCACTTCGGGCGCGACGCACGAAGCCAAAAATGCCGCGCCTCCAACGCCCAATAGCTTGAGCGCGTCTCTCCGGCTGAGGATCATCCCTACAGGTTTATCATCGTTATCCATACGTTCTCCTTTTGTATTTCGCACTATCATACTTTGGGGAATTTAGAAAAACGTGAAAGAAGTGTGTGGATTTTGTGTGGACAACCGCCATGACTTTCCCGGAGATAAAACACGAACAGCGGAGATAGGTCAATCTCCGCTGTTCGTGTTACTTAACTCACCTTACCCAGTCACAACTCCGAAGGCGATGTGTTGAGCCTGCCGAAACAAGTGAAATGATTCTAGATAGGCAACGAATAAGCATGCCAACCCCGAAGGGGTGTCAGAGGCATTGCGTAAAAGCATGTCATCCCTTCGGGATTTGATAGTGATTTGTACTATTTTCTATATTCGTGCCATCCCTTCGGGATTGTTAGTGACCGCCGCCGGTTTGAAGGTCGCCGTCGTATATGGTCGGGTCGGCTTCGCCGGTTACACGGAGCACGCCCCACGCGCCGCGGTCAACCCGCGCCAGCGCATGATCCACAAGGACGAAGTTGCCCGGGTACTCCAACTTGAACTCGATCATCACTGCGCCGCCCGCAGGGACGAGCGTGGTTTGCAAACCCTCCGCAGGCGCGGTGACCAGATCGCCCTCGCGATAGACCCGGTCGAAGATCTCGCCGATGACGTGGAAGTTGGAGATCAGGTTGACGCCGCCGTTGCCGACGTACATGCGGACCGTATCGCCGACTTCCGCCGTCATGTTATCCAGCAGCGCGCCGGTCTTGCCGTTGAAGACGATGTATTGCGGCTTGCCATCCAGATAGGCTTGTGTGTCGAAGAGTTGCAGACCTTCACGACCGAGACTGCCTTCGGTGTAGAACTCGCCTTGCATGATGTAAAACTCTTTGTCCACCGGGGGAAGACCGCCCTCCGGCTCCACAAGAATCAGACCGTACATCCCGTGCGTCATGTGCAGACCCGGATTGCTGAACGCGCAGTGATACACGTATAAACCGGGGTTGAGTAGTTTGAAGGTCATTTCCTTGGTTTCGCCGGGTGCGACTATGGTTGCCGCCGCGCCGCCGCCGGGACCGGTGACCGCGTGGAAGTCCACGTTGTGGGGGTGCAGGCTGGTCGCGTCGTTGTGAATCGTCAGGTGGACGGTATCTCCGACGCGCCCGCGGATGAAGGGACCGGGTACGCCGTTGTCGAACGTCCAATAATTGATCGTGGTGCCGTCCGCCATTTCAGCGATCACTTCGGTGGTGGTGAGGCTGACCTCGATCATGCCGTCTTCGCCGTAGACGATGGTCTGCGGCACTTCGTTCGGGTCGCGGGCGATATTTTCGATGCGTTCAAAGTCCTTGAAGTTCGTGAAGAAATGAAAGACGTTCTTGAACGGCAGGTTTGGCGCATCGGCTGGACCGTACGACTTCAGCGAAAGCGGATAGGCGAGTTCGTTCGGTACGCCGTTCGGAATGTAGAACGCGATCGACACCGCGATGAAAACGACCACCAGCGCGGCGGTGATCTTTTTGGAATGGAACTGGCGAAGCACCAAAAAGATAAAGATCGCGGCAAACACATACGCGATGAAAAGCCCGAACACTTCGACGATGTATTGCCAGAGATAGGTAAAGACTTCCATGGGTTCTCCTTTGGCGGCTAGCGAGCCGCGCGTTCAAATTTGGTTTGGTTCAATTCATGCACGAACGCGCCCGAATCCATCTCGTAGATCTCCGTCACATCCTTGAGCGTGCAGAAGTTCTGCATCCAGCACCCGACGCACAGCGTTCCGTGTTTGAGGAACGCGCGCGCGGTTTCGGGTCTTTCCTGCAGGGTCTTTTCGACCGTCCATGCGAGTTGGATCTGCGGCGTGTCGTTCATATGCCCCAACCTTACCCAAAAAGTGGGATTTCTTCTTTGCTTAAGCGCAAACAGTGAGGAAACAAAAAACGCGCATTGGTTGCGCGTTTTTTCGCCATCGCTTTCGGATATCTTTATTCCGACTCTTCGCCCTCGACGATCTGTACCAGCCCGTGAGGGTTGCGGATCAACACCCGCCCGCGGCTTGCTTCGAGCAACCCCTGCCTTTCCCACTCGGCGAGGATTCGACTCACCGTGAACATGGTGCTCCCGGAGGCTTCCGCCAGTTCTTGCCGGGTGAGCGGGAGTTCGACCGCCGGGTCGTCGTCTTGAATCCGCTTGCCGACCTGAGACGCCAGACGCAGGAGAGTCAGGGCGAGGCGGCGTTCGATGCGTTCCGTCGCCAGTTCACGGTAGCGCGCTTGTAACTCGTTGATGTAGCCGGTCATCAATTGCATCAAGCCGAAGTTGAGGTACGGACGGGTCGGCATCAGCTCGCGCAGGAAATTGGATTCGATGGCAAGCGCGGAACTTGACTCTAGCGCTTGCGCCGTGACGGGATACGCGGCACCGGGACGCACCGCGCCCAACGCGGCAAACACTTCCCACTCTTTCACCGTCCGCAAGTTGACTTGTTGACCGGATGGATTCGATTGCAGTAGTTTCACCCGCCCGGAGACCAAAACGTAGGCATGAGAAGCCGGGTCGCCTTGAAAAAAGAAAAAGCCGTCCTCTTCGATCGAACGCAGGACGGATCTTTCGACGAGGAGTTCCAGGTCTTCGGTCGGGGCTTCTTTGAAAAGGTTCACATGCCGCAGGTCTGCCGGGGCGATCTTCATGAAGCAATTGTACTAGGGTCTGTATGCAAATTAAAGGTCATGTCACCCTGAGCGATAACGAAGGGTCTCTTACTCGCCAAAAAGAATAAACTTTGAGCAAAAGTAGAGATTCTTCGTCGCTACGCTCCTCAGAATGACATGAACATAGTTTTCAGACACTCTCTACAAGATGACCTTTTGAGACGGATCGGTGTGACACCAGTTTATTTCTTCGCGCCCAGTAACTGATGAATGGTTTCGACCAGAATCTTGAGGCTGACCGGTTTGCTCAGGTACTCGTCTGCCCCGGCTTCGAGACAGCGCTCGCGGTCGCCGGGCATGGCGAGGGTGGTGAGCGCGATGATGGGCGTGGAAGCGCTACGCGGGTCCTTGCGCAGGCGGCGAATCGCTTCCAGTCCGTCGAGAGCCGGCATTTGAATATCCATCAGGATGAGTTCCGGCTCGGTCGCTTCCGTCCGTTCGATCGCCTGCAAACCGTCGGTGGCGGTCACTACGTCGAAGCCGTGACTTTCGAGGTATTCCCCGATGGTGAGCACGTTCGCCATGTTATCCTCCGCCAACAGGATTCTGCCGCGCTGTGCGGACTGCGAAATCGCCTTCGCTTCGACGACCGGAAGCGGACTGCCCATTTCGATGGCTTCCTGTTGTGCGACGAGATCGCGCCTCCACGGGATGTTGACGGTAAAACGACTGCCGATGCCCGGCTTGCTCTCCGCTTCCACACTGCCGCCGTGCAGGTCGGTCAGTTTTTGCACCAGCGCCAGACCCAACCCCGTGCCTTCGTATTCGCGGGTGAGACTGCTATCCACCTGTGAGAACGGCTGGAACAGCGCTCGCTGAGCGGGTCGCGCCTCTGTTCGAGGAGTGTTTCAGACAAGCCCAGAATGCTGTTGAGCGGAGTGCGCAGTTCGTGGCTCACGGTGGCAAGGAACTCGTCTTTGGTGTGGTTGGCGTGGTGTAGTTCGAGGTTTGTCCGGTTGAGCTCGGCGGTACGCTCTATCACCCGCCGTTCAAGTTCCGCGTTGGACCGCTGTAGGTTTTGGAACAATTGCGAATTGTCAATGGCAATGGCGGCTTGTCCGGCAAGCGCTTCCAGGAACTCCAACTGTTCGGCACTCAAGTCCAATGGCGTTCGATGATAGATCTCCAGAATGCCTCTTACATCCCCTTTGACGATCAATGGTATGCCATAGTACTCGACAAAATTTTCACCCGACAGATGTGATGTGCTTATTAATTCACCCCGTGTGCTGGTCACATCCCTTGCATGGACGGTTCGTCGTTCTGCCCAGGCGCGGCCTGCATGACCTTCATTGATTTTCAGTTGGGTATGCTGTATGGACCGCGAGCGAAAACCCCGGCTGGCAACATGCTCCATCGTGGACGAATCTGAACCAACCAGCAGTACGGCGCTGGCATCGATGCCCAGATACGAGAGAATCTGTTGAAGCACCACGTCGAGGATCACATGCAGGTCAAAACTGGTGATCAGAGAGATGTCGATCGTGCGCAGGGCTTTCAGATAATCGATCTGACGCTGGATTCTTTCTTCCGCTTGCTTGCGCTCGGTGATGTCGCGGATGACGGCGGTGTATAGGTTTTTTCCATCCAGCTCGACCTTTGATATTGAAATGTCGCTTGGGAAGGAGCTCCCGTCTGCGCGCACGCAGGTTAACTCCAATGTGGAGGAAGCCATGGTGCGTTTGGTCGCCTTTGTATGCCCGAACGCATGCACATACTTGGCATGGTTACTTCGCACAGATTCTGGGAGAAAAAGGTCAATCGACCTCCCGAGGGCCTCGCGAGTGGAACATCGAAACATGATCTCCGCCGCGTTGTTGAAGATGACGATGTTCTGATCCTCGTCCATCGTAATGATGGCATCCATTGTGGAAGCAAGTATGCCGCTGATCTGTTCCCTGCTTTGGCGCAACTCCTCCTCGGCGCGTTTGCGTTCGGTGATGTCATTGAAAATGACCCCCACTCTGCGACTGCCTGCCTCACCGATGCGAAAGGCAAACACATCATAAATCCGATGGATCGCTGAGGCAGGACTCTCAAAGCGAATGGATTCTCCTGTGAGCACCACCTTGCCATAGATTTTGAACAAATGTGTATCAGGGTCGGGATCCAGCTGACGAACTGTCTTGCCCAACGCGTCTTTCAGCGCGGTTTGTTTTTCGAACCCCGGGTTGACCTCGAGGAAGCGATAGTCTACTGCCGTATTTTGTTCATCGAAGATCACCTCGATGACGCAGTATCCCTCGTTCATTGAATTGAATAAAGCATGGTAATTTTTTTCACTCTCCCCCAGATTCCCTTCGGTAATGCGGCGCAGTCTCAGTTCGCGCCGTAGAAGCAAGGAGATCACCAGCGTGCTCAGAAGTACGAATGCCCAGCCCTTATATGTTTGGATGGCGCTCAACACGGAAATGTCCGTCACCAGCGCGGCAAGCAGTCGGTCAGAAAGGGTGATCCACAAACCCCCGAAGATTGCGTAAATCAATGCAATGCGCAGGTCAACTCGAGGCAGTTGAAGTTTCATGCTGACTTCGCGTTTAAGTCATCCAAATCGCATTACGACGAATGGGTTGCCATCTGGGTCTCGATCACCCTCGACAATAATTGGGACATGAATTGTCCGTAATTCCCAGAGGTACTTGTTCGCTCATACGGAATCCTTTTGTTCACCTCCGCTCCAGCTTGAAAAGAGCC
>CAZQES010000151.1:8509-9362 GCA_964591425.1 uncultured Anaerolinea sp.
ATAGCATGAACGAACATGCAAACAGGATTACAATATCGCTGTAAATTTTTTCCACAGGAGCCTCTCCATGCCCATCACTCTCGACGGATCATCCCTCACCATCGAAAAACTCGTTGCGATCGCGCGCGATCACGAAAAAGTGGAACTTGCCCCCGCAGCGTTGGAGCGTATCAAGGTCTGCCGCGCCATGCTGGAGGAAAAACTCGCCAGAAAAGAAGTGATGTACGGCACGAACACCGGCATCGGCGAGTTTTCGGAAACGATGCTCAACGATGAACAGGTAAAGGATTTCCAGAAATATCTCATCTACAACCACGCGGCGGGAATCGGCGAACCGTTGCCGATTCCAAATGTCCGCGCGGCGCTGGTGGGGCGCGTCAACGTCCATGCGCATGGCAACTCCGGTTGCCGACCGGAGATCACGCTGACATTTGTCGAAATGCTGAACAAAGGCGTCACGCCGGTGGTCTGCACGAAAGGCTCTGTCGGCGCGAGCGGTGACCTCGCTCCGATGGCGCAAGCCGCGTTGCTCCTCATGGGTGAGGGCGAGGCGTTTTACGACGGCGAACGCATGCCCGGATCCGAAGCGATGCGCCGGGCGGGAATCGAAGTCCCGGGGTTGCAGGCGCGCGACGGTCTCGCGGCGATCAACGGGTCCAATGTGCTGACCGCCATGTCCGCGCTTCACATTTACGAGATGGAGCGCTTTATCAAACAAGCCGAGATCGCGGCGGCGATGACGATCGAAGCCCTGCTCGGAAATCTCAAACCGTACAATACGAAACTGCACGAATTGCGCGGCTTCACTGGCGCGGTCACGTCCGCGAAAAATATCATGAAGTGCCTCGAAGGC
>CAZQES010000152.1:0-9244 GCA_964591425.1 uncultured Anaerolinea sp.
TGAGCCTCCTCTTTTCTCATACCGATTCTCTCACATCCCAAATGCGATTGCCCTATCAAAGGGTATAATTTGGTTGTGTAGTTTTGGTAGTTGTGTAGTTCGATGGTCGAGTAGTTCCGAGCGGTTTTCAGCGAGGAACGTATCGAGACCATCGGGTTTCAAGAAAAAAATTTGTTTGAATGTATTTGGTGGTCTTGATACGGCGGCGGAGGTGAGAGGTTCTGCAAAGAGTCACAGACTCCCGCCGCCTACTTGACCACCGTTATATGAAATGAAGAGGAGACTACCTATGGGTCTTTATTTTGAAGAATTTTATGTGGGGCAGAAAGCCGTCACGGAAAAACGAACGATCACCGAAGACGACATCATGCAGTTCGCCGCGCTGACGGGCGATGATAATCGCATCCACGTGGACCATGAATTCAGTAAAACGACTCAATTCGGCAGGCCCATCGCGCATGGGGTGTTGGGGTTGTCTTTTTCCTTGGGCTTGGTGTGGAAAACCGGTTTTTTGGACGGCACGGTCATTGCATTCCGCGAAGTACATGAATGGAGGTTTATCAAGCCGATCTTTATCGGCGATTCCATTCACGTGGAGACGGAAATCAAAGAGACCAAGTCCTTGCCGCGCATCGGCGGGGGTTCCGTGACGATTATGGTCGAAGTGAAAAACCAGAACGATGAGGTCTGTCACCGCGGCCGGTGGATCGTTTTGATGATGAGCAAGCCCTCTTGATTGACGATTTCCGATTGACGATTGACGATTGTCAGTCTCCAGTCACAAATCTCTATACACTAATTCTCTATTCACCAATTACCAATGACAGATACCGATGACGACAAAGCCAAAAAAGTAAGGCGCCTGCTTGATTCCGAAGCCGAGACGCGCGCCGAGACTCCCATCGAGCCGAAGAAGGACGAGTCGGAGGAGAAGCCGGCAACGACGAAGGCGAGCCCGGCGCGTAAGATCACGCCCGAACCACCTCACATCGCTTTGGATCAAAATAACCTGCCCCTGCCGCGGCGCGTCCACGAAGTGGATATGGAAGGGACGCGCGTTTCTCCCGCCGCGTACGAGCGTGCGAGCAAACCGCGCGGGATGACGGAAACGCGGCGCGTCTCACCGCCGAGCCAGCCGCGTCAGGCATCCTTCGATTGGAAACGCGCAGGCGGGTGCCTGGCGCGCATCGTCGTCCTTGTGTTGTTTGGGCTGGTCATCCTCGCCATCATCGGTGGTTCCGCTTTGATCTATTCCTACTATTCCATCGCGCGGACCCTGCCCAGCGTGGACGATTTGAAGAATCGCGCCTCTCAGTTCGAAACAACGCGCATATTGGATCGGAACGGGAATCTTCTTTACGAAATCATCGATCCCACCGCGGGACGCCGCACATTCATCACACTCGACAGGATCTCTCCCGCGCTCGTTGCCGCCACCATCGCCACCGAAGACAAGAGTTTTTACACAAACCCCGGGTTCGACCCGGTCGCCATTCTGCGTGCCTTGTGGCAAAACCTGCGCGGCGGAGAAACGGTCTCCGGCGCCTCCACCATCACCCAGCAACTTGCGCGCATCTTCTATTATCGTCTCGAGGATTGTAATAAACCTGATGCGCAAATATCCTGCTATGAGCAGACGTATACGCGAAAAGCCAACGAAATCTTATTGGCGGCGGAAATCGGACGCCGCTACACAAAAGATGAGATCCTCGAGTTGTACCTCAACGAAATCTACTACGGCAACCTCGCCTATGGAATCGAAGCCGCGGCAGAGACGTATTTCGGCAAGACCGCGAATCAATTGACCCTTGCCGAAGCCTCCTTCCTCGCGGGTTTGCCGCAATCGCCGGCGATCTACGATATTTACACGAATCGCGATGTGACCCTCGCGCGCCAGCAACAAGTGCTGGTGTTGATGTTCGGTTTGAGTCAAGTGGAGGGATGCATCACCGTCAGCAACAGCGACACGCCCATCTGTGTGGATCAGGTCGCGGCAGTGCAGGCGGCGGATTACATCAAGTCGTATAACTTCGTGGTGCCGAGCATCAACGCGAAATATCCGCACTGGGTGAATTTCGTGCGTTCGGAACTGGAAGAGCAGTACGACGCGCAGACCATCTACCGTTCGGGGTTTATCGTCTACACCACGATCGACCCGACGCTTCAAGACGAAGCCCAGAGACTGGTCACCGAACAACTGGCAAACCTCACCGACAAGAACGCGAAGAACGGCGCGCTCGTGGCGATCCAACCTTCCACGGGAGAGATCCTCGCCATGGTCGGCTCGCCCGATTTCAACAACGAAGCGATCGCCGGTCAGATCAACATGGCGGATAGCGCGACGCGCCAACCGGGGTCTTCGATCAAACCCATCACCTACGTCGCCGCCTTCGAAAAAGGCTGGACGCCTTCGACTCTGATCTGGGACGTGCCGACTGATTTCCCCGACGGAGCGAATCCGCCGTATCAACCGGTCAACTACGATGGAAAATTTCACGGACCCGTCACCGTGCGCACCGCCCTCGCCAACTCGTTCAACGTGCCCGCCGTGAAAGCGCTTCAATTCGTTGGCGTCTACGACGACCCGAACACACCCGAACAGGATGGCATGATCGCCCTGGCAAAACGACTCGGCATTACGAGTCTCACCAGCGATCAATACGGTCTCGCGCTCACGCTCGGCGGCGGCGAGGTTAATCTGCTGGAGATGACCGGCGCATTTTCCGTGTTTGCGAACGGCGGCAAGAAAGTGCCGCCCGTTGCCATCCTCAAGATCGTTGATTTCGAAGGCAACGTGATCTACGAATACCAGCCGCCGCAGGGCGAACAGGTGATCCGCGCCGAGTATGCATTTCTCATTTCATCGATCCTTTCCGACAATCAGGCGCGTTCGTGGATGTTCGGTCCCAACTCCGTGTTGAATCTCCCCTTCCAAGCCGCGGCAAAGACCGGCACCGCCGGCGATCCGCGCGGCGCGGACGCGGTCAACGTGTACGACAACTGGACGTTGGGCTACACCCCCGACCTCGCGGTGGGCACGTGGGTGGGCAACGCAGACTACACACCGATGATCGGCACATCTGGCACCACCGGCGCCGCGCCGATCTGGTCGCAGTTTATGATGTTCGCCGTGCCGAAAGTGGCGCCGAACAACACACCCTCGCCGTTCACCTTCCCGCCGGGCATCACCGAACGGATCATCTGCGCGGTTTCAGGAACCGAACCCTCCAACTGGTGCCGCGGCGGTCAACGCAGTGAACTCTTTGCAAGCGACCAACTCCCCTTGCCCGCGTCACAGGATTTATTGCGCCAGACCAAAATTGACACGTGGACCGGTTTGATCGCGGGCAATGCCTGCCCTGGCTTTGAAAAAGAAGACCTGACGATGAACGTGAAAGACGAGTGGGGTCGCAAATGGCTCCGCACCGGCGATGGGCGCGACTGGCTCGAAGCAAACGACATGCCGAACAACCCCTTCTTCGCGCCCGAACGAGAATGTTCCGCCGACGACCCGCGCCCCATTCTCGAATTCACCAACCCCAAAGACAACGATGTCATCACCGACCCAACCATCATCGTGAAAGGCATCATCAACGTCACCAAAGGCGACTTCACCGGCTGGCGGCTCGAAGTCGGCAACGGCAACGATCCGGAGGATTGGACGACCCTCGTACAAGGCAACAACCGATTCGAATCAGCGGGCGATATTTTCACGTGGAATTTGAAGGATTTGACCAGCGACAGAATCACCCTGCGGCTCTACCTCACCAAGGGAGAGGAATTCTACGCCGAGAAACGCGTCACTCTGACGTTGAACCTGCCTACCCCAACCCCCGCGCCTACCTTCACCCTGACGCCCTTCCCGCCAACCGACATCCCCACCGACACGCCCATCCCCGCTACACCCACCGAAACTTTGACTCCCTTCCCCTCCGAAACGCCGACACCTACTCCCACCACGGGACCGTGATTTGGATCAATAGTGCACGGACACCAATCCCGAAGGGATAGAATGATTATAGAAATGATGTGAGGGAATTCAAATCCCGAAGGGATGTCATGGGAATTTCACGCGAGTGACACCCCTTCGGGGTTGAACAATTCATCTATTGCAGTCTATAATCATTTGACCCTTTCAGGGTCATATGCTCTTTGAGACAAAGAAACAACCATGCACCTCCGCGACATCCACTTCCTCTACGAATACAACTACTGGGCGAACAAAAGAATCCTCACCGCGAGCGCGGGAGTGACGCCCGATCAATTCACCGCGCCGGCATCCTTTCCCTACAGCGGCTTGCGTGGCACGCTGGTTCACCTCGTGGATGGAGAACGTATCTGGCGCGTTTTATTCGAGACCCAAATCGTCACTGAAGACGAAGACTTAAAAGAAGCGGATTTCCCAACTTTCGAATCGCTACATAAGAAATTCCGCGAAGAGGAAGAATTGATGCGAGGCTATCTCAATCGCCTGAGCGATGAAGATATGAACAGTCACCTGAAATATACGACCACCACCGGCGTGCCTCGCGACAGAATCATGTGGCATTGCCACGTCCACCTCGTGAATCACGGCACACAACATCGCAGTGAAGCCGCGGCAATCCTCACCGACTGCGGTCACTCGCCCGGTGATCTTGACTTTACAGTATTCTTGAACGAGTGGAAGAAATGAACGGAAATACACGCGCCAGCCTCAAACCCGGCATGACCGTGATGATCGTTTTGAAACAGGATCAGCGAACGGGAAAACTTACCAAGGGCATCGTCAAAGACATCCTCACCAAATCGCCGAACCACCCGCATGGGATCAAGGTCCGCTTGCAGAGCGGGGAAGTGGGGCGCGTCAAGGAGATCGTCGCAGAATGAGATCCTCGTCACACGGCACACGGATGTTCCTGCTGTTCGCCGCGCTGATCCTCATCCTTGCGTGTGCGCCCGCCGCTGGCGCGCCAGCCCTCCCTGCGTCTGACCCGAACGCCATCCAGTTATACATCCAGCAAACTGCCGCGTCCGCATCCACGCAGACTCAAGACGCATTGCCTCCGCCGACGATCACGTTCACCCCCACCGCCACCCCTCGAAGCACTTTCACTCCGGAAGCCACGTTCACACCGTTTCAAACGTTCGTGCTTCCAAGCCCTTCGTTCGGTCAGAAGGTTCAATATTACCGGGTGAAGCACGATAGCCAGTTGGCGATGTTTGATTTTAGATCGCGCACCGCCGCTGAAAGTTGGACCCTCAACCCGCAAACCCCGGAGGTTGTTCCATTGTTTGTGGATCCGAAAGAAGGCACCGGCACGTGGCGGACCACCATCACCCCCGCGTGGGAACGATACATGGATGCCTTGAACGACAACAACGAGAAAAAGTTGAGATACCTGAAAGCGACGAAGACCGCCCTATTCAACGGCGCGGGATTCCCTCAAATGGAAAGTTTGACGATGGGCGGCAACATCGTCACGCTCGACGCGGTCCAAAACGGTTGGGCGCAACTCAACACCTTCGACTACAGCACGCCCGGCTCGGCAAACTCGGAGAATTATTTCACGCGGCCCGACCTTGTGCATAAATTCGTCGTGGTGGTGTGGAGCCGCGCAACGAAATCCACGTATTGGGTGAACCCGCCGCAGGGAGACACCTACTACCCCTTCGTGGTCAGCAAGCCGGTGTGGCTACAAATGGAACGGCTCGAACCGTTCCCCATCCTGCCCATGTCGGTGACGGCGCTCGTCACACAAGACATTCACAAGGAAGCCAGCATCGAGAGCGAAACGACAGGTCAACAATTTGCCGAGGGCGAATCCACCATCATCATGCAATATTATCCCTCCGGTTCAGACGTTTGGGCGCGCTTGCAAAGCGGAAGGTGGATCGCCTTGTTCCGTTACGACAAGGGCGTGCCCACGTATTACACCAACTGGTCCATGCAAACACTGCCTCCGCCTCCCTAACATGAAACTCGGCATCGTCACCGATTCAACTTCCGACATCCCGAAGTACCTGATCGAACAACACGAACTCGAAGTCGTTCCGTCCATTTTGATTCTCGACGGGAGGGAATATGCGGATGGGACCGGCATCTCGCGCGAAGATTTCTACAACCGCCTCGCCTCGCGTCCATCGAACGTGACAACTGCCGCGCCTTCGATCGGCGATTTCGCCACCCGCTACGACTCGCTCCTCGCACGCGGGTGTGACCACATCCTCTCCATCCACGCCGCAGGGACGCTGACCACCATCATCAACTCCGCGCGGCAGGCGGCGGTCGACTTTCCAAACAGAATCACCATCGTGGACGGCGGCTCGCTTTCGTTGGGACTCGGCTTTCAAGTGCTCGCCGCGGCGGAAGTCGCCGAGGACGGATTGCAAGCCGCGCTCGACGCGATCGAATCCACGCGGAGGCAACTCCGCGTTTTTGCCGCGCTCGATACGATGGAGAATCTCAAACGGAGCGGTCGCGTCCCCGGCGTGGTGGCGCAGTTGGGGAGTTTGCTATCCATCAAGCCGATAGTTGAAATCAAAGATGGAAGCGTGAAGCCCATCGGCGCGACGCGCACGACAAAACAATCCGATGAACGGATGCTGAACTTGCTTTTGGAAGTGGGTGAAATGGAACGACTGGCGATCCTGCATACCAACGCCCCAACGCGCGCCAAAGAGTTATTGAACGGAGCGATGAATCGTAAACATATGTTTGTTCCGCGCGATATTTTGTTCGTAAATATCACCACCGTGCTGGGCGCGCATTTGGGAGCGAATGGTTTGGGCTTCGCGGCAGTTAAGTCCGTCATTGCGAGCGAAGCGAAGCAATCTCCGTGACAATCAACCCAAGCGAGCCGTGGGGGAGATTGCTTCGTCGGGCAAAGCCCTCCTCGCAATGACGAAGACTCTTTTTACGAAAACGCCTGAATTCCCGTCTGCGCGCGACCTAAAATCAACGCGTGGATATCGTGAGTCCCCTCGTAGGTATTGACTGCCTCTAAATTCATCACATGACGGATAACATGGAACTCATCCGAAACGCCGTTGCCGCCGTGCATATCGCGCGCCATGCGTGCAATCTCCAATGCCTTGCCGCATGAATTACGTTTGACCAGTGAAACCATTTCAGGTGTGGACTTGTCTTCGTCTATTAATCGTCCTACCCGCAATGCGCCTTGCAGTCCCAATGTGATCTCCGTCATCATGTTTGCCAGTTTCAATTGAATGATCTGATTCGCCGCCAGCGGACGCCCAAACTGCGGACGATCCAATGTGTATTGCCGCGCCGCGTGCCAGCAAAATTCCGCCGCGCCGAGAGCACCCCACGCGATTCCGTAACGCGCCTTGTTCAAACACCCGAACGGACCCGCCAAGCCTTTCACATTCGGAAAAATATTTTCATCAGGCACAAACACTTCGTTCATCACGATCTCGCCCGTCGAACTGGCACGCAGACTGAATTTGCCTTCGGTCTTCGGCGCGCTTAAGCCTTTCATGCCTTTTTCGAGAATAAAGCCGCGGATCTCACCCTCCAGTTTTGCCCACACCACGAACACATCCGCAATCGGCGAATTGGTGATCCACATCTTATTCCCCTGCAAAACGAAACCGCCGTCCACTTTTTTGGCGCGGGTCTCCATACTCGCCGGGTCGCTTCCGTGATTTGGCTCGGTCAGCCCGAAACAGCCGATCAATTCTCCCCTCGCGAGTTTGGGCAAATATTTTTTTCTCTGTTCTTCTGTGCCATACGTGTAAATGGGATACATCACCAGCGAACTCTGCACAGACATCGCCGAACGGTAACCGCTGTCCACGCGCTCGACTTCGCGGGCAATCAGTCCATACGCAACGTGATTCAACCCCGCGCCTCCGTATTCTTCAGGGATGGTTGATCCCAAAAATCCCATACCTCCCATTTCATCCATGATCTCGCGGTGGAAGATTTCATGTCGGTTGGCTTCGAGAATACGAGGCATTAGTTTATCTTGACAGTACTTACGCGCCGTGTCGCGGATCATGCGCTCTTCGTCGGTTAGTTGGTCGTTGAATAAAAAGGGATCGTCCCATTTGAAGGTTGCTTTTGCCATAAGTTCCTCTTGTAGTGAAGTCTTTCAACGATTGTATCAAAAGTCGCATACGGGTTGAGACCATATCGCATAGAAATGGAAAAAAGGTAAAATAGGAGCATCTATGCCCGGTGATTCGGACATCCTTTTTGAAGTGATGACACCGCTTGGCTTCCGAGTCCGTGTTACGAAGGATTACTGGGAGTTAATCGTTTCCATCAAGCACCCTGTCATGGCAGGACGCGAGCAGGATGTCAAAATGGCATTGGAACAGCCCGACGAAATTCGCCAGAGCAAGTCGGACGAGAACGTTTATCTGTTTTACAAATCAGAACGATTAAGGCGTTGGATCTGCGCGGTGTCCAAGAGGACTAACGAAAAAGAAGGATTTTTGATCACGACATATCCGACAGACGCGATCAAGGAAGGAGTGCAGGTATGGCACAAGTAAAAGTTTATTATGACCGTGAAGGTAATACGCTTACGGTTTGGTTCGGCAATCCTGCCGATGAATTTGTCGTTGAAGAAACGGGCGAGGAAATCGTCTTGATGAAAGACCGCGAAGGCAAAGTCATCGGGTTCGAGAAGTTAAACTTCACAGCCCAATCGGCGGATGCGGTCAGGGTGGCGTTCGAGACAGTAGCCGCGTAAAGATAAACCAGATATGAAATCCGAAGTCGCATGGCTTCGGATTTTATTATTCCGATATCGTGGGGGCTTCATCCTCCCCATGATAAAATACCTCTCATGCAGACCTCATTGGAGAAATTAAGAAAGTTCTTCCGCCTCGAACACGAAAACGGATATGCCAATACCGCCATCATTGGCGGGCTCGCCGAGATGCTCAACTACTGGGAAGGGGAAGCGCGCGCAGATGGGATTCAAGAAGAGGTGATTCAAGCCGTCGTGCAGAGACTCCGCTCCTACGACGGACTCAGCTCCACGTCACGCGCCGACGCGTTGAAGGGGTTGTGGAAGCGCATCGGGGATGTGTATCCTGAAGCCCAGCAGAAGCCTCAGCAGGCACCGCGTCCGCCTCAACAAAATCAGAATCAACAAAGATCCGAACCCGCGCCGAAGCAAGAACAACAACGCCATCCATCCACAAACATCCACCCTTCAGGGGGGACAGGAGGGGGGTCAAGACCGCGTCCGCCAGCCCAGCCGCGTTCCGAAGCGGTTGCCGGCGCGCG
>CAZQES010000153.1:0-451 GCA_964591425.1 uncultured Anaerolinea sp.
TCATTTCCCCCGCCTTTGCACATCGTAGAGGCTGACCAACCTTGCCACCAGGATCGCAATATATAAAACTCCGATCGTCACTTCCAAACCGGCAAGCATACGCGCCCACATGCTTGCCGGTAATATGTCGCCGTAGCCTGCCGTGCTGATCGTGATCAGGCTGTAATAAACGAACTGTTGCCATTGCACGGGACCACCCAGCGTATTGTCCACGAAGGAGCCGGGGATGGCTGTCTCAAGCATCCCATAGACCGGAACGAAAAAGAAGGACAGCAGGAAGTAGACTGCGCACGCCGCGTAGATCACGTCGCCGGTGACCTTCTCGGCGTTGAAGATGTAGCGCATCAACACGCCGATGATGGTCACGTGAAAGACCAACAGGATGGCATAGGTGATCTGGATCTTCCAGATATTCGTCGGGTCGAGCGAATAGACGAGCGCTGCGACGAAC
>CAZQES010000153.1:461-9065 GCA_964591425.1 uncultured Anaerolinea sp.
ACCAGAGGACATGCGCGCGGCTATCGCTGGTGATGAAGATTCCCAGCACGAACAGCCCGGCATACAACACTTGATAGACGATCAGAGCCAGCAGGTCGTTGCCGCTCGTCATCGGGTAAAGCATGTTCAACAGGACGATAAGCGCCAGCACATACACAGCGCGTCCCTTCACCACATCTCTTGGTCTAACTCCCATGATGGCACCTCACTAAAAAAAATTATCGATGGCTTGATTACCTTACACTTTCAAAATCGGGACGCTGATTCACGCTGAAAACGCAGATTTTTCTTTTATAAATCAGCGATAATTAGCGTTTTCACCTGCCCTTGCGGGCGGTGCAAGGGTCTGCGTCCCAAAAGCATTGTGTAAGGTAATCAGATCGATGGCTATTGTATCGGTAAAATCGGCGGATTTTCCCGCACCTACCTGAAAAGATGGGCGTATAATTCCCGCGATGGAAAAATCCATTTCCACCGAACAGACCGCCGAAAACATCGCCAAAGTCATCGATGCGCTGACCAAGTCTCCCGTCCGGTTGGAAGCGTTGGTCAAATCCACACCTGCGGACAAACTCAGTCAACCGCTGGGCAAAGGCGAGCGGACTCCCGCCGAAGTCATCGCGCACATGCTCAACGGCGAGGCGCGCTCATCGGAAATGATCTATCAGGCTTTACTGGTGAAGGAGCCGTTCTTCACGGATTTTCATCCCGACCGCGATTGGGGCAAGCTCACACGCTTTGACCTGTTGGATTTTTCGGACCTGATTGCTTATTTCAAGATCCGCCGCAAGGTGTTACTGCGCGTGTTATCTGGCTTGAAGGAAAAAGATTGGGCGCGCGCCGTCCGTGAAGAGGGCAAGCAACGCAAAGAATCCGTCTACTGGCGCGCTCGCACGATTGCGATGCATGAGTTGGATCATTTGGACGATTTGGAGAGGAAACTTTTGAAGACGAAATAACTCGGTGGTCGAGTAGACCTGCGCATGCTGAGCAATAGCGGAGGCGAAGCATCGCAGGTCGTATCGAGACCACAGGGCTGTGAAATAACGATTGTTGCAAGAAATACTTTACGGCGTGGTGGTCTCGATACGTCCCGCGAACTGCACGCGGGACTACTCGACCACCGTTGAAATTTATTTCATAAAATTCTTCGCCATCGGGTCGGCGACGCGATTCGGGATCAAATGCGCAATGTGCGGGAAGGGTTCGCTCATGTGCGGGAAACTCGTCGCGAGCATGAACTGATTTTGAAAGTCGGGGTCAGTTGGCAATTCGAATCGTTCCACGCTGCGCGTCACCGAATCGATTTCATTCCGCTTTTCGATGTTCAACAACGCGATGCGTGCCCCGTCGCCCGCGGCGTTTCCGACTGCGTACACATTTTCCAATTCGCAATCGGGGATCAGCCCGATCAGCATCGCTTTTTCCTTATCAATGAAACTTCCGAAGCCGCCCGCTAAAATTACTTTATCGGGGTCTTGCAAACCAAACCGCTTCAACAATGTGCGCGCGGCGGTGAACAACGCGGCTTTCGCCAATTGTATCTGTCTCACATCCTGTTGTGTGATGGGGATGTCGCGTCCGATGGAGGTTTCCTCCGACCAGGCGATCACATACTCCCAGCCTGATTCGCCCTCTCGAACACGCTTCGTCTCCAGATTTTTTCTGAACTTGCCCCTCGAATCGACGATCCCCGCCCGGAACAATTCTGCCACCGAATCGATGATGGCGGAACCGCATATCCCCTTGACGTGACCTTTGAACTCGGCATGATCCGTGTTCCAGCCCTCCACGCCGATGACTTTGTATCTCGGTTCGAGAGTGACTTCGTCAATGTGGACGCGTTCCATCGCGCCTGGCGCGGCACGCATACCGTATTCCACGTGCGCGCCTTCGAGCGCGGGACCTGTCGGCGTAGACGTGCAGACGAGTCGTTTGCGATTGCCAAGCACAAGTTCTGCGTTTGTGCCGACATCAATCAACAGCCAGTTTTCATCCTGCTTGTGAGGCTCTTCGGCAAGGATCATCGCGCTGGTATCTGCGCCAACGAACGAAGCAATTGTCGGCAGAACGTGAATATTTCCCGAGGGGTTGATGTGCAGTCCCAACTCACGCGCCTTGATATCCACTGATTTATGAATCGCAGGCACGAACGGAGCCAATCCCAAATCTTTCGGGTGCAAATTCAATAAGACATGGTGCATGGTCGAATTCCCAACCAAAACCATCTCCAAAATTTCTTCAACTTTTATGTCATTGCGAGGGCGCATTTGCTCTTTGCCCGAAGCAATCTCCTCATTAGTGGAGGGTTGCTTCGCACTCGCCGTTTGAGGCTCGGCTCGCAACGACATGTTGGCGGAGTTGATTGCTTGTTTCAATAATTTATTCAGCGTGGAGATGATCGCCTTGTGCAATTTCTCCAAGCCATCGGAATGCTCAATCGCGTACTGAATCCGCGACATGACATCTTCGCCATACACGATCTGCGGATTCATCTCGGATTCCGCCGCCAATAATTCTCCAGTTCTCAAATTACACAAGTACAAAGCCACAGTTGTCGAGCCAATATCCACCGCCGCGCCATAACTTTCCTCGTGATACCCCGCTTGGACGGCGATCACTTCTTTATCATTCCACACCGAAACTGTGACACTCCATTTCGCATCGCGGAGGGTTTTCGATAATGTTCGCAGGCATTGATAGTCAATCGCCAGTTCATACCAACGCGGCAAGACAGCATCGTTGCCATGGACGAGTCGCATCGAAGTTTCGAGTCCCTTGGCGAGACGTTCCCAGTCTGCGATAGGGCGCTCCAAATTCGGTGGACTCATTGTCACCAGATATTTTCGAATCGCAGGTTTGATCTCTATTGGGCGGTTGCTCGCGCTCTTACGGACAATTTGTTTGTTGCCGCGGCTTTCTTCAGGAACATTGATCAGCACATCTCCCAATACTTTGCACTGGCACGATAAACGGACTTGTCCAATTTCCCAACCCTTATCTTTCAGTAACTTCGGTCTGCGTTCGAGATAGGCGCGTTCCTCCGTGCCAACTGGGGAGAGGTTTACTTGTTTTGAGTCAATGTTGTATTTCTCGAAGCGACCTTCCTCGATCAACACCATGCACTTGCCGCACGTGGCGTTCTCTGCGCAAATGGATTCGATCTCCACGCCCAACTTACGCGCGGCAGAACGAACGGATGTGCCTTCGTCTACCTGTCCGCGGCGCCCTGAGGGTTGGAGGATGATCGTGTGTTTGGTCATGATTTTCTGAACCGCGAAGCACGCAAAGATCGCGAAGTGAATCTTTCTTCTTTCTTTGTGTCCTTCGTGGTTAAAAGGTTTTTGCCTCTCGGCGCGGAATCTCGATTTTGGCGAACTCAGCCTCAAGTTCGGAAAGAAGCGCATCCGCCACTTCTTCAGGCGCGCCGTCGCGTTCGATCCAATCTCCGCGTTTGTATTGACTCGCGTAATCGGATGTGGAGGTGAGTCCCTCCGCCATCGCGTACGCGTCGATTTTGTCTTGAATCTTTTGCGAGAGTTGTTTCTTGATCGTGCGCCCATCACCTTCGACGATGATGGATTGCGGGATGTGCTTCCAGTACATGATGCGATATTTTGCCATAGTCACCTTTTGCGTCACTGCGAGCGCTCTTCGCGAAGCAATCTCCTAGTTGCAAGAGGAGATTGCTTAGTCGCTTCGCTCCTCGCAATGACATATAAATTATATATAATTTTCGAGTGGGGATTGTACGAGAGAATGGGTGTGAGGTCAATAGCGCGATATGCTAGAATCATTCCAAATAAACACGGTGGTCGATTAGACAGCGGTGATGTTCCGCTGTCGTACCGAGACCACCAGTAAGTAGAGCAACTCTTGTTACAGTAATTTTCTTGTCACCAGTTGGTCTCGACTGCTTGCGTCTCCACCTACAGAGTATTCCAAAAACTATGAATTGCCCAACTTGCCAAACCGCGAATCCCGATATTGCAAAATTTTGCATGAATTGTGGAACATCCCTTGCGGGTGTTTCTCCCGTAAGGGACGGAGCGCGCTTGGATTCAGAAAGTGTGGTGGAGAAACCGCAGTTCAATATAAACCGTTACCTCCCTCAGGAACTTGTCACAAAACTCGAAGCCGCGCGTTCGCGCAACACGATGGTGGGTGAGCGGCGTGTCATCACGATGTTGTTCTGCGATGTGAAAGGCTCCACCGCCGCCGCCGAAAAAGTGGACCCCGAGATCTGGACCGACATTATGAACGGCGTGTTCGAGTTCATGATTCGCCCGATCTATAAATATGAAGGACTCGTGCCGCGACTGATGGGCGATGCGATTCTCGCGTTCTTCGGCGCGCCGATCACACATGAAGACGACCCGCAACGCGCTGTGTTGGCGGGACTCGAAATCCAGCAGGGAATCAAAACCTACGCGGACGAGATCCGCCTCAAGCACGGACTGGAGTTTGGTCTGCGTGTGGGAATTAATACAGGCTTGGTCGTTGTCGGCGAGATCGGCTCGGACCTGCGCATGGAGTACACCGCCATTGGCGACGCGATCAACCTTGCCGCGCGCATGGAGCAGACGGCACAAGTTGGAACGATTCAAATCTCCGATGAAACCTATAAACTCGTCGCGCCGTTCTTTGAGGTTGAACCGTTGGGCGAAGTGGAAGTCAAGGGAAAGTCTGCTCCGATAAAAACCTATCGTGTGATTCGCGCGAAGGAAAAGGTCGGGCAGTTGCGCGGCTTGGAGGGGATGTCGACCCAGTTGGTCGGGAGGGAAACGCAGTTAAGTTTGTTGAATGAGAGATTGGAGAATTTGAGAATTGGAGTAGGATCATTCGTCACTGTGTTGGGTGAAGCGGGGCTGGGAAAATCCACACTGATTGCTGAGTTGAAAAAATTACACGAGGATAAAGAATATCGATGGCTGAGAGGCGACGCGCTATCCTACGCGCGTTCGATCAGTTACTTCTCGTGGCGGCAAGTGATTCGTCAGTCCATTGGCGCCCAGGAAGCGGACTCGCCTGCCGATGTGCGCGATAAATTGCGTTACGAGTGTGATTGTTGCTCATTGCCTGGCGGCGATATTCCGTTTTTAGAAGCCTTGCTGGCGGTGGAAAGCGAAGAAAGTTTGCAAGTGGTGACAGGCTTTCAAGGCGAAGCCCTCATTCAGCGGATGGTCGAGGCGGTGCGCGGTTATTTGCGCGGACTTGCCGTTGAAAATCCGCTTGCGATCATTTTCGACGACTTGCACTGGGCGGATGAGGCATCGTTGAATTTGTTGCTCAGTCTTGCTGATTTGGTTGAGTTGCAACCCATCCTTTTCATTTGCATGTCACGCCCTGATAAGTCCGCTCCAAGTTGGGATGCAATGGATAAGATTCACCAAAAGGTTGGCGAAAAGTATTCAACGATTTCGCTTGAGCCTTTGCAAGCCGAACAAACCGACCGGATGCTGGCAAACCTGCTGGGCATGAAGGATATGCCGAAGAATATCCGCGACTTGATCGTTGAAAAGGCGCAGGGCAATCCGTTCTTTGTGGAGGAATTGATCCGTTCGCTCATCGAGACAAAGCAAGTTGTTCGCGAGAACAGTCATTGGAAAGCAATAAGCGACACCGCGCAGATTTCCTTGCCGAACACGTTGCGCGGTGTGTTAAGCGCACGCATCGACCGCTTGCCCGAAACATCCAAACACGTTTTGCAGAACGCGTCTGTGATCGGGCGGGCATTCGACTTGCGCGTCTTGAAACGCCTCACCAGCCTGAACGGCGGATTCGATTCGCAGATCCAGTTTTTGCACGAGGCGAGCATGATCGAACCTGCGCGCGACGAGTACATGTTCCGTCACGTGTTGATTCAGGAAGCCGCGTACGAATCGATCCTGCTCAAGAAGCGGGCGGAACTGCATACACAGATCGGCGTGACGCTCGAAGAACTTCACTCGGAACGCATCGAAGAGTTTGCCCCATTGCTCGCCTATCATTTTTATTCCGCGAACGATGCGCGCTCGTTGAAATATGATGTTCTTGCAGGCGAAAAGTCGGCGCGGTTGTACGCCAACGCCGAAGCCGCGACCCACTTCCGCCGCGCGTTGGAAGTTGCCAAACGAACGAATGCCGAACTCGATCAAATTTCCCGCTTGCATACGCAACTCGGTTCGGCTCTCGAACAGAACGCGCAATATCAACAAGCATTGGCAAATTACGAGGAAATGCTGGCGTTTGCAAAAGAACGCAGTGATCGCTCGATGGAACTAACCGCGTTGATGGCAAAAGCCACGCTCTATTCCACGTTTACAAATGTTCATAATTCTGAACTCAGCGAAAAAACATTGATCCAAGCGCTGGCGGTTTCACAGGAGATGGGCGACACCACCGTGCAAGCCCGCCTGAATTGGAATCTCATGCTGACGTTTTTGTTTTCCAAGCGGCTCGATCAATCCTTGCAGTATGGCGAAGCCGCGCTCGAACTGGCGCGCAAAGGTGGTAACTCTGAATATCTGGCTTTCGTTTTGAATGACCTGTGCCGCCTATATACCTGTAGAGGCGAGTTTGAAAGAGCACACGCAGTCATTCGCGAGGCGCGCGAACTTTGGAAATTGTTGGATAACCGCGTCATGCTCGCAGACAGCCTCGGTTCCGAGTCGGAGACGTTTTTCAACGAAGGTGAATATGCACAAGCGGTGGCGCACTGTCTACAGGCATTGAAGATCACTGAAGAGATCAATAACTTGTGGGGTCAAGCCTACGATCAAATGCTCATCGCTTTTGCTCACTTCCAATCTGGGCAGTTGGGGCAGGGCATACAATTTGCTGAGAAAAGCGCATCCCTCGGGGAACAGGCAGGCATGATCGCCATCAACACCATGCGCTGTGAATTGGCGTGGATCTACGCGTATTGCGGCGCGTATGAAAAGGGTTTCGAGATCATTGACTATTCCATGCAACAGGCGCAAGCGCATCAACCCGCGTGGGCGACATTTCCGCAAGCCGTAAAAGTACGAATGTATTTACTGCAAGGTGACGTTGAATCAGCCGAAAAAACCAGAGGGGATGAACTGCTCGAACCGATTTCGATCCCCTATGCGCGTTTCACCATTTTTCTTTGCCTGGCAAACATCGAACTCGCGATGGCAAAGGGGAGATACGCCGACGCGCTGAACCTCGTCGAAGCGTTATTGGAGGAAGTCACACCGTTGACTCGCGTGGATGTCCCCGAAGCCCTGCGCTGGAAGGGACTCGCGCTCATCGGGCTGAATCGACTCGACGAAGCGCTTCAAGCCCTGACCCAAGCCTGCTCGCTGGCTAGGGAAACGGATTCCACCCTTCATCTTTGTTCGATCGTTGCGGATTTGGCAGACGTTCACTCGAAACTTGGAATGAATGAAGAAGCCAGGATGAATCGCAGTGAGGCGCGCACGCTCATTGAACGGATCGCCGAATCCCTGCGCGAGGTGGGACTGCGCGATTCGTTCCTGAATCAGCCTCACGTCCAGAGATTGATGCGTTAATATCGCTCTAGCCGCCGTCCTCGGCGGTGAATCCTACAAGAAGTCTACTCTTCATCATCGTCATCCTCGAAATCGTCATCGCCCAATTCCATGCCCCCGAAAATTTCGCTTGGGTCGAACGGTGCCGCGTTCGGGTCATAGCGCTTCGGCGCGGACGGGGGAGTGATGTTGCGCGAGTATTTGTGCATACGGATCATATCTTCGATCATTTCTTTTGAAACATCGTCATCTTCCTTGAGGCGTTCCAAGCGTTTGATCTGCCGTTTTGCCCAATCGGGCAATTCGCCGGGCTGACCATCATCGTTGTCGAGAAAGCTCCAATCGACGATCGACGCGGCGGGCTTGGGCTGTGCGTGCGGCAACGCGGACTCGAATAGATTCGCCAATTTTTTGTCAATCGTTGGACGATAGCGGGAGGCTCGCTCTTTTTGATTTTCGCTCCGTTCGCGTTGGATGATGTCTGCCGTCTTCGGTGCGGACGGGTCGATGAAATCCATCATGCGGTCGTAGCGCGAGCCGTCGCCCGCAGGCGGGATCCATGGGATGCGATGCGCGTTGTCGCGCCACCAGACAACTTCGGCGAGCAACCGCCGCGCTTTCTCGTCGGTGTAGCGCGAACACAATTCGCCCAACGCTTCCGCCGCGTCGGCGAAAAATCCCAAGTCGGCATATTGCCAGCCGATCCAATGTAACGTTTCGCGCGGGTCTTTGGCTTTTTCGATGGCATCCGCAAAGATCGTCCATGCGTAATCGGTACATTCCTCGTCGCCCAGACAATACGCGCCGAGCAATTCCATTTTGCCGTCTTCGAGGATCTTACGCACATCTTTGGGTCCGCCTCGATCCATTTTGATCTCGTACTTACCGTCCCATCGGCTCATAAAGCGATACGACAATGCCAGCCTGCGCCGCTGTTGCCACGGGCGGTCGTCCCATTCGTCGATGTTTTGTTGAATCGCCACGCGGTTGTCGTATATCGTCCATTCGTCGCAGAAAAGTTCGTACACAAGTTCCTTCGCCTCTTCACAATCGGCGAAGAGCGCGAGCACGTCGAAGCACAACGCCGCTGCGTCGGCTTGTCCGCAAT
>CAZQES010000154.1:0-9057 GCA_964591425.1 uncultured Anaerolinea sp.
TTGAATCTCATGGACTTTTGTCAACCTTCATCTCAAGGTAGCAACTTGGGTTATTATAGTATTCCTTTCATTTTTGTGCTTACTATTTGAGGTATTTGTTGGTCAACTGCCGCCAGGGTCTAGAAACATCATTGGGATCGTGATATCGGTTTGGATAATTGGAGTGCTTTTGATGGTCGCTCGCAAGGGCGGCCTAATATTAGGTAGCGCCTTCCTGTTGAGCTTAGTTGGATTTGGATTTATTTTCGTAAATCATTGGTATGAGGGACTATGGGGAGGTATCTGCATGGGGCTTGATTTACTGGTAATGGGTATTACTGCTTTCGTAATAGCCGTTGGTGAGGAAAGGTAGTGAATAGTAAGCATCTGAAGCTAAACACTTCTGACGCTCAGAGTGACATTACTTCTACGGTGGTGGGGATGATAAAAGAAAGCAAATATTTGCGCAAGTTTTCAGCGTTACACCGCATCTAAATGACGAAAATATTATGCTAAGAGTTGCAATGCTTTCGTATCACACCTGTCCGCTGGCGACGCTTGGCGGAAAAGACACGGGCGGAATGAACGTTTACGTCCGAGAACTTACGCGTCAACTCGGTAAAATGGACATTCACGTGGATGTGTTCACGCGCTCGCAAGACGATCATGTGCCGCACGTTTTGCATGAACTCGGCTACGGCAACCGCGTCGTCCACGTACCGGCAGGACCCGAACACCCACTGCCAAAACACGAATTGGCGAATTACATCCCGCAGTTTGTGGATGGAATCAAACAGTTTGCGTGCGAAAAAGGGATCGCATATGACATTCTCCACAGCCATTATTGGATGTCCGGCATCGCCGCCGCTTCCCTCGCGGACGGGTGGGCTGGCTCGCCCATCGTCCACATGTTCCACACGTTAGGCGAGATGAAGAACCGCATCGCGCGCACGGACGAGGAGCGCGAAGGCGCGTATCGAATCGAAGGGGAGAAGCAGGTCCTCCGTCGCGCGGACCGAATCGTCGTTGCCACGCTGGCAGAGTTGACGCAGTTGCGATTCCTCTACAAAGCGGACGCGTCCAAAATGGTCGTTATCCCGCCGGGCGTCGATGTGAGTCATTTTTACCCCATCCCATCGGACGAAGCGAAAATGTATATCGGCTTGAAACCCGAAGACCGGATGATCCTTTTCGTTGGACGCATCGAACCGCTCAAAGGTGTGGACACGTTGATCGAGTCGATGGCTTGTTTGCAACCAAAAGAATCGCGCCCGGTGCATCTCGCCATCATCGGCGGCGATCCCTCCGCCAGCCCGGAGGAGATGAACGCCGAGATGGCGCGCCTGCAAAATCTGTGCGAGGTGCTTGGGCTCGATCAATCGGTGGTGTTTTTGGGTGTGCGCGATCAAGACAAACTGCCGTATTACTATTCCGCGGCGGAGGTGGTGGTGATGCCTTCGCATTATGAGTCGTTCGGCATGGTGGCTCTCGAAGCGATGGCGTGCGGCACGCCGGTCATCGCCTCCGAAGTGGGCGGACTCGCCTACCTCGTACGCGACGGCGAGACCGGATTTACAATACCCGCCGAGGAGCCTGAGACGTTGTGCGAGAAATTATCGTGGCTGTTGAACGACGCCGAGTTGCACCAGAAGATGAGCGAGCAAGCCGCCGCGTACGCGCAAGATTACGCGTGGGAGAAAATTGCGAAACAGATCGTGGAAGTGTATGGGGAATTAGGAAAAGTGTAACGGTTTGGTTTAATCTCGCGCTGAATACCAATCCAATACTTGTAACGCGCGAAGTGTGATCCAGCGGCTTGGCAAACCTTCACCAGCCTCGATCTCCAACAGCATGACGCCCGGATGCTGAACATCAAGTTTCCACCGCCCATCGTTACCGCGTTTCGACGCGACCAGATCAATCGCCTCAGCCACGCGCTCATCGGGTTTGACTCCTGAACGGCGCAGGTACTCGAGCCCGCGAAGAATGTCATAGTGCCACCACGTCGGGAAAGCGAAGCGCGCCCATGCGGTATTGCCCTTGCGATCCTTCTCGATCACCTCGCCGGTTGACTTGCGCCGGAACAGTCGACGCTCGAGAAGATATTCCTGTCCGCGAAGCCGGGCTTCGGTCGCTTTCGGGTTGCTTCCGAAACGCAGTTCAAACTCAAGCAATGCCTCAAGCACACAGATCGTCGTGTTGAACGATGAGCGCGTCGAACCATTTTCGGCTTCGCAGTTCCAGCCGCCATCTGGTAACTGCTCGGCGAGCAGGCGGTTGACGATGCCGCTTACATCCTGACCGAAGTATGCGCCGACCGCGCCGACCTGTCCATTAATGCAAGGCTCCAACTCGCCAGCAAAGAAGGGATTGTCATCGCACTCAGGCGGACCGCCATTCTTCCAAGTTACGCGATCATGGACAAGACTCAAGGTGCGACGCGCCTGTTCACTCGCAGGGTCGAGACCCATGTCGCGCAACAACATCAGCACGTGCATCGTGGAATTCCATCCGCGGTTCCACGCTACGCCTGACCAAGTCCCATCAACCCCTTGAAGCGAGAGCAGATGCGCGCCCCATCCCTCCGTTGCGACTCGTGCGCGTTCCGCCGAGACCTCTTCTGCTGGCGCGCCGACCAAATCTTGCATCACTTGCCAGCGGATCGCAGGGTCAGAATCAAGCAACCAGTTAATAACGTATCTCTCTGGCTTGGGGTCTTGCCGCTTGGTTGGAGGTGTGTTATCTGGCATTATTTTTTGCATCAAAATCCAGCGCGGCATCTAAACCGATTGCCACACCTTTTATTGTTTGCGCGTACCGAATGGCGATCAGAGCGCCATTGGCAAAGGATTCATAAGAAGTACTGCGATGATGTATGGAAAATGTCTCTCCCAAATTGCTAAATGCAACCTCTTGATCCGATAAGAGTCCTTTCATTCTCAATGAGTGGACATGTATCCCAGAGACTAGACCGCCTCGCGCCCCTTTTACAATTTCATCGGTTTTAGTTTCTTCCGCCTTTGTTGGGTTCTTTTGCATGCGCATGGCGGTCGCTAATGCTGTACCGGATGGCGCATCGGGCTTCGAATTTTCGTGTCGCTCGATGATTTCGCCCGATTCGAAATACGCGGCTGCCATCTCAGCAAAACGCATCATGAGCACGGCGCCAATTGAAAAATTTGGGACGATCAAGCAACCGGGATCGTCTTCACCCCAGAACGATCGAACTTCCCGGATGCGTTCGTCTGTAAAACCGGACGTACCTACTACCACCCCAACCCCTTTGGCATGCCATTCTTTGAGATTACCCATGACCTTATTCGGATGTGTACATTCCACAATAATCTGGGCATTTATATTTGTTTTTGAATTTTCGATGGTCGCACCAGCTAGGATTTTTCCTGCTTGCGATGGGGAGTAAATACCGCTTAAGTGCATATCGGCGGTTGATGAAACACTTTTTGCAATAACACTCCCTAAACGGCCTGCGCCCGAAATTGCTACTTTTATCATTTTTCCTCGCCAAACACGATGAAAACTCGATCCTATTTCTTAATTGCCTGATTCATATCCTTCAATGTCCACAAGCTGAGATTCCAGTTTCCTCAACTTCATTAACTGCATTTGTCCGCGAATGGCGATCTTTGTGCCTGCTTTTTCATTCGTCAGCGCACGCTCGACCCGGCGATACAACCAATCGTGAGAAGGTAATTTTTCGGTTGAGAAATCGTCTAGCCACGAGCGGAAGTCGAACCGGGTGTCCATCACGCGGTCGAGGTCGAATTCGATCAGATTTTCATGATTGAACAAACCACTGCGTATCACTCGTCTGACCGCGTTGTCGGCTGCAATGTCATGGTCAAAATTTTCGCGCATCACGCCGACTTGTTTCCAGCGATTGCCTTCTCCAAGTCCCGCGCGGCGGTGACTCGCCGCCGGGCGCAGGTCAAGCAAGATGCCAGTTGGCTTGAGGACACGGTGAGCCTCGGTCAGGGCATGAACCATACCCTTATGCGACAATCATCAGAGCGCCCAAGAAAAGACGATGATATCGAATAAGTCCGCTTTCTTTTTTACGTGTTCGGCATTGCCGACGTGATATTCAACTTTGTCTTTATATTTTTCGGGAAGAATTTTACGGGTGGTACGGATGGATTCGAAAGCAGGATCGAAGGCGATGATCTTCGCTGGGTTGAATGCCGCGAGTCGCAGGGTGAGGCGTCCGTCTCCGCACCCAACTTCAAGGACGTGCTTGCCTCGCCAGTTGACTATCGTTTTCATCGCTCGAATCTCCACCCCTGCAGGGTCTATGATAAGAGCCATTTGTTTTCCTAAAGACACCTGTGAGGTATCAAATACATCACAGGTCTGGTTTTCCTTTTATTCCTTCATTCTCACATAAAAGATCTGCTGACCTTCCATATCCTTCGTACGCATTTCGAAGCGGTCTTTGAGGCTTGCGATCATTTTTGAAAGTTGCTTGTGACCGTACGTGCGGGGGTCGAAACCGGGGTCGAGTTGGTAGAGCGCGTTGCCCATACCTGCAAGCGGAGCCCAGCCGTCTTGTCCCACCGCCATTTCAAAGGCTTGGCTCAACATCGGTATTGGGTCTGATTCCTCTTTCCCGTCTTTGCGCTTCGCTGTCTTTTTTGCGTGAGATTGTTTCTGTTGAGCCGCTTTCTTTTCAGCGGCGAGGTTTTCGGTGTAGACGAACACGTCGCATGCGTTGACGAATGCCTTCGGTGTTTTCTTTTCGCCGATACCCATCACAAAGGTGCCGCGCTCGCGGATTCGGGTAGCCAGCCGCGTGTAGTCGGAATCAGACGAAACGAGGCAGAAACCGTCCACCACGCCGGAGTGCAGGATGTCCATCGCGTCGATGATCATCGCGCTATCGGTTGCGTTCTTACCGATCGTGTAGCGGAATTGCTGGATGGGTTGGAACGCGTGAAAGTTCAACGTATCTTTCCACGAGTTCATGCTGTTCGTTGTCCAATCCCCGTAGATGCGTCGGACGGTGACTTGACCGTGTCTACCGGCTTCCACCAGCATTTGCGGGAGCAGGGATGATTGTGCGTTATCGCCGTCAATGAGAATGGCGATCTTATTTCTTAATGTATTGAGGTTTTCGTTTGCCATGAGAGGCATTATACTGTACTTATCTAACCCAATAGGAGGCTGAACATGGAAATTGACCCCGTCTGCAAAATGGAAGTGGACCCGTCCACAGCGGAGTGGAAGACCGACTACAAAGGCAAGACGTATTACTTCTGCGCGCCGGGTTGTAAACGCTCGTTCGAGAAAGACCCGGAGAAGTATCTTGCTGAAACTGACGGCGCTGAAGTGATGGCTTGACAATCATCCCTCTCAACTGGAGAGGGATGATCGTTTTACGGAGTACTGGGCATCGGTGTTGATCGGGCAGTTCAACTACCGTACCAACTTCAGTTGGCTACGGCGTGGCGGGGACCGGGGTTTTGAGTCCGCTTGCGCTGGGTGCGAACAAACCGATGTCGGTGCAGGAAGCGGCGCCTTCGCGTGGGAATAATCCCTGATCGCTTTTCACCTCGATCTGAATGGGAGTCGCCTGCCGATAGGTCGTATCAGCGGTCAACTTAAGGGTGACCTGATAGCCGATGGGGAGCAGGGTCAACTGGGTGGTTTGGTCCGGGTGAATTTGTTGGCCAGGATCGAGTGCGAGCAGGGTGACTGTCAGATTGGTCAATGGCATTCCGCCGGTATTTTTCAAAATGATGTAGGCATTCGTCACTTCGCCCATGCCTCGCAGGATGTCTATGCTTGTATTGCACCCTAGAACAGTGAGGGTGATCGCGGCCGCGGTTGAGGTGGGAGGCGTGTTCGTCGAAGTGGGAGTAGGCGTGAAGACCGTTGCCGTTGGCGTTACGGACGCGAAGGGAGTTACGCTCGGAGTTAGCGTGTTGATGATCGGTGTTGCGGTGAACGTTGTGACTCCGATCACTACCGGGGTGGCGGTGAAAACTAACGGAGGTTGTGTGACCGGCAGGAAGGGCGTAGGCGGGTTGCCCGGCAGTGGTTGAATGATCCAGCCATTGCACGACGCCAGCAAAAACATGATCAGAATGAAAGGCGTTGTTCGTTTCATTTGTTCTCCTCACCCTCATTGTATCGCTCTTGGTGAGTTGAGAATAGTCCCCTACGGGTCAGCTCAATTCGTAAACTTCGCGTTCAACTCCTCCCAACTCGGTTCGACAAGAACGGAGCCGTCGGGGAAGACGATGGTCGGCACGCTTCGGTATCCACGGTTGACCTGCATCACGAACTCGGTGGCTTGCGCGTTCCCTTCCAGCCCCACGCGGACGTGTGGTATGCCCTTCGCCTCGAAGAATTTTTTCACGCGGACACAGTCCGCGCACGTTTCGGTGACGTACATGACAATTTGAGTCGGGTTGAGTGTGTATAGGTTGGGCATATCCCTGCTTTCTATGATGGGTTCGCAATGTCACTGTGCGAGTCACCACGTACTATCTTACCCCATCTCCTTTGCCGCTTCCCGCAAGATGTGAAAGCCTGACATCAGCAAGGATCTGAACGATGCAGAATCCAACGGATCACCTTGCTCGATCTGATCCAGCGCGCGGAGCAGGCTTCCGCGTAATCCGCTGGCGCGGTGTGCCCAAACGGAATCGACGGAAATCCGTTCGAGGCGGTGGAGGAGCATAGTGATCAGTTTTGATTCGGCGGGAAGGTCGCGCATGAAAAGAAGAGGCGTCCCCGGCGCGGGTCGAACGCGCAACCACCAGATTCGAAGTCTGTTACTCTGTCCATTGAGCTACGGGGACGGGCGTGCGAAATTATAACCGAATTATTGCCATGGAGTATTCTTTCAAACCCTAGAACCACAAAGCACGCGAAGAACGCCAAGATAACCTTTATGAATCTTCGCGCGCTTGGCGGTCTTCGCGGTTATAGAAACCAACACCCCTCTACAGAGGGGTGAAATTCACTTGCCCGCGCCATTGAATACCCGTACAATCAGGGCGGCAATACCACCTCCAAAATGGGAAAGGTTACCTCTTTCATGATCGATCTCAAAAAATTCGGCGAGAACCTCGTCGGCAATCTCGAACATGTAATCGTAGGCAAGACTCAAACGCTGGAGCTGGTCGTCATCGGCTTGCTGTGTCAAGGACATTTGCTCATCGAAGATGTGCCCGGTGTGGGCAAAACCATGCTCGCGCGCAGTCTAGCCAAATCGCTCGACTGCACGTTCAACCGCATCCAATTTACGCCCGACATGCTCCCCAGCGACGTGACGGGCGTTTCGATCTTCAATCAGCAAAAACGCAAATTCGAATTCCGCGCGGGACCTATCATGGGGCAGATCGTACTTGCGGATGAGGTCAACCGCGCTACGCCGAAGACTCAAGCCGCACTGCTCGAAGCCATGGAAGAGCGACAAGTCACCGTTGACGGAGTCACGCATCCGTTGCCCAAACCGTTCATGGTGCTTGCTACGCAGAACCCGATTGAATACGAAGGCACGTTCCCATTGCCCGAAGCGCAATTAGATCGTTTCCTGCTTCGTATCCGCATGGGGTATCCCAGCCCGGGGGAGGAGATGAAAATCCTCAGCGGACAACAACTCAAACATCCGATCGAAACGTTGAAGTCGGTGGTCAAGGTCAATGAATTGTTGAGGGCTGTCGAGGCAGTCCGCAAAGTCTTCGTTTCGCCTGCGGTGCAAAAATATATCATTGACCTTGTCGGGCGCACGCGTCACAGCAACGACGTTTACCTCGGCGCGAGTCCCCGCGGGAGTTTGGCATTGTTCCGTGCAGGGCAGGCGCGCGCCGCGTTGCACGGTCGCGATCATGTGCTACCTGATGACGTCAAAGCGTTGGCAGTTGCCGTGTTGGGACATCGCATCATCGTTTCGCCTGCCGCGCGCTTGCGCGAATTGAGCGCAGACCGCATCGTGCAGGAGGTCATTCAAAGCGCGGCGGTGCCCGGCGGCGATTACCGCGCTTCTATCGAAAAAGGCAAAGGCAAAGCGAAGTGACCGCGGGTCGCGCGTTCGTCTTGTTGATCCTCATCGTAGGCGGCGTTGGTGCGTTCGCGGACGGCGCTGTGTTTTACGTGCGCCTGTTTTACATCGGGCTGTTTTTGTCGTTGTTCGCATGGTTGATGGCGATCACTTCGTTGCGCGGGGTTCGCGTCGAACGGAGGGCGCGTTCACTGCGCGCCGCAGTGGGGGATGTGTTCGAAGAGCATTTCGATATTATCAATTCGAGTCGTACATTCAAATTATGGCTGGAAGTCGCGAACGAGACAACCATCCCTTTTGCGCGCGGTTCGCGCGTGCTCACGTTGATTCCCCGCGGACAAAAACGTTCGTACACTGCCCGCACCTGGCTCACCTCCCGCGGCGGATTCGCACTTGGACCCACCCGCATCAGTTCGGGCGACCCGTTCGGGATCTTCCGCGTTTCGAAGACTATTCCTGCAAATGAATCGCTTGTTGTACTTCCGATGTTGTTCAACGTTTCGTCGTTCCTTTCACCGCCGGGTTTGTTACCGGGCGGGCAGGTGATTCGACGGAAATCACATGATGTCACTCCGCACGCGGCGGGCGTGCGCGAATACGTGCCGGGCGATGCGTTGAAGCGAATCCACTGGCCCACGAGTGTTCGCCGCGACCGCTTGATGGTGAAAGAGTTCGAGCAGGACCCGCAATCTGAAGTGTGGCTCTTCCTCGACGCGCATCGCGGGGCACACGTTTCAAGATCGGGCGCTGAATTCGAAGCGCCGCCCACTGATGACCTCTTCCTTCTTAAACGGCACAAGATGAAACTATCACCCTCCACGCTGGAATATTCGATCAGCGCGACCGCGTCGCTGGCGCGTTATTTTCTCGCGGGGCGGCGATCCGTCGGTTTAGTAACAGCCTCCGGGCGCACGTACAAAGTCATCCCTGCGGAAAGAAGCGAGCGGCAGGAGGCGAAAATTCTCGAAGCGCTGGCATTCATCCATGCCGAGAGTTCTTTCACATTGCCCGCGCTCGTCACCGCGCAGATGGGACAGTTGCCGCAGGGGAGC
>CAZQES010000155.1:0-8925 GCA_964591425.1 uncultured Anaerolinea sp.
GTCGGGATCAATATCCATACCGCAGACAGGATCGTGTACTGTGTTCGCCATTTTTTCTCCTTTTTGTTTGATTATGTCGGTCACCAATTGATCGGATGAGCGCCAAGCGGCTTACTGTTCAATAAGCCATTTGGCTTATCACTGCGCGGGTCTGACGTCAATCGTGAACTGCACTTCATCCTCATAAGCGCCTATTACGACCTTGACGCGCAACCACCATGTCCCTACTGAAGGGAACTGCGCGCCTCCCATCCACATGCCGCTACCATCAGCCATCACCTGTGCGGTTCCCGAACCGGAGGGCTGGCTTTCCCCTTCGCGGCCATACTCGAACGAAAGCGAATCCGGTTGGATCATGTTGCGGCGCGCATCAATGAGCATGAACGACAACTGGACCGTCCCGGTTGGGCGGGCGGGGTACGGATTCGTTTTCAGTTGCACCGTGACCACATCCGAGGAGCCGAAATTCGCAACTGCTTCGCGCGATGGATTGCGCGCCAACTCGCCCAGCGTTGACCAGATCAGCAATGCGATCAGCCCCAGCGCGGTTAGGAGGTAGAGTATCCAATCGAGTCGAATTCGTTTTGCTTTTGACATGGATTACATCCTCACTTTTGCGCTGGCTTCAGAATCCAAATTCATCCACTTCCTCATCCAGTAAAAACTGATTCCCAAAATAACGAGCGCGATCACCTGCGCCTCACGAAATCCTCCGGGCAGGAATATGCTGTCGCCGCGAAAGGCTTCGAGGAAAACTCTCGATGCGCTGGCAAGGGCAACGGTCAGCAGAAAATTCAATCCCGCGCCCTCTCGTCTCGGGAAACGTTCGCGGATGATGAGAAAGATCGTCAACGCAATGAAGGTCTCATAGAACTGCGAGGGATGACGATATTCATTCCACAACCGTATTGCCCACGGAACACTGCTCGTTGCGCCGTAGGCGTCTCCGCTGAAGATGTGAGCGAGGCCCACGAATGCCAGAAACAGCGCTAACCCCGGCGCGATCGCATCCAGCGTCGGACGCAGCGGCAGCGCTTTGCGTTGAACGAAGATCGCAAACGCGATCAACCCGACAACCAATCCTGCTGACGGGGAAAGCGTGGTCGGAGACAGCGATAACAGGCTGAGCGGGTTGGACGAATACACAGCGGGAAACTCCAGCGCATAGCCCGCCCGTGCACCGATCACTCCTGCGAGCAGGCTGTAGTACATCGCATTGCTGAGCGCGGACACATCCAGTTTCAAACGTGCTGCCTCGCGTTCGATCAACGAAAGCCCGATCCACAAACCCGCCAGAAAAGACAGGCTTGCCAGTGGAAGGATGAAAGGTCCTAAGCGCAAGAGTGGAAACATGCTATGGATCCTCTTGCAGCAAGGCTTCGATTTTCGAGCGAATAAAAGTTTCGCTCATCGGTCCTCCCACCAGCACCGTGCGGATCACGCCCTCACGATTGACAAAGAACGTAGTCGGCAATCCTCGCACCTGATACAGGGTACCGCTGACTCTGCCGTCGTTATCCAGCAGGATGGGGTAGGTTAGTTTGAATTCCTGCACGAAGGAATTGACTTCACTGATCAGATCCTGATTGGTGAGATTCACACCGAGGATTACCACGCCCGAGTCTCTGTATTGCTCGTAAGACTTTTCCAACGCAGGCGTTTCGACGCGGCAGGGCAGGCACCACGTTGCCCAAAAATTGATCACCACCACCTTGCCGCGCAACTCTGAAAGCGTAACACTCCCTCCGTCCAGTGTAGCGAGCGTGAAATCGGGAGCCAGAAACCCCTGGCGCGGACTCGGCGCAGAGGAAAGAGGCGCGCCGACTGCCGAAGGGACGCGTGAAGCAACCGTCCACAAGATCGCGGCGGCGAGACTTACGATCATCAATAATTCCCATCGCTTCGTTCGCGACGGGAGGCTGGATTCCATCATCTCAACCTTCTCCAATCCCGGGCATTACTTGAGAAGCGCATCAATTGTTTGCTGAAAGATCTCATAAGGCTGCGCACCGATGAGCGCCTGCCCGTTGATCAAGAACGTCGGGGTGCTGCGAACCCCGATGGATGAGGAGAAATTGCTGTCATCCTGAACCAATTGAGTGTACTTCCCCGAATCGAGACACTCATTGAACGCGTTCGTATCCAATTCCAGCTCCTCGGCGAACTTTTTCAAATTATCCTTATTGAATGCTCCCTGATTCTCCCCGGATTGACTGTCGTAGAGTTTGTCGTGATACTCCCAAAATTTATCTTGATCAGAGGCGCACTCGACGGCTTCCGCCGCCCAGGTCGATTCCGGTCCAAGAAACGCAAAATGGAAGTACCCGAGACGAACCTTACCGCTCTGGATGTATTGCTCATTAATTTGCGGCTCCGTCTGGGCGAAGAACCGCCCGCAGAAAGGACACTGGAAATCGGCAAACTCGATGATCGTCACGGGCGCGTTCTGGTCGCCTTTGAAATGACGGGTTTGGGCAATGACCGTTTTCATCAAATCTTCCTGCGCCGCCGAATTATCCGCAGTCGCGATCACGTCCGGTGGCGCGGAACCTGCACTGGATTCGGTCCCAGCCAAGAGGAAAGGGCGCCCATAGAATCCAACCATCAAACCCAGCACCAGCATCAGTACCCCCGCAATTGGCGTAGCCCACGATTGAATCGAGATTGTTACGGCAGGTTGTTTCTGTGCTTCGATCGGCGCGAGTTCCTCCTGCAATTCCATGCGCACCGGCGCTTCGGGTGATTTTCGTCGTGCGGCTGGCTCTTTAAGCGCAACGCGTTTCTTTCGTTGCGCGGCGGGCTGTTTGGAGAGCGCCGTCTCTTCCTGTTTTTTTACTGCCATGAGGTATCTCCTTCGTTCACTTGTCTTGAAGTTCATAACCTGCCTGTTCCCAGGCAATCATGCCACCATCCAGATTCCAAATGTTGGTGTACCCCATCTTCACCAGTGCTTCGGCGGCAATCGCGCTCATGCGTCCACTGCGGCAATAGAGTACGATTTTGGCATTTTTATGCGCGGGTAGTTGCGCAAGATTGGCGGGTTCGGTGATTTGGTCAAACGGGATGGACAGGTCGGTATCAGCAATGTTTCCTTCGAAGGGAATGTGAACGTTGACGAATACGAAATCCTTGTTCTTCAACATATCATTCAGTTCATTCGCGTCAACGTTACTGTACGAGCCGCTAGGCGCAGAACTTCCTTCATCCGTCGGCACAGGCTGTTGAGACTGGCAAGCCGCCAGTAGCAGGGAAGCGATCATGACGATGAATATAAACATCTTTTTCATTTCAAATTCCTATGCTTTCTCATTTAGAAGACATCGCCGCGCCAGCGATACCAGAGCCAGCCGATACCAATGCCTGCAACTCCACTGACCAACCCCGCAAGCCAGTGGATGGGATGTGGTCTGGATTCGAAAACAGCCTCACCCACCACAAGATAACCGACGATCGCCAGCCCGAACGCCCACATGTACACCACAACGGGCCAGTCTTTTTGTTTCTCCGCCTTCTTTGAAGACGGTTTTTTAGTAACTTTAACCTTGCTCATTTCGTTTTCTCCTTTTTGTTGACGAGCCAAATAACTTTCGATGTTTTATGATTGTTCATGCCCTGAGCCTCCGCAACCATCTTCAAGATTCCAGAGTTCAGCGATTTGTTCGGCGGACCATTTGAGTTCGGTAATCAAGTATTTTGCCTGACCCTCAAAGGCGGTCCAGCGCCAGCACCTGCAACAGCATGGCCCGCCCTCATCAGATAATTTCATTGCCTCGTCATAAATGGACTGCTGGTCGATAGTCAATTGAATCGTTTTCTGATATTCAAAAAGTTGCTTCGCCAGCGCGACGGGAACATCGTACGGGTCTTCGGGAATCTGAGGGAGATTCGCGTATTTCTTCAGACCTTCCACCTGTTCCTGATACTTGTGCAAGTCCATCGGACCACAACAGGAGCCTTGAATGCGCGCATCATCGGGCATCGTCTCAACTGAGACGGGCTGCAACCCTCAGGTACTGCCAACGCTGCGTTGTTCGCCTTGCCCCGAAAGGAAAGCGAACTTCTCCGGTGAGCCCGCAGCCAAATTGGAGGCGTTCGCAGATTGGCCTGTTCTGGAAAGCGGAAACTTTACCGCTAGAATCAGCAAAACGACGAAAACCACAAAACCAATCTTGTAGATGATTTTCTTGGGGATGGCAATTTCATTTGAATTCATAATACCGATCTCCTTTATTCTTTACCTCGAAATGTATGCCCGCTCAAATAACCGAGATAGGCAGGCACAAGCGGCAGGACACAGGGCGAAAGGAATGAGAGCAAGCCAGCCAACATGGCTGTTATGTAAGTCGGGGTGGCTGTGTAGGAGGAGAAGTCAATGAAGAGCCCGTTCCGAAACGCCCAAATAGCGATGCGGCTCATTGTATTGGTGAGCAACATGAAACCAATGATCAGGATTAAGATACCGCTCGCGATTTGGAAGACGCGTTGATAGCGTCTCATCCGTTTGACCCAGCTTGAGGCGCGTTCGAGCCCGAGCGCCATTAAAAGGAAGGGGATGCCGAGTCCCAATGAGTAGCCTGAGGTCAGCCACATGGCTTGACTAACGGTCCCCTGACTCATGCCGAGAGTGAGGATCGCGCCGAGAGTTGCGCCGATGCACGGGCTCCAACCTGCGGCGAAGAAAATGCCCATGAGGGCAGAGCCGGCATACGTCCCACGCCGACCCATATAGTGGGTGCGCGTATCGGCATAGAACCAGGGAATCCGGATGATGTCCAATGTTGCCAGCCCGAACAGGATCACGATCACGCCGCCGATGCGTCCCAATTCGAATTTATATTGACCGAAAAGCTGCCCTAGTGCAGTCACTGCGCCGCCCCAGCCGATGGTGAAGACCAGCGAAAAGCCCAACACGAACAACAAAGCGTGGGCAAAGACTTCCCAGCGACGGGATATGTTTCGTGATTGTGGTACAGCGATGGGTTCACTCATAGGTTCTCCTATGGAGCGCCGGGTTCGGGCGATTTGTTGAGATTGGTGTCGTAGAATTCGCGCGCTTGAGCCGCGTCGAAGGTCTCCATGTTGAGGAGGCGTCCCCATGATGTCATCACCACGGGGTAGTCAGTCGTTTCCGTGGGGTAGGCGATCACCTTGAAGTTGCTGACATCATCCAGAACGGTTCTGATCTGCGACTTCAGGTCGGAGCAGGCGCCCTCACTCAGGCTCGCGCAGTTGTACCAAAAGATGACATAACCATGCTCCAGATTGTGGACGAGATAACCGGCGGGATTTTGATAGATGCTCGTTTCGTAGAAACCCGCTTGTGCTTCTTCTGGATAATGTGGGCCCGAGGTCGGCGGATCAGAGTTATATTCTCCAAGATCAGAATCGACGGGTATATGATCCCTGGTCATGATCGGGATCGCGTCCCCAAGGCGCGGTCGCATGCCCTGCCAGACGAGAAAGCCGATGACGGCGAGAACAGCCATGGCAACCCCGCCCCAAATGAGCTTGCCCTTCATCTGTTGTCGCCGCTCTTGGGCGCGCCTTTGTTCGCGTTTCGTTGATTTTTGGGTCATTTCTTTTCTCCTTAAAGAGGTTCGTAAGTTCGATGTAATGATATTTCCGACTACATTTCTTCAGCCACAATTAGCCGCAAGCAATTCACTACGGATTTGGTCTGGCGGTCATCCACCATTGATATTCACGCTCCTCGCGTCCCCATTTGCTCTTGATGAATTCAAGAACGGCGACGATTTTCTGCCGGCTGAGTTGATCCTTGAACGCGGGCATCTTTGAATTGTCTGTCGGGTCCCCGCCATTTTCGGTGATGGTGATCAGCAGTTCGTCCGGATGATGCCACGTGTGACCGGAAGCGTCGTGCGGCGGGGGCGGGAGCGAGCCATCCGGCAGGCGTTGTTTCCAATTCGGCGCGCCTTCGAGGTTTGCGCCGTGACATTTCGCGCAGTATTGCGCATACAGGAGTTCGCCTTGCGCCACATCTTCAGGATCCAAGGTCGGCAGAGGCGGGACAGCCGTTTGATTGATCACCACAGGCCGATTCGCGCCGGCAGGGAGTTGATAAATCAAAAAGGCTGTGCCCAGTATCAGGACCAGAATTGTGAAAAAGACAATCCTTTGTTTCCTCATGACATCGAACCGGCTCGCCGGGTCTTTCAATAGCATCCCCGGCAATCTGAAAATGGTCAACGGGATGCCGCAGCCGACATATCGTGAATCATCTTCATCTGACAGCTATCAGGCGTGTCAGTTGAATTCAGACCAGTTATCCTGTCGTTCCGAAGCTCAACAGGAAGATCAGCGTATTCTGTTATTAGATTTTGGGAGGAGGAGTCATGATTTCGCGGCTTCCGATTTGAATCGAAAAAGTTGAGAAGGCAACCCGGTCGGTCCCCGCAGGATAAGCCGCACAAGCAGAATTTGAAATTACAAATCCGCACATGGAAGAGCCAAATGCATCGCTACAACATGTTGTTGGAACATTCTGCCCTTCAGACAGGACGCCGTTTCGTTCGACGATCTGGGATGGCATCGGCATGTGGCCGTTTTGCATAGACATGACATGGATGCTGGAGAAAAGTCCAATCAGCAAGACTAGTCTCAATGCCCTCTGTAGAAACCACGTTTTCGGAGAATTTCTTTCCATGGCGAATAGATTGTAGCACGGGCGCAAGTTGTTTTTGATACCACTAAGCCAATGTTAAGCCAGGACTCTTCGCGACGGAAAGCAAATCTTTTCACTTTTCCTTTTTAGACTTATCGGACGGGATTGCCAGCCGCACCGAGAGCCGCGTGCCGCGTCCCGCTTCACTCTGGACCTCCAATCTGCCTCCGATTAGATCGGCTCGTTCCCTCATCCCAAGCAGACCGAAATGCCCGCTCGGCGCGAAGTCTGTGGGACTCTTGGGCACGCCAAAGCCAACACCATCATCTTTCACTTCGAGTTCAATTTCCTTATCCGCAGGACTGCTTCGCTCGTCAAAGGCGATACGCAGTTCGGCATGTTTGGCTTTTGCATGATGCACCACATTATTAAGTGCTTCTTGCGCGATGCGATACAAGGCTAGCTCCACTTCGCGCGATAAGCGGCGTTCCCGCCCCAACCGGTAAAAGTCCACTTCCAGATGATTGGACTGGGTTGTTTCGCGCGCTAACATTTCGAGCGCGGTGACCAGCCCCAGATCTTCAAGATAGATCGGGCGCAGGGCGCGCGTCAAACGTCGGAGATTTTCGATGGTCTGCTCGGCAAGTGTTTCAAGTTCTCTGAGAGCCTGATGCCCACTCTCGGTCTTCACAGATTTGTGCGCCAATTGCACGCGCTGCTTGAGCGCAATGACAGCCTGAATGGTGTCATCGTGCAATTCACGCGCCAGTCTCATCCGTTCTTCTTCCTGTGCGGAGGTGATCGCGGCGATGTAATCATGCAATCCCTCCTGTGCGGCTTGCACTTTGCGCGCCATTTCCATCAGTTCCATTTGCAGGTGGCGCACCTCGGAAATCCCACCAACACTTTCTCTTATTGCACTGAAATCACCCCAAGCCAACGCCGCAGACTTTGATTCCAGTTGTTGCAGAGGCTGGACGATTTGCTTTGCTCCGAACCATAATGCAATCAGCGCCAGAATGAATGCAGGCACAAGCACCAAAGGCGCCATCTGAGTGGCTTGCAGGGAAGGGCTGACTACCGCCTGCCAGGACTCCTCTGTTATGAGCGCCCATCCAGTGGAGGGAATGGGATTGTAGGCAATCGCATGTTCAACCTCATTGACCCTGACGTAAAGGGTCCCACTTTCGCCGCGCAACGCTTCTGTCACGCCGGTATGATCCGCGGCGAGGCTTTGGGTTTCAGGTGCGCCACTGAGAAAGAGAACCTGGCGCGAAGAATCTACGAGATAAATTGTGACCTTGCTGCCAGCGGGGTAGGATGCTGATAAGGTCTGTGCAGCTAGGGCTTGAGGGGAGAATGCTCCAGCCACGATTGCATTCAGGGAAGAGGAATATGCTGAAATAATGACGAACATGTCTTTCGAGTTTGGATCCATGAATGGTTCTGAGAAAACAGGCACGGGGCTTGTGCTGAGCAGAGTCGAAGCATCCGAGGAGGAGGCGAGTCGGATCGCTGTCTTATTTTGGGCAACCCAATCCCAAAGACTGTCGTTGTCGGTATTCGCGAGCACTTCCCTGTTCACATCGAGGAAAGCCACGCCACCGTCGAAATCAGAAATCAAATCGCCCGATGTGGCAAGGATACTGTCGAACGATAGATTACTGGCTACACCGGCAAATAAGACCAGGCTGGTTATCGTTGCCCTGCGATGATGTAATTCGGATTCGAGGGCGGCCGCGGCGGATTGCACAGCGCGTTCATCGCGTTCTCCGACCAAATCCCGCATATCCCTTTGATGAAGTGTTACACTGCCGAACGCGATGATCAACAAAAGGATCGTAAGCGGCAGTACCGTGACGGCGAATAATTGACCGAGACCGCGCCAGCCCGGAAAGAATCGCTTCATTGCTCGTTATTCTTCCGTGATCTTTGCCGTATCTTGTGAAACCCACCCAAGGGAGACGGCGCGCATCACGGCTTCGGTGCGGCTGGCGGCGTGCATCTTGGCAAAGATGTGCGCGAGGTGTCCCTGCACAGTGCGGTCACTGATGCCGAGTTGAACGCCTATGGATTTATTGGTGTAGCCCTTGGCGGCAAGACGCAGCACATCCAGTTCGCGCTCTGTGAGCGATTCGGGAGCGACCGTTTCAGATCGCTTGAACAGAGTCGACATCAGCTTGCGCGTGACGGCAGGGTCCAACGCCGATTTACCTTCATTCACATCGCGCACGGATTGGATCAGTTCATCGGCTTTGGCGGTTTTGAGCACAAACCCATTTGCGCCCGCCTGTAAAACTGCC
>CAZQES010000156.1:0-8914 GCA_964591425.1 uncultured Anaerolinea sp.
GCGAATCTGAGCGACGTAATCAGGCGCGGGAGTAGGCGTGTCAGGGAATTGAGTCGCTTCGGGAGGCGGGGCAACCGTCCCGGTGGGAGAGGCGGGTGCACATCCGATCAAAAAGAATGCGATGAAAAATATCAAGGTATGACGGGAAACCACGTTGCGCCTCCATCGTCGGTGCGATATAACGAACGATGATTGGTCGGGTCTTGCGTGATGACGTAGCCGGTGGACGCGTTGAGGAAATCCATGCCGGCAAAAATTTCACCGAAGGCGATATCCGGCGGGATAACACTCCACGTGCGCGCCGAATCGCGCGTGACGTAAAACTGCGCGCGGTTATACAAAACGACCTCGCCCGCCGGGAGAAAATCTGCGAAGCCGCCGCCGGGGATCAAGGTTGGCGTGATCGCCCACGTATTGCCGCCATCGTTTGACACATACAAGACCAGATTGCTTGAATCAGAGAGTGCGCGCATGAGAATGTACGCGTCATTGGCAGAGGTGAATGCCATTTGTTCGATGCCGAGTTCGCCGTTTTCCGCACCCGGTGGTAATGGCAACTGCACCGGCGACCATGTCTTTCCTGCGTCATCGGTGCGGAAGAGATACGGCGTGCCCGGCGCGTAGACCACGCCGAAGATCCATGCGGTTTGCATGTCGAGCGGAGTCAATCCAAACTTCAAACCGCCCAGAGGAAGCGAATCGCTCGCGCTTGCCTGATTTGGATCGTTGATGAAATTCATATTCCATACGTCGCCGCCGTTGGTGGTTTGATACACCGCGACCGCGTTCGAGCCTGCGCCAACCCCTAGGTCGGCAAGCGCCCAGCCGTTGTTCGCATCGAGGAATGAAATTTTTGCGCCGCTGTATGGAACTTCTGTGTTGCTCCAGTTGAATCCCCCATCGGGGGTGTGATATTGAAATCCGCCGAACGGATAATTTGCAAAATCGGGTTGCTGGATCCAAACGTTATCGTTATCCAGCACGAACCAATCCACGCTGTAACCGGTCTCGGTGATTTCGGGCGGCGTGACGTTATACCACGTGACGCCGCCATCGTTCGTGCGGACGATCTGAGTCTCGGTCACGCCCCATCCATCGCGTTCGTTGAGGAAACGGATCTTTACCAGTGCGGGCGATTCGATCAACGGCGCGTTGATTTCGACGGGCACGTCGATCGCCGCGGCTTCGGGTGTCAAGTCTGGTGTTGCGGCTGGCGCGTTGCAAGAGGCAAGAAAAGAAAGAAGAAAGAGAAAAGACAGGAAGGTAATGGTTCGATTCATTCTGCTCCAAATTTTAGCGACGACGTGGTTAGGGATGGCATCCCGCTCGCCTTTTGGGATAACACACCGTACTCGAAGCGCATCCCGCTCCATGATACAAATCACGCATTTTGTAGATCAACCAACGTATTCAATGATCGTCGCTTCGCCTTGACCGACACCGACACAAAGTGTGGCAAGCCCGTATTTCACATTACCGCGCAATTTCATTTCGTGCACAAGAGTCGTGACCAAGCGCGCGCCGGAGCAACCCAGCGGATGTCCGATGGCAATCGCGCCTCCGTTGACGTTGACAATTTCAGGGTCGATTTCCAGATCTTCTATTACGGCGAGCGCTTGCACCGCGAAGGCTTCGTTGAGTTCGACCAAGCCAATATCTTTCATTTGCAAACCGGCGCGCTTCAAGGCTTTCCCTGTCGCAGGAATTGGTCCGTATCCCATGACGCGCGGCGGGACTCCAGCAGTTGCAGATGCGACGATCCGCGCGAGAGGCTTGAGATTCAACGCTTTGGCTTTTTCTTCGCTCATCAACAACAACGCCGCCGCGCCGTCGTTGAGACCAGACGAATTTCCCGCAGTCACGGTTCCACCTTCTTTGGCAAAGGCCGGCTTGAGCTTCGCCAGCGATTCCAGCGTTGTGTCGCGGCGCGGGCGTTCATCTACTGAAACAAGTTTAGAATCTCCTTTTTTCTGAGGGACGAGAATTGAGAGAATTTCTTTTTCAAATCTACCTGAATCGATGGCGGCAATGGCGCGTTGATGACTCCGTAGTGAAAACTCATCCTGCTTCTCGCGCGTGATGTGCGGACGTTCCTGCGCGATATTTTCGGCGGTCTCGCCCATCGAGTCTGTGCCGTGCATTTGTTTCATCACCGGGTTCGGATAACGCCAGCCGAGCGCGGTGTCCCATGCGGTGAGATTACCGAACGAGAATCCCGCCTCTGCTTTCGGGACGGAATACGGCGCGCGGCTCATCGATTCGACGCCGCCTGCGATGTACACCTCCCCTTCGCCGGTCTTGATCGCGCGCGCGGCTTGGTTGATGGCATTCAACCCTGACGCGCACAGGCGGTTCACGGTCAGACCCGCAACTTCCACAGGTAAACCCGCGAGCAGTGCCGCCATCCGCGCGACGTTTCGGTTATCTTCACCGGCTTGATTCGCACACCCAAGAATCACCTCCTCCACCAGCGCGGGGTCGAGGCTGTTGCGTTGAACAATTTCACGGAATACAAGCGCCGCCATATCGTCCGGGCGAAGCGGGGACAGAATTCCTCCCAAGGCTCCGATCGGAGTACGGATCGCATCTACAATAACTGCGTTGGTCATGAACTTCTCCAATGCTGTGTCACCCTGAGCGCCAGCGAAGGGTCTCCACGATAGTCTCCGAGATTCTTCGCTCCGCTCAGAATGACACGGCGCAAGGTGAATTACTCAATCAAACAATTCAGATATGGGGATCCTCAGCCCATCCATCCACACGTACACTACGATTCCGAGGACCGCAACATAGAACAAGATGAACAACCAGTAGAAGATCGGAGTTCTTGTCCGCTTGATCGAACCGATCCAGCGAATATGGACCTCCCCAGAGCGCAACTGATACACGATAAACCCGACCATGATCAGAGCCACGATCCATAGCGTATCTATCGACAACAAGAACTCGTTCAAATCAACCTCACATTTCGAGGGAATTATACCCGTTACATCATGGCAACCTTCATAAATTCCTTGCGACCGAAAAAATCTCTTGATAAATCTTTCCGCGAGAAGACTATAATTCCCGACATCCAATCAAATCAAACGAGGAGAGCCGCCATGTTCAAAACAATCCTGATCGTGCTTGCTGTGGTCGCCGCGTTCTATATCGCCTGGGTGGGCGGACAAACCGCATACAGCAATGTTATGAGTGATCAGACCATTTCCCCCGGCGATATCGTGATCGCACAAGTCTCCAACGCAAAGGAGGATTGGATCACCTTGCATAATAATTTGAACCGCGAAGCCGACCTGCGCGGGTTCGTCTTCACGGATGGTGACAATATTTTCACATTCCCGCAAGGCACGACCATTGCGGCAGGCGGCGACCTGTTAATCGCCTCCAGCAAGGATGAAGGCGATATTCAACAGCCCGTTGACCTGTTTTGGGGCGACTGGGGTTTGAGTGAAGATGGCGAGTTGGTGATGCTCGTCAACGCGTCCGGGGATATGGTTCTGGATTTCGTCTTTGCACAACCGCTGGAAGAAGGTGACCTCCTCGAACGCTTCCCAACCGGGACAGGTCCGCTCATGGCTCCGAACAAGACCCAACCCATGCAGATGCAACGACCTTCCTATCGCGCGGTATCCACAGATTCGATCGATGGACTTGGCGAGGACTTCTCAACATCGGTGGTAACCATCGGCGGATTGTTGAGCGGCGTGGCGACGTTCCTCATCAACATGGATCAATCGCGGGATATTTTGGGGCGGTTGGGAATATTCGGAAAAAGGAAGAAGGGCAAATAAAACTCGAATCGGCTGAATCAGTTGACCCGTCTCGAAAGAGGCGGGTTTTTTGTCCCCCGGCGAGGGATGATATTGTACATGCCTGTTCATGACGCATGGCACTACTCGCCTGCGGGTCGGAGGGAGATAATCTGGTTGAAGCAATCCTGCCAAAGTGCATCCGACTACTCAGATAAGGAGAGAGTATGCAAGTCAAAGGTTGGATCGAAGTCAGCGACCAGTATTGCAAGGGCTGTGAACTTTGCATCCCGGCGTGTCCGCAGGCGGTGATGGAAATGGACTTGACACGCCTCACTCCGAAGGGCTACCACCCCGCGCACACGTTCAAGGACGGTTGCACGGGGTGTGCTATTTGCGCCATCGTGTGCCCCGACGCGGCGATCACGGTGTATCGCGAGGTATCAAAACCAATTCCTGTTTCTGCATAATTTCGTAGGGGCGCAACATGTTGCGCCCCTACACGTTTTCATGGAGAAATGTATGACACGTGAACTATGGAAAGGCAACGAAGCCATCGCCGAAGCCGCGGTGCGCGCCGGGCTTGAAGCGTATTTCGGTTATCCCATCACCCCTCAAACAGAAATTTTGGAATATCTTTCGCGACGCATGCCGGAGCTGGGACGCGCGTTCGTGCAAGCCGAAAGCGAACTCGGCGCGATCAACATGGTCTACGGCGCGGCGTGCGCGGGCGTGCGCGTGATGTCTACCTCGTCGAGCCCCGGCGTGAGTTTGATGATGGAGGGTTTGTCGTACATCGCCGGCACTGAAGTCCCCGCGGTGCTCGTCAACGTGATGCGCGGCGGACCCGGTCTCGGCAACATCGCGCCGGCACAAAGCGATTACAACCAGGCGGTGCACGGCGGCGGTCACGGAGATTATCGCAACATTGTGCTTGCGCCAGCCTCGGTGCAAGAGGCAATTGACCTCACCGCGTTGTCGTTCGATCTCGCGGAAAAATATCGAACAATTTGCATGATCATTTTAGACGGCTCGATCGGTCAGATGATGGAACCGGCAAAGATGCCGGAGATGAGACCGATTCAACGCGCACATTGGGACTGGGCAACCGACGGCAGGATGGGCAAACGTGAACGCCGCATCTTGACCTCCATTTATCTTGATCCAATCCAGGAAGAGAAAACCAACCTTCGGCTTTTGACTCGTTGGAAAGCCATCGAGCGGAATGAAGTCCGTTACAAGGAATATTTCCTCGATGACGCGGAATACGTGGTCATCGGCTTCGGTACGGCAGGACGCGTAGCGCTCTCAGCAGTGCGGCACGCGCGCGAACAGGGAATCAAAGTGGGACTTTTGCGTCCCGTCACGGTCAGCCCGTTCCCAGTCGAAGTGATCGAGAGTCTCGTCGGTCACGTGGACGGTTTTCTTGTCACCGAGATGAATTCGGGGCAGATGCTGGATGATGTTCAACGCGCGGTGCGTGGACGCGCGCCGGTCGAGTTTTACGGGCGAGTGGGAGGTGTGGTGCCTCTCCCGGAGGAGATTATGCACGAGATCCATCGCATGGTTTCAGAACCGCTTTCGGTAGAGGCTGACCCGCGCGAAGAATGGTATGAACGCATGCGAGGAATGAGGTAACCATGGTCGCAAATAATCTGGTCTACGATCGACCCGAAGGTTTTACCGACATACCCACGCATTACTGCCCGGGATGCACGCACGGTGTCGCGCATCGGTTGGTGGCAGAAGTGCTGGAGGAAATGGGTGTCATCGACAAGACCATCGGCGTCGCGCCGGTGGGATGCGCGGTCTTCGCCTACAATTATTTCGACACCGATTTTGTCGAAGCCCCGCATGGACGCGCACCCGCGATGGCAACGGGAATCAAACGTGTGCTACCGGATCGAATCGTGTTCACGTATCAAGGCGATGGCGACCTTGCCTCGATCGGCATGGGCGAGATCGTCCATGCCGCGGCGCGCGGCGAGAATCTCACGGTCATCTTCATCAACAACGCCAACTTCGGCATGACCGGCGGCCAGATGGCTCCGACCACTCTCCCCGGCATGAAAACAACATCCTCGCCAAATGGGCGCGATGTGGAAACACAGGGCTTCCCCATCCGCATGTCGGAAATGCTTTCCACACTCGATGGCGTTGGGTATTGCGTACGAAGGTCATTGCATGACCCGAAAAATATTCGATTAGCGAAAAAGGCAATTCGATTGGCATTCGAAACTCAAGCGCGCGGACTCGGCTTTTCGATGGTTGAATTGCTCTCCACGTGTCCCACCAACTGGGGCATGACGCCGGTCGAATCGTTGAAGTTCGTGGAGCAAAACATGGTGCCAGCGTTTCCGCTCGGAGATTACAAGGTCAGTGAGGCGATCAAGCAGGTGAAGGTGTAACGTATTGCGTACTACGTATTGCGTATTGCGTACTGCGTGATCCGTGTTTACGTGTCTACCTGTTTACGTGTTTACTTTTTTACGGAGTATTTATGCAAAAAGAAATCATCATCGCAGGGTTTGGCGGGCAGGGAGTGTTGTTCAGCGGACAGGTACTCGCATATGCCGCCATGGACGCGGGCAAAGAAGTGACATGGATTCCCTCGTACGGACCCGAAATGCGCGGCGGCACAGCGAATTGCACGGTCGTCATCGCGGACGAGGAGATCGGTTCGCCGTTGGTGAAGAATCCCAAATTGGCGATCGCGTTAAACCTGCCGTCCTTCGATAAATACGAAGATATTCTTGCGCCCGGCGGGACGTTGATCGTCAACCAATCCATGGTGGATCGCCCCGCGAAACGGACAGACATTAACGTGGTCTTCGTTCCGTGCAATGAGATCGCCGAGGAGATCGGCGACAAGAAATTGCTCAACATGGTCGCGGTCGGCGCGTTGCTCACCGCATTGCCCGAAATTTCATTGAAGGACATCGAGAAAGCGCTGGATGGTCACCTGCCAGCGAGGCACAAACACTTATTGCCGAAGAACTACGAAGCCTTGAAGAGAGGGTTTGAAGCGGGACAAAAAATCCCCGCTTGAAGATTCTTTGCCGCAAATTAACACGGGTTTCACAAATCATTAAACCAATCCGTGTGAAGTCGTGAAATCTGTAGCTGAGATTTTGGGCTTCCTCGAAAAATTCAAGTTGCTGAATCAACTCAACCCGTCTCGAAAGAGGCGGGTTTTTCATCTATAATTGCGGGAAATATGCGAGGTCGCCATGACAGACTATGATTATGATTTGCTCGTGATCGGTTCGGGACCGGCGGGTCAGCGCGCGGCGATTCAGGCGGCGAAACTCAATAAGCGCGTCGCTGTCGTCGAACGCAAAACGATATTGGGGGGAGTCTGCATCAACACGGGGACGATTCCCAGCAAAACGTTGCGCGAAGCGGTGATGCATCTTTCGGGGTATCGCGAACACAGCCTGTACGGCGCGTCGTACACGGTGAAGCAAAATATCACGATGAGCGACTTGTTGTATCGCACCGACCACGTCATCCAACACGAACTCGATATCGTGCGGCATCAACTGCAACGCAACCGCGTCGAACTGCTCTCTGCCGAAGCCTCGTTTTTGGATGCGAACACGATTCGACTCAAATCGGTTGACCAACACGGCTGGCGGGATGTGACTTCTGCAAACACGGTCATCGCCACAGGGACGTCTGCCACAAAAAGCGAACACATCCCCTTCGACGGGAAGCGCATCTTCATCAGTGACGATTTGCTCCAGTTGGATCATCTGCCTCGCACCCTGGCAGTCGTCGGCGCGGGCGTGATCGGACTCGAATATGCCTGCATCTTTGCCGCGCTCGGTGTGCGGGTGACCGTCATTGACAAGCGCCGCCGCCTGCTCCCCTTCGTGGACGCGGAGATCATGGACTCGCTCACCTATCATCTCAACCAACAGCGCGCCATTATGCGGCTGGGTGAAGAGGTGAAATCCATCGAACCGGTCAACGATGAAAACGGTGAACGCGTGCGCATCACACTCACCAGCGGAAAACAGATCGTCACCGAGATGGCGCTCTACAGCATTGGGCGGACCGGCGCGACCAGATCGCTCAACGCCGAGGCGGTCGGCATCGAAATGGACGAACGCGGCGTGATCAAAGTGAACGAGAAATTCCAAACGAAAACACCGAACATTTACGCGGTCGGTGATGTGATCGGGTTCCCCTCGCTGGCTTCCACTTCCATGGAGCAAGGACGGCTCGCCGCGTGTCACGCGTTCGGCGTCAAAACGAACCACTCGCCTGAACTATTTCCTTACGGCATTTACACCATTCCTGAAATCTCAACGGTTGGCAAGAACGAAGAAGAACTGACCGAAGCCGGCATTCCCTACGAAGTGGGCAAGGCGCAATACCGCGAGATCGCCCGCGGACAGATCATCGGCGACCAGACGGGCTTGCTCAAGTTGATCTTCCATCTTGAAACGCACGAACTGCTCGGCGTGCACATCATCGGCGAAGGCGCGAGCGAGCTCATTCACATCGGCCAGGCAGTGATGGCGTTCAAAGGCAAAGTGGAATACTTCATCAACACCGTATTCAACTATCCCACCCTGGCAGAGTGCTACAAGACTGCCGCGTTCGATGGCGTCAATCGGCTGGGGGCGGGAGGGTGTATAATTTTCATAGGAGCAACCTATGGAAATGTTTGTCTTTACTGGTTTGATCTGGAAGGAAGGCGAGGAATTTTCTGCGCTTTGCCCCGAATTGGATGTCCCCTCACAAGGAAGCACAAAGCAGGAAGCGCGAAAGAACCTGCTGGAAGCCGCATCTCTTCACCTTGAAGGTTCATTTGAAGACGGGCTTCCGTACTTACGTCCTGTGCCTGCCGCAGACGACCCGCGCAACTCGTTACCTGCCGATAATCTGGAAGTTTTCAAATTCAAGGTGGATGTAGCAGTCAAAGCGTATGCCTAAGCTTCCTGTTCTAAAGCCTCGTCAAGTGATTGCCGCGCTTGAAAAAGCGGGCTTTCGGCAGGTACGGCAAAAGGGAAGTCACATCCAATTCAAGCGGGGAAATCTGCTGGTCACCGTTCCAAATCATCCCGGCGATCTAAACCCACACGTACTTCGTTCGATTTTGCGACAAAGTCAAATTACAACGGAAGAGTTTATCGAGCTGTTGAAGTAGCCATCCC
>CAZQES010000157.1:0-8813 GCA_964591425.1 uncultured Anaerolinea sp.
GCGCATCATCATCCTCGGTGTGCTGGTCTATTTCGGGTACCAGACCGTGGTGAGTGTGGCGCATCTCGCTTCGCGTGCGGTGCGAGAACGAGTGCAAGATACGGTGGTGGGCGTGTTGTTGGGCGGCGTCAATGGGTACTTCATCGCCGGCAGTGTGCTCTACTACCTGTATATTGCAGACTATCCTTTTCCGGAGATCATGACCCGCCCCACCGAACCCACACTGGTGAATACGGTCAACCAGTTGATGCTGTACATGCCTCCCGCACTGCTTGGCGAGCCGCTCATCTACTTCGCCATCTTCCTTGCGTTCGTATTCGTGATCGTGGTGTACATCTAAACCTATGCTCCTGTCGCCGTCACCGGCGGCGGGGACGAAACCTTGAGCAACGATATGACACACGTCCATTTCATCGGCATTGGGGGAAGCGGTCTTTCCGCCATCGCCCGCCTCCTGCTGGAGAGCGGGTACAAGGTGAGCGGCTCTGACCGCGCGCTTACGCCCTTCGCCGATGAAGTACGCAAAGCCGGCGCGGCTGTGTTTATCGGTCATCATGCACGCAACATCGCGGGAGCGGATTGGGTGGTGCGTTCCTCCGCCATTGGCGAGGACAATCCTGAAGTCCAGGCCGCGATGCGGGCGAACATCCCCGTCTACAAACGCGCGGATTTTCTCGGCGAGTGGATGTCTGAGAAGGTTGGTATCGCGATTGCCGGTACACACGGCAAGACCACCACCACCGCGATGACCGCGTGGGTGTTGAGCGAACTCAAACGCGAACCTTCGTTCATCGTCGGCGGCATGGTGAAGAATTTTGGCGTCAATGCCCGGGCGGGCAAAGGCAACCTGTTCGTGATCGAGGCTGACGAATACGACAACATGTTTTTAGGTTTGAAACCGCAGATCGAAGTAGTGACCAGCATCGAGCACGATCATCCGGATTTCTTCCCAACGTTCGAAGCGATGTACAAATCCTTTGAAATGTTCACCGACCTGCTGCCTCCGAACGGGACGTTGATCATCTGCGCGGAGGATTCCGGCGCGGCGATGTTGATTCCGCGCGTGCGCAAAACGGGAAAAGTGGTAGTCGGTTATGGCGTGCAGAAAGACGACACGATCAACACGCCGTTGTGGGTGATCGCCCGCGATGTGAAACCCAACCAGCGCGGTGGGTTCGATTTCGTCGCTTCCTCGAATTTGAAAAGCACCGGGCTCAATTCGGTCGAAGTGTCGTTGCAGGTGCCGGGGGAACACAACGTGCGGAACGCGCTGGCGGTGTTGGCGATCGTGGATGTGCTCGGCTTCTCGCGTGACAAAGCCGCGAAGGCGCTTGCAAAATTTACCGGCACGGGTCGCCGCTTTGAACTGCGCGGCGAAGTTCAAGGCATCAGCGTTTTCGATGATTATGCCCATCACCCGACCGAGATCCGAGCCACGCTTGCCGGTGCGAGGGCGAGATATCCGAAGCGCCGCATCTGGGCGGTGTGGCAACCGCACACGTATTCGCGCACGCATGCGTTGTACCTCGAATTTTCGCGGGCATTCAAAGATGCCGACGAAGTGATCGTCACCGAGGTCTATGCGGCGCGCGAACCGCAACAAGATTTCACCTCGGCGGAGATCGTCAGCGGCATGCCGCATCATTCCGCCCGTTTTATCGCCCTGCTCGACGGTGTGACGAAATACCTGCTCGAAAATTTGAAACCCGGCGATGTATTGATCGTGCTCTCGGCTGGCGATGCCGACAAAATCTGCATGGACGTTTTGAAAGGTCTGAAGGAAAGGTAGGCGAACATGGAGAGACATACCCATCGACTCTCTCACCCGTCATTGTTTCCCTTGCGGATGATCTTGTTCACGGCAGAACTGGAAACTCCCACCCAGCCGCACACGCCGCATGACGCGGATGAATTGTTGGCGTTGAAGTTGATCGAACGGATCAAACGTCCTCAACAGGTAGTTTCTACCAGCGTGCCGTTCGAGCCTGCGCAACCGATCCGTTCCGAATCGAAGTTTGAGATGGTGAGCGCTCATGGCTGACGAGAAAAAACCCGCGTACTCCGAGACCTTTTTCCTGCCGCCGTTGACGATGGTGCTGTCTTTCTTCGACCAGCGCGCTCAGAATACAGGCGAAGAACACAAGGAAGCGGACGAAAAGATGGTAACGAAATTGATCGAGAAATTAAGTGAAAAGGAAATGAAGGATTGATGGCAGTGCTTGCAAGACCGATCGACCTGTTGCATGAAAAGTTCGGCGACAAGGTGAAGGAAAACGTGCCGCTTGCGCCGTATACCTCCGCGCGCATCGGCGGACCAGCGGATATTTTCATCACGGTGGATACGGTCGCTGAACTCGTACGCGTGGTCAGGCTTTTGTGGAAGAATGACCTGCCGTTCGTGATGTTGGGCGGCGGTTCGAACATCCTCGTCAGTGATAAAGGCGTACGCGGAGTGGTCATTTTGAACCGTGCAAAAAAGACAACTTTTCACGCTGGCGATCAACCGTCTGTCACGGCAGAATCGGGAGTGGTCTTCAGCAACCTCGCCAACCGCTGTGCGTCGAAGGGATTGTCGGGAATCGAGTGGGCGGCGACCGTCCCCGGCACGATCGGCGGCGCGGTCTACGGCAATGCCGGTGCGTTCGGCGGCGACATGGCTGGCAATTTGATCACTGCATGGTTGTTGACGGAAAATGGAAAAGAAACATTTATGGTCGAGCAAATGGGATACGGGTATCGCACAAGCGTGTTGAAACGAGGCGAAATAAAAGCCATCGTTCTTTCGGCTGAGTTGGGTTTAAAAAATTCAACGAAGGAAGATGTGACCGTCAAGATCCAGCAATTCGGCGCGCACCGTAAAGCAACGCAACCGCCCGGCGCAAGCATGGGTTCGATGTTCAAGAATCCGAACGGCGATTACGCAGGGAAGTTGATCGAAGCGGCGGGATTAAAAAGCACGCGCATCGGGAACGCCGAGGTCAGCCCGCTGCATGGAAATTTTTTCATCAACCACGGCGCGACGCGCGCGCAGGATATCCGCGCGTTAATCCAACTCGTGCAGAAGACTGTGAAGGAAAAGCAAGGCGTCGAGTTGGAGTTGGAGATTGAGTTTGTGGGTGAGTGGTGAAGTTCGTACTACGTATTGCGTACTGCGTAATGGCGATCTATGGAGAAGAGTGTGAATTATCAAGAATGGCTGAAGACGATGCCCGAACTTTTCACAGGAGACGCACTCTGGAAAATGGTCGTGTATCGGTACGCTTTGTTTCTTGGCGATCTGTCGTGGCATGATGTGACGAAGTTGATGAATGACCGTCGGACAATTGGATTATCGGAGCAGTTGTATGAAGCAGTTGGTTCGGTTGGCGCAAATATTTCGGAAGGATATTCAAGAAGTTCTGGAAAGGATCGCGCTCGATTTTATGAGTATGCCCTTGGTTCTGCCCGCGAGAGCCGCGGCTGGTATTACGATGGTAGGTTTGTACTTGGCGAGGAAGTGGCGACTCATCGAATGCAATTTCTAACGCAAATCATTCGCCTGCTCCTGACGATCACGCCCGAGGAACGCACTCGCACCATTCGTGATGAAGAGGCTGAATATCGAGTTGATTCTCAACCCTCACTCGAAACGCTCCTCGAACAAGCGCCACTACCATAAAGGAATACGTAATACGAAGTACGCAGTACAAATGTCTATGAAATCAAACTCATCAAGCACACCCAGTAAGTTGCGCGTTGCCGTGATCTTCGGCGGACGCTCCGGCGAACATGATGTTTCGCTCATGTCCGCGCGCGCGGTGCTGTCGGTGCTGGACCCTGCCAAATACGAAGTGACGCAGATCGGCATCACGCGCGAAGGCCATTGGCTGACAGGTGAGGATGTGATCGGAAAGTTTGAAAATGGAAAGTTGAATGGGCTGGAGCATTTTGTTCTTTCTGCCGATCCGTCCGTACGCAATACGCAGTACGAAGCAGATGTGTTCTTCCCCGTTCTCCACGGCACGTTCGGCGAAGATGGCACGATCCAAGGTCTGTTTGAAATGGCGGATGTGGCGTACGTCGGCGCGGGTGTGGTTGGTTCCGCCGTCGGCATGGACAAAGGCGTGTTCAAGGAAGTGATGCGCGCGAACAATATTCCTGTTGTTGAGTCTGCGTTGGTGTTGCGCAATGAGATCGAGAAAAATTTGAACAGCGTCATCGAAAAAGCCGAAAAGGCTGGCGCGTATCCGTTGTTCACCAAGCCTGCCAACCTCGGCTCGTCGGTCGGTGTGACGAAGTGCCACAACCGTTCCGATCTGCAGGAAGGGTTGCTGGAAGCCGCGCAATTCGACCGACGTGTGCTCGTCGAACGCGGCGTGACGAACGTGCGTGAGGTCGAGGTCAGCGTGTTGGGCAACGACGAGCCGGTCGCTTCGGTATGCGGCGAGATCTTGCCGAGCCGCGATTTTTATTCGTACGAATCGAAATACATAGACGGCACATCGGGTTTGGAGATTCCCGCGCAACTACCGCATGAAACCTCCGAAAAAATCCGCGAGTATGCCGTCCGCGCCTACAAATTGATCGACTGCGCCGGGATGGCACGCGTGGATTTCTTTGTGGAGAAAGATACGAACAAAATTTACCTCAACGAGTTGAATACCATCCCCGGCTTCACGAAGATCAGCATGTATCCCAAATTGTGGGAAGCCAGCGGGTTGCCCTACGCCAAACTCGTCGACCGTCTGATCGAACTGGCAATGCAACGCAAAGCAGAACGAGACCGTACATCGCACACCTATCGGAGCCACGCATGAGCGAGATGAAAGAGACCACCCGCGCCGAACTCGTCCGGTTGCGCCGCGAACAGGAGCGCGCGAAGGAACTGCAACGCGCCATGAAACAAGCCACCAAGCCTGTGCCTCCTCCCGCCGCGCGCGCCAAACCGGAAGCGGCTAAGAAACTCAGCACACCCAAACCCGCCAGCGGTAAACGGAATTTCCAGATCGCGCTTCACATGCCGCGCGTCAACCTGCGCGCGATCCACATGCCGAAGATTCCGCGTCCGCGCGTTGGCTGGCGATTGGTTTCGTTCTTCCTCGTTGCGTTGTGCGGCGCGGCGATCAATCTTGCATTCACGCGACCCGAATTGCGCGTGACCGAGGCGCAAGTGACCGGCAACCAGATTCTGACCCCGGCGGAGATCAATTCCGTGATCGGAGTTGCAGGACAGCCGATCTTCACGTTGATCCCCTCGGATCTGGAGACACGCCTCCGCCTCAACTACCCCGAGCTTGCTTCCGTCCAGGTGACCGCTACACTCCCCAACCTGATTTCGGTGCAGGTCATCGAGCGGAAGCCGCTGATTCGCTGGGAGCAGTCAGGCGGATACACGTGGGTTGCGGAGGATGGCGTCGCGTTCCGTCCGCGCGGCGAAATGATCGGACTCATTTCCGTTGTGGTTGAATCAGCCCCACCCGTGATCGGAAGCGGAACGGATCCCCTGTCGCCGGCTCCGTTCATCTCGATGGAAATGGTGCAGGCGTTGAAGGGCCTCGCCGGACACGTCCCGCCGGGCGCGGTGATCTTGTACAACGAGGCGTTCGGCTTCGGCTGGAACGACCCGCGCGGCTGGCGCGCGTATTTCGGCACGACCGCCAGCGACGTGGAATTGAAGATGCGCGTGTACGAACAGATGGTGAATTCGCTGACGCAGCGCGGCATCCGCCCGGCGTTGATCAACGTGACGTACCCGACCGCGCCGTATTACAGGATGAATCAATAACGAGGAAATTCCGGTGGTCGAGTAGGGCGCAGCCCGTATCGAGACCACCGATGTTCAAGAAAACTGTTGTTGCAAGAATTGCTTTGGTTACTGGTGGTCTCGATACGCCCTCGGCTGACACCTCAGGCTACTCGACCACCAAAGTAATCATCAAACAAAAAGGAATCATGGAAGAAATCGTAGTTGGCATCGACGTAGGTACGACCAAAATATGCACCCTCGTGGGACGCGTGGAGGATGACAAATCCATTCGCATCCTCGGCGTGGGCATCGAACCTTCGGATGGAATCCGCAAGGGCATCATCGTTGACCTTGCCGCGGCGACGCAAGCCATCACGCGCTCGGTGAAGAAAGCGGAATCCACGTCGGGTTTGGAGATCACCTCCGCGCTGGTGAGTATCGCGGGCGCGCACGTGTCGTCGGTGAACAGCCGCGGCGCGACCGCCGTCAACGGCAACGTGATCGAGCAGTTCGATGTGGATCACGCGATGGAACAGGCGCGTGCGGTTGCCATTCCGCATGACCGGGAAATCATTCATGTGATCCAACGCGGCTTTTCGGTGGATGGGCAGGATGGCATCCGCAACCCGAAAGGGATGCACGGTTACCGGCTCGAAGTGGAGGCGCACATCATCACCGCCTCAGCCGCGACGGTGGACAACCTCCGTCATTGCGTCGGCGCGGCGGGCGTGAAGATTCAGGAATTTGTGTTGAACCCGCTTGCTTCCGGCGAAGCGGTGCTCACCGATCAGGAACGCCAGATGGGAGTCGCGGTGTGCGACATCGGCGGTGGCACAGCGGACTTGGGAATCTACGTCAACGGCGATGTGTGGCATACGATGGTGCTTGCGGTCGGAGGCAATCACATCACACAGGATGTGGCGCACGGATTACGCCTGCCGTTCGCGCAAGCCGAAGAAGTTAAGAAGCAACAAGGCTACGCGGTCCGCGCGGAAGTTGGTCCGGAAGAATATTTTTCCGTGCGGCCGTTTGGCGAGGATAAACCCGTGCAGATCAATCGGCAGGAATTGGCAGAGATCATCGAAGCGCGCGTGGCAGAGATCTTTTCGTTGATCCTGCAGGAGATCAAACGCTCCGGCTATGACGGTCTCTTGCCTGCGGGAATCGTTTTGACCGGCGGCACGTCCGCGTTGCCGGGCATCAAACGCGTAGCGGGTGAAGTGTTGGGTATGCCGGTCCGTACGGCGCAACCGGAGAATCTCTCCGGGCTCGTGGATCGGTTGAGATCGCCGGCGTACTCGACCGGTGTGGGTCTGTTGCAGTGGGTCGTCTCGATGCAGGATTCGGATGTGAGCATCGGGCGTAACCGCCGCAAGAAAGGAGAATCGCGCATGAATTTCAGTTTCATCAAGAAAATTGTTGGAAGGATATTACCGTAGTGAAGAGTAAGACCCTAAAGGTTTTAAAAACCTTTAGGGTCTATATACCCTTAAAATTTATCGCTACGGAATCGAAAGCAAGTATCATAAGACCAATGTTTGATGGAGGCTCAACATGGACTCGACCAATAAGCAACACAGCAAGCAAACAGAAGAAACCTTCGCCCGCATTAAAGTGATCGGCGTGGGAGGCGGCGGATCGAACGCCGTCAACCGCATGATCGACGAAGGCATTCAGGGCGTTGAATTCATTTCAGCGAACACCGATGCGCAAGCCCTGACGATCACCAAAGCGCCCACCCGCGTACGCCTTGGCGACAAGTTGACGCGCGGACTCGGCGCAGGCGGCGACCCCGAGGTGGGACGCAAAGCCGCGGAAGAATCGGCCGACGAACTGTATAAAGTGATGCAGGGCGCGGATATGGTCTTCGTCACCGCGGGCATGGGCGGCGGCACTGGCACTGGCGCGGCGCCGGTCGTGGCGCAAATTGCAAAAGAAAGCGGCGCGCTCACCATCGGTGTGGTGACGCGTCCGTTCACGTTCGAAGGCGCGCGGCGTTTGTCGTCGGCTGAATCGGGCATCGGCAAACTCAAGGAACATGCCGATACGTTGATCGCGATTCCGAACGACCGCCTGTTGCAGATCGCAGACAAGCGCGCGTCGTTGCAAGACGCGTTCCGCCTTGCGGACGATGTTCTGCATCAAGGCATTCAAGGCATCTCCGAGTTGATCACCATCCCCGGTCTCATCAACCTCGATTTTGCCGATGTGCGCGCGATCATGTCCGAGGGCGGAGCCGCCCTCATGGCGGTGGGAACCGGGTCCGGCGACGAACGCGCGAAGAAAGCCGCCGAGGACGCAATCTCATCCAAACTGCTCGACATCACGATCGACGGCGCGCGCGGCGTGCTGTTCAACGTCACCGGCGGACCGAACATGACGCTCTTTGAGGTGAATCAAGCCGCGGCGATCATCCGCGAAACGGCTCACCCCGATGTGAACATGATCTTCGGCGCGGTCATCGACCCGAACATGGGCGACGACATCCGCATCACGGTCATCGCGACCGGCTTCGAACGCAACGCGATGCCGCGCCGCGCGCTCGAACGCAACACGCGCGAGAACAAGCGGACTCAGGCGGACGTATTTTCACGCCCGCTCGAATCGGTCTCGGTTCACGCGGACGTGCAATCTGGTGAGGCGAAGTCAGCCCGTCGCCGTCGAGCCGGTAGAGCCCGAGCACCAGCCCGACGCTCCGGTACATGTTGATGTGGGCCGGGGCGGTGGTCGGGTTGACGGTCACGCCGGCCTCGCTCTCGTGCGTCTCCCCGCCCGGCCCGGACGACTTCCACTCGACCTTGACCGTCCGGTCGCCGAACGTCAGCCGGTAGTACTCGAGCTGGAGGTGGTGTTCCTGGCCGTCGATGACCTTCTTCTCGCCGAGCTTCAGCGTGGTCCCGTCGACCGTCTTGGACTGGAGTTCCCAGGTCCCCTTCAGGGCGTCCGTGGCGGCCCGCTCCTTGTCGATCAGTTGCTTCGCCGTGACCCCGTCGGCCGGGCGGGCGGCCCTCACCGGGGCGTCGCCGGCCGCGTACGTCAGCCCGGCCAGCCCGGCGGCGGTCGCCACCAGCCCGGCCGCCGCCACCAG
>CAZQES010000158.1:0-8776 GCA_964591425.1 uncultured Anaerolinea sp.
TCATCCTGAGCCAGGATCAAACTCTCCGCAAAAAATTTTTCACTCTTGCGAGTGTTTAGTTTACGGTTTATTACTGGATTCGACAAAGTTGTTGCTTCCTATCACTATTCAGTTGTCAAGGTGCGGTGCGAAGCGGGTCTTGGATGTCTCGCTCCGGCCTGTTTTTCCATCGACAGACGAAAAACCGATGTTCTCTTTCAACATCGGCTCGTCAGACTGCAAAACCAACAGGCTTGTGTCTCTGACGTGAGACCACTACTCAGTTTTCAATGATCTGTCAGGGGGACGAGATCCGTGAACTTACTGGCGAACGCTGATTATACGATTTTTCACTACTTTGTCAATAGTCGTCAGACAAATTCACCTTAAAAAATTGCCTTTTCATGCCAATTCCGGGCATGGGATACGACCAACTCCACCGCCCGACTCACCCCATCTTCACTTCGAATCTTCCGAATGGCGGCTTGGGCACGCTCACCTATGGGTTGACTCTCAGCCTCGGCAATCGCCTTCGTCAATCGTTCAACGGTGAGATCCTTTACCAGCACAGGTTTTGGTCCTGCACCCAGGGCATGGACTCTTCTACCCCAAAACGGTTGATCGGCTGTGAACGGCACGACGATATTTGGAATCCCCGAGCGCAAACCAGCGGAGGTTGTCCCCGCCCCGCCGTGATGGATGAGCATCTTACAGCGCGGCAACAACCAATCATGTGGAGCGGATTCCAAATACAGCAAATCCTTCGACGACGATTGATTTACTTTCCCCCACCCCGAAAGAATAATTCCGCGGTGGTTTGTCCGCTTCAAAGATTCACGTACGATCTCATCAATTCGCTCTGCATCGCGATTGACCATACGCCAAACGAAACACAAACAGGAGGTGTCCCAGCATCGAGAAATTTTTCTAATTCAGGCGAAGGTCGATATGAAGTTTCCGATTCAAAAAAGAAATACCCCGTCACGTGGACATTTCCGCCCCACTCTCTCGAAGGGGGCAAAACGCTGGGGCTCCACGCGCACAGGATCAAAGTCGGAGGGCGAAGCGGGTCTTTGTCAAAAGGGAAATAAAGTTTGCGTTTGGGTAATCCTGCACGGCGGCGGACTTGTTCGTATCCAAGGTGGGCTGTCCATTTTGAAATTCGGCTGGAAGCGAAATGCGAAAAGTAATTCAACGCGCGGAGTTTCAGGTCGGGAGTGGTGACATTGGGATAATCACCCGTGGGCGTAAACATCGGAAATGTTTGGACGTGGACATCGGGAATATTCTTTTCGCGCGCGATGGTGTGCGCGCCGACGGCATGGGCAAACGAGTGGACGATGAGGTTTGCATCGCGGCAGATTTCGTCGGTTTGTCGAGCAACATCGGCGCCGATCGCGACCGCATGATCCATCATCTCGCGCATTTGTTTGAGAGGGTTGAAGCCCACATTATTCAAGCGGCGACTCAGGTCTTCAGGGTCGCCCGCCAATCGGAAGAATGATATGCCGTGTTCTTCCACAAGGTTTTTGAAGCGATGCGGCGCGGCAAGTTTCACCGAATGTCCCCGCGCCGCAAGCCCAAGTGAAAGGGGAAGGAACGGTTGAACATCGCCGCGCGAACCATAGGTGAGGATGGAGATGTTCATGGTTTAATTTTTCGAAGATTCCAGTTTCGGACATGAGATTCAATCAATTCAACAGTACTGCCTATCCCGTCTTCGTCTCGGATTGCTACGCCAATCTCTTGTGCCCGTTTGTGAATGGCATTGCCATCTGCCTCAACAATTGACCTCGTTAATTTTTCCACGGAGAGGTGTTTTACCAAAATCGGTTTCGGCGCGGCACCCACCGCATAGACTCGCCGCGCCCAAAAAGGTTGATCGGTCATGAACGGTACGACGACTTGCGGAATGCCTGCCCGAAGACCCGCGGCAACCGTCCCTGCGCCGCCGTGGTGGATGAGCATTTTGCAACGCGGCAACAACCAGTCATGCGGAGCAGAATCGAGGTAGAACATATCCGTCGAAGAGGGCTTGTGAGCGCCCCCCCATCCTGAAAGAATGATTCCGCGTTGACTCGTTTTCGCTAAAGCCTCATGAACAATTCGGTGGATCTTCTCTGCGTCGCGGTTGACCATGCTCCCAAACGAAACACAAATGGGAGGCTCGCCTGCATCTAGAAAGTTTTGCAATTCAGGGGGAGGCTGATAGGATGCGGTTTCGTCAAAAAAGAAATAACCCGTGACGTGAACATTGGCTAACCATTCCTTTGAAAGCGGGAGAAGGCTGGGGCTCCACGCGCACAGAATCGGCGTCGGGAGGCGAAGCGATGTCCTGAGTTCATCGAAGGGCGGGTTTTTGTCAAAGGGAAAATAAAGTTTTCGGTTGGGAAATCCCGCGCGGCGGCTGATCCGTTCAAACCCAAAACGATACAGCCACCAGATAATTTTTGATCCCGCAACATGCGTGAAATAATTCAACGCACGGATTTTCAGGTCAGGCAGGACAACGTTCGGATAATCGCCGGTAGGCGCGTACATCGGAAAGGTTTGCACGTGAACATCAGGTATGTTCATTTCGCGCGCCTGCGTATGCCCGTCAACCGTGTGTGAAAAAGCGTGGACGATCAGATCGGCATCTTTGCACGCTTCGGCGGTTTGTCGAAACACCTCGGAACCAACTTGCAACGCGTGAGTCCACCCTTCATAGATCATTTTGAAAATATTATTGCCTGCATCGTTGATGCGCAGAATGGCAGTTGCGGGATCGCCCGGCAAAGGGACGAATGTGATGCCGTGTTCTTCAACGAGATTCTGGAAACGACTCGGCGCGGCAAGTTTGACGGAATGTCCCCGTGAAATCAATTTGACCGATAATGGAAGAAACGGTTGGACATCGCCGCGCGAGCCGTAGGTGAGGATGGTGATGTTCATGGTCTCGATACGGCGGCGGTGATTGAGTAGGACAATGTCCGTATCGAAACCCGCCGCCTACTCGACCACCACCTCATCAATTCATATCCTGTCTGCCAGACAACGCTCTCAACAATGTATTCTGATCTGCATATTCGAGATCACCGCCCATGGGAAGTCCGCGCGCGAGGCGGGTGACATGCACGCCGAATTGCTTCAATTGGTTTTGCAGATACAACGCGGTCGCGTCGCCTTCCATGCTGGGGTTGGTCGCAAGGATGACTTCCTTCACGCCCCCGCTAGCGACGCGCGCCAGCAATTGTTTGATCTTTAGATCATCGGGACCGATGCCTTCGATGGGAGATAACACGCCCTGCAACACGTGATATTTTCCATTGAAACCAGCCGTGCGCTCAAGGGCTAAGACATCCAATGCCTCTTCCACAACACAGATCACGGATGAATCACGTTTGAGCGACTCGCAAATTTCACAGCGCTCGCGTCCCGCTTCGGTGATGTTGAAACATTCCTGACAGAACGCCGTGTTCTTTTTGAGGTGCGCCAAAGCCAGCGCCAGATCATCTGAGACATCGTCGGTAGCGCGCAGGAGATAGAACGCCAGCCGCGAAGCGGACTTGGGTCCGATACCCGGCAGACGTTCGAGAGCGTTGATAAGGGATTGGATGGATTCGGGTAAAAGCATGATGTATGAAGATACGTAGACAAGTAGACACGTAAACACGTAAACACGGGACAGGCGACTTGGTTACCTGTCTACGTGTTTCCCTGTTTACCTCCTAGAACGGTAATCCCCCCGCCAGCGGACCCATCAACTTTTGTTGCAGTTCACGCGATTGGTCGAGCGCCATGTTCACTGCGGACAAAACCAAATCTTGTAGCATTTCGGCGTCGGCATCTTTGATGAAATCGGGAGAGATTTCAACCGACTGACATTTCTGGTCGCCAGTCATCACGACCTTGATCGCGCCGCCACCCGCCGTTGCAGTGACCGTTTCCACAGCAAGTTTAGCCTGCGCCTCTTCCATTTGCTTTTGCATGCGTTGCAGTTGTTGCATCATGCCCGCCTGCCCGCCCATCGCAGGTCCTTTGTTGAATCCTTTAGCCATAACTTCTCCTTACGCCTTTATTATTTGTAAAATGTAAATAAGTTTTTTCCAATCTTTCGAACTGTTGGATACACAGTATTTCTAAACGGTATCAAATCCGCATTGGAAACACCCATAAGCGCATTATGACTCTCTTCATTCCAAGCTTGTGGTATTGCTTCTCTCAGCCACCATGTCCAAAATTCTAGCCTTTTGTAAACATCAATCGTATCTAAGTAATACTCGTCACGCAAAATACCAGAATAGGACTTCATTGCTTCTACTCCTGCCGCTCCTCCCCAAGAAAGATCTTCATCTGTTGTACTCTCATCAATAGGTAATTCATTATACGGTCCAAGTCCAAGCGTCTGCTCAAGCCCTTCATAGGCAGCCCAACCTGCGCGGCATTCAATTTCCGTACAACCAATGGATCGCCCAAAAATTTGATGGACTTCGCACATTTCTTTGAATATAAAGTGTATATCAACATCCCCTCTAGCAAGAATGTACTTTGCAACAGATATAACGTGATCCGCCAATTCACTCAGTGGGAGGGAATAGACCGATTTTTGCCAAAAATATTTTACTGAGCTATTCTCAGCATGGATGAGGGTTTCTACAGCATCATTTAATCCCGCCCTCCAAATCGGGACGACTTTCTCAGCAGTTATTATTGCCAACCTAGAGCGTATACGGTCAGCAAATGTCAACCTATGCACGCCTTGCTGTAACAACTCTATCCGCTCAAAATAATCTACGGGAGAAAAGGTTGATCCAAATGAATCATATATTTCAAGACGAGTGATTGGTTTCAAGTCATTAGTATTTTGCAATTCGTCAAACGCTTTTGTAATTGCAAGTTTTACATTACTTGGAATTTCCATAAAGGTTACCTGAGATTAAAATTCCTATTCCTGCATATCCACAATCTCGCCGCCGTGTTGGATGGCGGTTGCTACCATGCCATCCTGCGCCACGTTGGCAGGGATCTTGCCCTTGGCGTTCGTGACCGTGCAACGGATGGAAACATCCACACCGAATTGGTCTTTGATCAGTTTTTGGATGGCTTCGATCTGGTCAGGCTTGTCGATCTTTGAGACCAGCACATCGCTTGCCAAACCCAAGATCAACGTTGAGCCGTGAACATCGATCATCTTGACCGAGTTCATCAACGCCGAAAGATTCGCCTGTGATTTAGGAAGAGCAGACGACATGTGCTTCCATGATTTGATAACATCTCCCGCATTGATCACAGATTTCTCTACTGGATGGGGAGCCGCTTCGGACTCAACTTGAGGCTGGGTCTCAGTTCTGGGAGCTGATACACCCTGACGAGTGTCTGCGACAGGCTTCGGCTTGGGTTGACTCGGCGCGGCGATTTGCGGAGACTCACTTGGAGCGTCCAACACTTCTGCCAACGCAAGTTCCAGACTCAAAGAGGGCTGCCAGCCGCCGCGCAAATCAGTCGCGGCGTTATTGAAGGCTTTCATCATACGCAACACATCGCTCGTCGAAAAGGACTTGGCATGCGCCTGCATCTGCTTCTTGACATCAGCCGTGGCTTCGACTTGATCCCCGTTACCCATTTGAATGAGCATGAGACCGCGCAGATACTCAACGATCTGGCGCGCCAGCGACCGCGGATCAACGCCCGCATCGAGCGCCTTGTGAATCGTCTCAAGCCCATGCGCGGGATCGTGATCCATGATGGATGTGAGGGTATCGAGCACGGTTTGACTCGTGGCAGTGCCCAGCACAGTTTGCGCGAGGGTGAGTGTGATTCTATCGCCTGTGAACGAAAGTTGATCGAGCAGGGAGATCGCATCGCGCATCCCGCCCGCGGACTGGCGCGCGATTTGAATGAGCGCATCATCGTCGGCTTGGATGTTCTCGGCTTGGATGATGTTCTTGAGGTTCGTTACGATCTCGTCCACAGGCACGCGGCGGAACTCGTGACGCTGACAACGCGAGAGCACTGTGGCAGGGATTTTGTGAATCTCGGTGGTGGCTAGGACAAAGATGGCATGTGGCGGCGGCTCTTCGAGAGTTTTGAGGAGAGCATTGAATGCTCCACCCGACATCATATGAACTTCATCAACAATATAAACTTTATACTTCCCTTGCGAAGGAGAAAAATTTATTTTGTCACGCAAGTCCCGTACATCGTCAACACCGTTGTTGGAGGCTGCGTCGATTTCTATCAGGTCGAGGAAGCGATTCTCATTGACGGCTTTGCAGTTTTCACACTCGTTACACGGACGTTTTGTCGGGTCGGGATTCGTGCAATTGACCGCCTTCGCCAAGAGACGCGCGAGCGTGGTCTTGCCCGTTCCGCGCGAACCCGCGAAAAGATAGGCGTGCGCGACGCGGTCCGCCGCGATGGCATTCTTGAGGGTGGTGACGACATGGTCTTGTCCCATCACGGCTTGCCATTCTTGAGGTCGGTATTTTCGGTAGAGGGCTTGGGTCATTTTATTTATATAGCGCTGGTTGAGTAGTCCCGCATGATCGTCGCGGGACGTATCGAAACCAGCAAGCCGTAAAACAATTTGTGTTCCAAAAGTATTTTTGTAACTGGTGGTTTCGATACAGGGCGGGAAAACCCCGCCCCTACTCAACCACCGATGTATTTATGGTACCTGATACACGGCTCGCACATTTCCACTTGGGTCGAGCAGCGCGGCTTCCTCGCCCGATTGCCAGACGGGTTCGGTCTCGCCCCAGTATAAATCAATGACGGTGTTCGTTCCAGCAGTCGTATGGACTTGCACCGCGCCGCCATTGTTGAGCGTGAGGTTCGGGAAGACGAAGATATTTTTATCCGAGTCCTGCAACTGCCAGTTCGCCAAATTCAACGGCTCGCCGCCCGCATTGCGGACAATGACCGACTCGGCGGTCAACGTCCCTGCACCGACGACGCTGACGATCTCGACGGGGATGTCCACGTTGGGATTAAATGCCGGCTGGGTGGCAGAGTCGCTTTGAACAGGCGCGGCAGGTTGAACCGGGGAAAGAGCCGCCTGTCGGTAATTGCGGTCGTACCAGAACAGGATCGCGCCGGTCACGCACGCAGAAATAAACGCATTGAGAAGCAGGTATAGGATTAAGCGTCGGCGATCCATGTTCATCGAATCATAGCACAGATTGTTCGTGACCGAAATTAAAAATCCTGCGCTCACGCGAACGCAGGATTTGACAGTCAAGCAAACGCGCTAGGGCAGGCGGGTCATTTGGAAATCGTCGAACGAAATGTTCGCGCCAGCTTGTTCCTCGCCGCTCCACACGAACAATGCGACGTTGCCGGAGGTGTACGTTGTGTCCACGGCGCTGGCGATCTGCGAACCGTTCACGTAAAGGGTCAACGTGCCGTTGTTGGCGCAGTCCGCGCCGACGCGATACGAAGATTGATTGACGGGAATCAGGTCGGAATTAGCCCATTGGTCGTTGTTGGTGAGGAACACATCATCCAACGCCAACTGTGATCTGCCGATGGCGTATTGCCCGGCAGGCGTGACCGCGAAATAATACGAAACATCGGTGATTTGCATGTGACAGATGACGCCGAAGGCTGTGGTGGAATCGGTGCTGTTGTTGATGGCGGTCACTTCGATGTGAACGTTCGAATAATCTTCGTCATTCGGTGTGCTCCACACAAAATAGTTGGGGCGGAAGACGAGGAATTGCAACGCATCGTTCGCGTACTCCACCGAACTATCCGCGTCGGTGCCTGTGCCCCATGTGACAGACGAGAAGTCATCGCTCAACACCACGTTGCTCCCCAACCCGCCGGGGAGGGCACATGCCAGCGCGGCAACTGCAAGAGCGGTTAATGCAAAAAAAACATGACGACCGGTTTTCATTTCACACTCTCCTTTGTGTCATAAATGTAGGCGGTATTTTATCATTACGCAGTGACCTATTGATAGTACATTCGTGGGGAAATCAACGGGCTCCTCGACTCATCGCCAGCGCGACCCAATCGCCGACCTGACCTCGGCGCTTCAATTTCAGACCTTTTGCCTGCGCCGCCCGTAGGACGCTTTCTTCCTGCTCCTGCAAGATCCCGCTGAGGACGATCGAGCCTCCCTCTTCGATCAGATCTGCCATACCCGCCTCAAACAAACGGACGATCACAGGCGCGAGGATGTTCGCCACCACCAACGACGCGGACTTGAATGTAAACTTCCCCTCGAGAATCTCCTGCACCGACCCCACGCCGAGAATCAACTCCTCCCCTACTTCATTCGTCTCCGCGTTCGCGCGCGAATTGACGATGGATTCGGAATCAATATCCACGCCCAACACTTTGCTCGCGCCAAGTTTGAGCGCGGCGATGGACAAAATGCCCGATCCACATCCAATATCAATTACGCGTAGGGGCGACGGGCCCGTCGCCCCTACTACAAAAAACAATTCCATCAACTCCAAACACAACTGCGTCGTCGGGTGTGTTCCGGTGCCAAACGCCATGCCGGGATCGATCTTGATGGCTACGCGATTCGGCTCCGGCGATTCCATCCACGCGGGGAGGATGAGGAGTCGCTCGCCGATGAGAATCGGCTTGTAGTGTTGCTTCCAAGCCTCCATCCAGTTTTGATCCGCTATCTGTTTGTAGACGGGAGTCGGCAATGGCTGGATCATCCCCAAATAAAAAAGCGACTCTTCGAGTTTTTGCCGCGTCTCTTCGAGTTGGTCGTTCACCTCCAAATACGCGCGGACGGTGATGGGTCCCGTCGGTGTACCGACGTCTTCCGCGTCGTTGTACTTCACGCCTTGCT
>CAZQES010000159.1:0-8713 GCA_964591425.1 uncultured Anaerolinea sp.
TTTGTGTACCTCACCTGCACTTGCGTGCGGTGCAAGTGTTGTGACCCTTCGTGGTCGATATTTTAGAACTGCGGCTCGCCTGGCAGTTTGCGGACTAAAATAAACGTGTCGCGGTTGACGCCTGTCGGACCCCAGTAGTTGAACGCGTAGGTGAATTGACCATACCCGCCGACCATCAATGAGGGTTTGAGGTGGACGCGCGTGGGACTGTTGTGTCCGCCTGCGCGTTTGTTTCCGCGCATCGGTGACTTGGGCAGACTCACGGTTCGTTCTGGAGCGTGATAGAGGATGCAAATCCCTGATGGAATGCGCGCGCTGACGATGGCACGCGTCACAGTCACGCCGTGATCGTTGTACGCTTCCACCCAGTCGTTATCCACCACGCCGATCTCTTTCGCATCTTTTTCGCTGATCCAGAGCGGCTCCACACCGCGTGAGAGAGTCAACATGCGGTCGTTATCGAAGTAATTGGAATGGATGTGCCACTTGGCATGAGGCGTCAGGTAATTCAACTGGATGGTCTTGCCTTCGCTGTGACTCTTATCCAAGTCGCCAAATGCCAACGGATCAGGGCGCGGCTTGTAGGTGGGAAGATGTTCGCCGTATGCCAGATAGCCTTCGTGATCTAAATAGAAATGTTGTCGTCCCGTCAACGTGCGCCACGGAACGAGCCGTTCTACATTGAGCGTGTACGCGGCATAGGGGCGTCCATCCGTCATGATGCCCGTCCAAATGGGACTGTTGAGCAAACGGCGCGGCTGTCGCACAACATCCTTGAAATCCATTCGCACGGCGCGGGTGGGTTCAGCCAAATCAGTCAGTTTCAAACCGATGCGTTCTTCTTCCGCCTTGAAGGCGCGATACGCCACTTCGCCATTCGTTTCGGGAGCGAGATTCAAAATGATGTTGGCGGCGTCACGCGCAACGGTCAAGGATGGATAGGTCTGCCCATTCCATGTGACCGTCGGTTTGCTCTTCAACAATGCCCGATACAGGTCGCCCACTTCCATGTGAATTCCGTGAACGGCGAAACCTTCCTTCTCCACCTTCGGTCCCAGCGAAACAAAGCGCTTGCCCAAATTGGAATAATCACGCTCGGTCACGATAAAGTTCGGCATCGTCACACCAGGGATGGGTTCGCATTCGCCCCGCGCCCAATCACGGATGTGCGCCTGCGCCATCTCGGCGGGCGTATCATGTTGAAGCGGCGTGGCAACCAAATCACGTACGGGTTCAGGGAAGTGGGTCTGCGCCAGTTCGCTGAATTTCTCAGCCAGGATTTTGAAAATGTCCCAGTCGCTTTTCGATTCCCATGAAGGCGGCACTGCCATCTGAAGCGGATGAATGAAAGAGTGCATGTCGGTGCTGTTCAGGTCGTCCTTCTCATACCAGCTCGCCGTCGGCAAAACGATATCCGAATATAACGCCGATGTGTCCATGCGGAAGTTGATGTCCACGACGAGATCGAACTTGCCTTCGGGTGCTTCGTCGCGATAAGTCACTTCGTTGAAATGACTCTTGTCCACCTCTTCCGAAATGATCTGATGATGCGTGCCGAGATAGTGCTTGAAGAAATATTCCTGTCCCTTCGCGCTGGCGTTGAGCGCATTGCCGCGCCAGATGAACCACAGTCGAGGCCAGTTTTCGGGAGCATCGGGATCCTGGACTGCGAACTTCAGTTCGCCGCTCTTCAATTGATCGACGATCCATTGCTTGATCTCCGCATCCGACTTCGCCCCAGCCTGCTCCGCCTTTCTGACAATTTCCAGCGAGCTGATGTTGAACTGCGGATACGACGGCAACCATCCCATACGCACCGCGCGGATATTCGCATCGAGCGTGTGTTCCTGAGTCATGTCACGGTTGTGTTCACTGTCAGGACGGGAAATAGGTTGAGGTTCCGTATAGGTGCGCTCATATCGCCATTGATCGCTGTTCACATAATGGAAGGAAGGCGAGTTCATTTGGCGCGGCGGCTTCTGCCAATCCAAAGCAAAAGCAATCGAAGCCCACGGCGCCATCGGAGCCAGTTTCTCCTGCCCTACATAATGATTCAATCCGCCGCCGTTGCGCCCCACACAACCCGTGAACATCAGCGTGCCGATGCAAGCGCGATAAATAAGATTATTATGATACCAGTGATTGACACCCGCGCCGATGATGACCATGCACTTGCCTTCGGTCTTGACGGCGGTCGTCGCCCACTCGCGCGCAAATTGAATCACCGTCTGTCGGTCAATGCCTGTGTAGCGTTCCTGCCACGCGGGAGTGTACGAAAGATTCTCGTCATCATAGTCGGCGGGATAATCACCTTCGAGTCCACGCCCCACGCCGTATTGCGCCATCAACAAATCATAGATGGTAGCGACAGCGACTTTGCCATTAACGGTTTCAATATAACGAACTGGAATGTTGCGCTGGAAGGATTTGCCTTCACCGAACTCAGCAAACGATACGGAGAGTTGATCGCTGGATTCGCCGAAGAACGTGAGTTGCGAGCGAATCTCGCTTCCATCCAAACCGTCTTTCGGCTCCAGGTTCCATTGACCCTTCTGCTTCTGCCAGCGGAACCCAAGACTGCCCTGCGGCATCCGCGGCTCATTGCTGATTTCATCCCACACCAAAAATTTCCATTCGCCGTTTTCAACATCGCGCGTGCGTTCTACGTGTCCAGCACGTATCATTCTGCCTGGCACATACTTTCCGTCCGTTTCATTGAGTTCAACAAGGAAAGGCGAGTCGGTATAGCGCTTCATGTAATCAAGGAAGTATGGCGTGGGATTCTGATAATGATACTCTTTCATGATGACGTGATTGACCGCCATCCAGAACGCGCCATCCTGCCCTGCATTAACGGGAACCCACCAATCGGCATATTTGGCAACCTGATTGAAATCGGGCGCAAACACCACCAACTTCGTCCCATTGTGACGCGCCTCTGCCGCGAAATGCACATCGGGCGTGCGTGTCATGCTCATGTTCGAACCGACCGACGCAATGAACTTCGAGTTGAACCAATCGGCGCTTTCGGCTACATCCGTTTGTTCGCCCCACGTCTCAGGGCTGGCGGGCGGCAGGTCGCTGTACCAATCATAGAAACTCATACTCACTGCACCGAGCAATTGCATCAAACGGCTCCCGCCTGCATAACTCAACATGGACATCGCAGGGATCGGAGAGAATCCGATGATGCGGTCGGGTCCATATTTCTTGATCGTATACAGCGTGGAGGCGGCGATGATTTCCGTCACTTCATCCCAAGTGGTACGACGGAAACCGCCCTTTCCGCGCGCCTGATGGAAGGACTTGCGGCTCGCTTCATTCTCAATGACGGCTGTCCACGCTTCGACAGGGTCTTTGTGCTCCGCCTTAGCCTTTCTCCATAAATCCATCAACATGCCGCGCAAGTATGGATACTTCACACGGATCGGGCTGTACTGATACCACGAGAACGAAATCCCACGCTGGCAACCGCGCGGCTCATACGGCGGCAATCCAGGTTGCAAACTTGGGTAATCCAACGCTTGCAACTCCCACGTGACAATGCCGTCTTTCACATAGATCATCCACGAACAACTACCCGTGCAGTTGACGCCGTGCGTGCTTCTCACCACGCGGTCATGTTGCCAGCGATTGCGGTAAAACTCTTCCCACTGACGGGCATGCGGGTTCGAAATTTCTTCAATCCAATTCATAATTTCTCCTTGAAGAACTGCTAGTTTCTTTTATTTAATTTCAGCCAACGCTTCCTTGACGAGCGCCGCGCGGACTCTGCGCAGGCGATTACGATAGATAAACCCAAGCACAACCGCAGCGCCGATCGTGGCGAGAATGCTGATGCCAAGCACCAACAATTCTTTATCTGGCTCGGGCTCTCCAACTGATGATTTCAGGAAAGCGATCAAATCAGCCTGCTCACTCTCAGTCATGGGATGTTGTTTGTAGATGGGCTCCATGACCGGTGATTGAGTCGGATCGTAATTGGAAAGAATCCAACCCAGTTCGTCATCGCTTCGTTCGTCTGAAATATTGGTCAGGTCGGGTCCCAATGCTCCTCCGCCGAGAAGCCCGTTATTTTCCCCCGCACTGTGGCAACCCATGCAAGGAGGTCCCTCATTTTCAAAATGAGCATAGCCCATGAACAACTTCCAACCGTTTTCGACATTCCCGGCGGCGATGGCTTCGGTGGAAGCCGGTAGGGTTATTTCAACCACGGACGCGGAAGCACACCCGGACAATACAAAAACAAGAAGCCCGTTTAATAAGAGAATTGGTATCTCTTTGGTTTTGCCACGTCTGTTTAACATGATATTTCAAACTCCTCTATTCATCAACCAAATCAGGTTTTTCTTTTGTCTGTGCGATGCAGGCGCGAATGGTTTCAAGCAGGTTTTCGCCGCGCGCGGGTAAGGTGCGCGTGGTAACGATTCGGAAAATGTTCTCGTTCAACCCGGTGCGGATCACAGATACTTTCGGATGGTTTTCGATGATGGTCTTGGTCAACTCTGCCGCCGTTTCGTTTAGTAAGTTCTCATCAGCAATGATAATTATAGAGGGACTCAAATCAGCCAACCGTTTATCAATATCCTTGTCGCTCAAATCCCATGGACCGATCGTCTCCACTTCTTTATCGGCGCGCAGGATCGTCTCCATGCTTTCGCCGAAGAGGTGCTGGGAACTGATCAAAAGAATGAGGGGCTTTGACATGACTGTGTGTGATAAATGATACAAAATGTTACCAAAGGATACTTGGAATCTAAGATTAGTCCCATACTCCTCCATCCCGCCTTTGGAATGAAAAAAGGGTGAAAAAAAAATCACCCTTTTTCAAGAAAGAATTAGTTCTTCTAACTTACAGAATACCTTTGGCTTTTGCCACCTTCGCCGCCTCGCGCCGTGTGTTAACATGAAGTTTTGCCAGAATGTTTCTGATGTGTGTTTTGACCGTGTTCAGGCTGATATTTAATGCGGCGGCGATCTCTTTATCTGTTGCGCCGTTGGACGCCTTTACCAACACTTGTTGTTCCCGTTCCGTCAAACCGCTATCATCTTCATTCTCTTGGACCTCGCCTTTGCTCAACCTTCGAAATTCCGAGAGAACGCGCCCCGCCAGGTTCGGCGATATGGCGGCTTCTCCGCGCAATGCGCCGCGCAACATTTCCATTAAATCCTGCGAACGGATCTCTTTCAGCAAATAGCCTTGCGCGCCGTTCTTGAGCGCATTGAACAATATATCGTCGTCCCCGCGGACGGTTAGCATAACGATAATCGCATCGGGCAGGACCTGCTTGATTTGCCCCACTGCCTCGATGCCGCCCATGCCTGGCATTTGCACATCCATCAAAATCAAATCGGGTTTTAGTTCCTGCGCTTTGACGAAGGCTTCCAAACCATCGCTCGCTTCACCGACAACTTGCATATCGGGCTGGGCGCCGATGATGCCCGCCAATCCCTCGCGGAAGAGGGCATGATCGTCAACCAGAAATACACGGACTTGTGTCATTTATCATCCTCCGACCAAACCAGCGTGATACGCGTCCCGCGTCCCTGCCCAGACTGGAGTTCGATTCGTCCGCCGATATGTTTGGCGCGCGCCTGCATGATCTGCAAACCGAAATGCCCGCCTGGTGCGTGTTGGGATGTGTCGAATCCTTTGCCGTCGTCATCGATGATCACAAAATAATTTCCATCGCTGTGACCAACCTGCACGCTGACTTGCTTTGCATCCGCATGTCGCGCCGCATTGACCAGCGCCTCGCGCGCAATGTTATATATCTGCTCGGCGGTTTGCGGAGAAGGCTCAGGCGCAGAGTCACTGTCAGAATGCCAGACCAGTTTCAGGTCATGTCCTGAGGCGATTTCATCCGCCGTATCGCGCAGGCGTGTGAATAAATCCTGATTGGTGGGCGTGTCATCCATCAACTCATTGATCGCGCGGCGGACGTCGCTTGTGGCTTTGCCAATTGTCTCACGCGTTTTACTCAGACGTTCGAGCGCCGCCTCATCCTGTCCATCGGAAAGAAATTCGACGACCTGATCGGTCATCAAGCCGAGATACGAAAGCGTTTGCCCAAGTCCATCGTGCATCTCCGCCGCAACACGCCGACGCTCTTCAAGAGTTGCCACACGCTCGGCTTGCGCAAAGAGGCGCGCATTCTCCAGCGCAATCGCCGCAACGTTCGCAAGTTTGGTTAACGTGTCCGCCGACTCAACAGCGAATTGATTTTGAGCGGGGCTTCCCACGCACAACGCGCCGATCACCCGATTGCCAATACGAAGCGGCGCGGCAAGATGACTGGCGCGATATTCCTCCGATAACATGCGGCATCCACCGCGGCATGAGCCCACGCCGCAGCTCATCGCGCCATCTCCAGCCAACACAGCATCTGCAAATTCATTATCGGCGCGCATTGTGTTGCCAACCACCGCGCGTTTAGGCCCGTTCAGCGTTTGAAGTTTCAGCCAATGTTGGCTTTCATCCACAAGACACAACACCGCCGCTTCGCCGCCCAGCAACACGCGCGCCTTTTCAGTGACTGAGTTCAACACCTGTTGAATATCGAGCCGCGAAGAAATTTCACGGCTGACTTCGTTGAGTGTTTCGAGTTCGCGGGTTCGTTGCGCGACGCGTTGTTCGAGCGTGACATTCCATTGGATGAGTTCTTCACGCGCGGTGTGGAGACGGGATCGCATATCGTCAAATGCCTGTGACAACGCACGCATCTCTTCTGGGCCTTCAACCTGAATTGGTGCATCGAGCTGATTCTCCCCGAGTCTTTTTGCCGCCACACCCAACGCTTGAAGCGGATTCAACAGCGAGCGGCGAGTCATCCATGCGCCGCTTGCGAGCAACATCATTGCAAACACCAAAAACACAACTTGAATAACTCGCAAGCGATTCACTTTGGCAACGGCGTTTGCTTCATATAAACGCACCACCATGTCGGCTTTTTTCACCAAAGCATCGGAGTGTCCTTCGAGCGTGGAGTGCAGTGAATTGGAAGAATCCATCGTATCCAAAGTGGAACGAAATTGATTCCAAGAGACTTCCACCTCGTCCAACGCGGCAAGTAATTGCGGGTCACTCGTGATTGGCAGGCTGACGACGCTATCGGTCGGGTAGGGAGCAGTCCCTCCGTTTTGTAAAGCGGACAACGTCTCCCCAAAGATTCGTTCCGACTCCTGCAGATCATCCAGCGCAGAGGCATCCCCGTTTTGCACTTGAAGCGCCAGCCGCGTCATCTGCTGAATCAACATGCGCTGACGCCCTGCTATATTAATGAGCAGGGCGTCTTGCTTTTGCGTTTCGCCCGCCCACATCATCGCGCCGACGGAGACGACCACAAGCAGGACGAAAGCTGTAAAGAGAAAAGTAAGCCTAGCCTGAAGACTATTGAGCATACGAATGACCCTATGGTTATTATACATCTTCATGGAGTGAAACAAACTGCCCTTCATCACGATTGCGAGGGTAATGCAGAGGTGCGAACAATATCAGATTTTCCCCATTTTCCCGCGTCAGTCACCCATCACAACATCATACACCGCCGCTGTTGAATCGAACGGCAGCAACGCGTCGCGCTCGTCTCGGTTGGTTTCGGGCTGGTATTTTGGATCGGCGAACACTTCGAGCGCGGCGCGCGTCTCCTAAAACGTGAGTAGGACAACGCTGCTGAATTTGCCCTGCGTCTCGCACAAAACCCGCACGTCGCGGCAGCCGTCAGCGGCGCGATAGACGAGGATCGCCCGTTCACCACGGTAGTGAAAATATTTTTCGAGGACGGATGTGTGGGCGATCCCGCGCCAAAGTCGTGCGATCATGGTTTTGCTCTCATCGGTACCGCGAGACTTTTCTCGCCTCAAAAGCGACATGAAGGCGCGGCACGGACGAGCTTCCTTTTCGACAAATACCTTGCAACCGCCATGGGTGAAATGACTGCCGAGTTGGACAACCTGCGCGCCGCGAGGGATTGGGGTGGCAGGCATGAAAAATTTGAATCCCTTAGCAAGGCTGTCCGCGCCTTCGGTTGGTATTATGAATTCGCAGGTTTGATTCACGAAGGCATCGAGCAGTTGGAGTCGCTAGCCCGCGCATTACGCGCGAAGCCGCGCAAGAAACGGACCGATAAATTCTAAGAGCGTGTCTGCCGCATCTGGGTTTGCTGTGTTTCCTTCAGGTGACTTCGCCCGCGCGACGGCGCTCTATCCTAACGCAATAGCGCTGCTTCGCGCCGTCAATGACCGCACACTGCTCGCCGACGCGTTGATTTTCTACGGCACCGTCCACCACTCGGCGGCGCGTATCAAGAATCGAAAAGGTTAATCGAAGAAGTTCTGGTCTACGCGGGCGAAACGAACGCAACGTGGTTTACCGCGTATGGCGTGTATAACATCGGTCACGTGGACAGCATCCTGGACGACAATGAAAAGGATTACTAGCAAATGCAATCGGGTCTCGAACTCTAGCGCGAACTCGGCGACCCTCAATCCATTTCCCTGGGCTTGAATTTCGGCGTCCAAACGCAAATCGCCTTGGGACAAATTGTTTATCTTACCACCAGAGAGGGGACCCCCTACCATTCCATTGTATGATAAGCTCAGGAAACAACTCTGCGGTACCGTCGGGATTCGAACCCGCGATGTGAATGGGAATCATAAAGTAGACCTCTTGCAAAAGTCAATTTGAGATGAGTTCGAGGTTGTAAATTGCGGC
>CAZQES010000160.1:0-8666 GCA_964591425.1 uncultured Anaerolinea sp.
GCGTCATTCACTCCATCGCCGACCATTGCCACTTTCTTTCCCTGTTTCTGAAGTTCGATCACCTTTTGGTCTTTGTGTTCGGGCAGCACTTCGGCGAAATACAAGGTGATCCCAAGTTCGTCCGCGACGGCTTTGGCGACCTCTTTGCTATCGCCGGTCAGCATGGCTACTTGAACGTTCATTTCATTCAGCTTTTTTATCGCTTCATAACTTTCCGGTCGAATGACATCTGCCAATGCAAATGCGGCAAACACTTTTCCGTCAACGATCAGGTAAACCACGGTCTGCCCCTTTTTCCCTGCGGATGAAGCGAATTCTAAAATTTCTGAATCGGGCTGAACGTTGAGCATCTCCAACAAACGCGGACCCCCGACCCACAAATCCTGTCCGTTGTGTTTGGCATGGATGCCGCGGCCTTTGATGGATTCAAAATCGGTCACTGCTGGCAGTTGCAAATTTTTATTTTGCGCGGCTTGGCGGAGCGCGCGGGCGATGATGTGCTCCGAATCCACCTCAACAGCCGCGGTTAGCCCGAGCGCGTGGTTTTCATCCATACCACTAGACTTGATCGAAACCACTCCTTGCTCGCCTTTGGTCAGAGTGCCGGTCTTATCGAAGATGACAACGTCAATCTCGCGGGCGGCTTCAAGTGATAACCTGTTGCGGACCAGAATCCCGTTCTGTGCGGCGGACGTGGTGCTGATCGCCACCACCAGCGGCACTGCCAACCCCAACGCATGCGGACACGCAATGACCAAAACCGCAACCACGCGTTGCAAGGTAAACAAATCGAAACCGATCGCAAGCGTCCACAAGATGGCGGTTAGCAGGGCAACACCCACCGCAAGATAAAACAACCAACCGGCGGCTTTATCCGCCAGGATTTGAGTGCGCGATTTGCTTTGTTGCGCGTCACGCACCAAGCGCATGATTCCCGCCAGTGCGGTTTGCTCTCCAACAGCCGAAACGCGGACGCGCAAGCTTCCGTTTTGGTTGATACTGCCTGCGATGACTTTTGCGCCCGGGACTTTCTTCACGGGTAACGACTCGCCCGTGATCATCGCTTCATTGACGTCCGACTCGCCTTCCGCAACCACGCCATCCGCAGGGATACTCGCCCCGGGGCGGACAAGCACAAGGTCGTTTAGTTTCAAGGAAGAAACCGGCATGGTGTGAAGACTGCCATCCGGCATGATATGTTCGGCAGTATCGGGCATTAATTTTGCCAACGCATTCAATGCGCCAGAAGCCTGGCGAACGCTTCGCATCTCGATCCAATGCCCCAACAACATGATGTCGATCAGCGTGACCAGTTCCCAGAAAAAGCCTTCCCCGAGGTTGAAAACCAAAGCGGCGAGGCTGTAAATAAACGCCACGGATATTGCGAGCGAGATCAACAACATCATGCCTGGTTGGCGCGTGCGGATCTCGGGACCAGCCATTTGAATAAATGGCACGCCGCCGTAGATAAAAATGGTCACGGCGAACAGAGGCATCACCCACTGACTGCCCATAAATTCGGGCATCATGAAACCAAACCACATCTGAAGCATCGGTGTGTAGAGCAGTACGGGAATGCTCAATAGCAGGGAAATCCAGAATCGCCTGCGGAACATGTCTTCATGCCCGCTATGATCCACATGACCCGCGTGCGCGCCTGCCTGTGATTGAGACATCCCATGTGCGGCATGTTCCGCGTGCATATCATGCACGCTTGTTGCCGCAACTTCTTCACTGCCATGACCAGCATGAGCGTTCGCTTGCGCGCTCGTGTGCTGACCGTGCCCTGTCATTTCATGATCGTGATGTTCGTGTTTGGTTTGAGAGTCGGACATGTTCGTTCGCTTTTAGATGGAAAAAACTTGGGGACTTGCGCCTCCAAGTTTTATAATGCGATCAATCCCTCGACGGGGTAATTGATCTCGGTGAGCAATGCTTTAATGCTTTGTTCGCTTGCAGGAACATCAAAGGTGATCTGGACTTTCTTCGTGTCCAAATCTGCTTTGACCGCCTGCACGCCTTGCAGTTCAGCCACTTCGGTTTCGATGGTGTGCGTGCAATGATCGCAATGCATCGCGGGAACGGAATAGGTAACTGTAGTCATGGTTTTCTCCTTTGTTTTGTTTATTTATTTAGTCGCCAGCGGCGACGACAATCAACTCGCCGATCATGCCGGCTTCCTTGTGCCCTTCCACAGAGCAGAAGAACTGATAGGTGCCCGGCTCAGAGACTGTCAATTCGAAGACAGTGGTCTCACCCGTTTGTGCGGAGGCATGCACATCAAAATCCGAAGCCTCGCCTTGCGCGTGATGTGTATCCGAGCCGCTGTCTTGGATGGTATACGCCGATGCGTGGATCTGCTTGATGACGAAATCATGCTCGACCAACCCCTTGTTCTCGAGGGTGATCACGACAGGCTGGCCCGCCAGAACGGTGAAGGACACCGGAGCGTACGTGAAATCCGTCATTTCGAGGGTGATCTCGGTCCTTGCGGCGGGAGTCCCTCCGCAAGCCGCGAGCAGGAAAACTAAAGCGAACGCGGGTAACATCTTTTTCAACATGGTTCTACTCCGTGAAGGTAGGAAATCATTTAAACCTTGGCAGACATCTCGAATACTTCGGTGATTTCCTTTAACACGCGTTGGCGCTCCTTTTTGTCGTTCCCCTGAATCGCAGTAATGACGCAGGAATTCAGGTGGTTTTCCAATATCTGGGTGCTGACCTTGTTCAACGCCGCATCCACCGCCTGAATCTGGCGGATCACGTCAATGCAATATTCGTCCTCCTCCACCATGCGGATGACGCCGCGTAAATGCCCTTCGATGGTTTTCAAACGGCGGAGTGTGATTTCAGTTTCCATAGGTTCCTCTGGCTTTCCGACAGCGACGCCTGCCGAACTCTTACCCCCCCCAGGGGGGTGGGGATAATATAGCCTACGGCGAGGCAAACGTCAAGTCCGGCATGACGCGGTTCATCATTTCCTTTGATGACATCTGTCACTTCCTCGACGTACAGTTCCAACATAGACTATTTAACGAGGATTTTGAATATCCGAATTATCGGCAATCCCCGACTCTAGACGCTTCGTGCAGAACGGGCTGGCACCCGAAACTGCATGAAAAGGAAGGCACTATGCAAATCACTCGCCAAGCCGATTATGCTACGCGCGCCATTCTGTATCTTGCGCGCGTCGGTAAAGGGGAACGCATCGCGACCAGCCTGGTAGCGAAAGAGCAGAAGATTCCCCCGTCCTTTCTCGCAAAGATCATCTCACAACTCTCTGTCGCCGGGTTGCTTCACACCTCGCGCGGCGCGCACGGAGGCATTTCTCTGGCACGTGAGCCGGAGCAGATCACCCTTCTCGAAGTCATCGAAGCTATTGACGGTCCGATCCAACTCAATATGTGTATCGAACAGCATGGCGCGTGCGTGTTCGAGGAAAACTGTCCTCTGCAACCCGTGTGGCACAACGTGCAGAGTGAATTGGTCGGTCGCCTAAGAAATACAAATTTTAGACAACTTGCCGTTTGACGGTGTTAGAATAGGGCAACTATGAATCTTTCGATGTGGCGCAAGGCTCTTACCGTAATCCCCAACGTATCCAAAGAAGAATGGGACAGGCTCGACACCATCTCGCGCTGGCTGATCTCGACGCGCGCCGCGGTGCTTGTAATGACCGTGATGTCGGCGGCTCTCGCCGGACTTTTCGCCTGGCGCGACAACTCATTCGATCTCTTGCCGTGGATCGCGCTCGTGCTGGGTTTGGCGCTGGCTCACGCCAGTAACAACCTGCTGAACGATTATGTCGATCATGCGCGCGGCGTCGACCAAAAAAATTACTTCCGCACGATGTACGGACCTCACCCACTCGAAAACGAACTGCTCACCAAACGCCAACATCTTGGCTATTTCATCGTCACCGTCTCGCTTGCGCTTGCTTGCGGAATTTACCTCATTCAGCGTAACGACTACGATCCACAAGCGTGGTTTTTACTTGGCGCTGGCGCGTTCCTGCTGTTGTTCTATACGTGGCCCCTCAAATACATTGCACTCGGCGAATTGGCGGTCTTTCTCGTTTGGGGTCCCTTGATGGTCGGAGGCGGGTACTTCGTCATTGCAGGCAGTTGGAGTTCGGACGTGATGGTCATCGGCGCCATCTACGCGCTCGGCGTAACCACGGTCATCTTCGGCAAACACATCGATAAGATCGTTGTGGATCGTGAGAAAAAGATCCACACCCTGCCGGTGTTGCTCGGCGAAAAAATCTCCCGCTACGCGGTCATCGGCATGATGATCCTCCCCTACTTTCTCATCGTTTACCTGATCGCGGCAAAAAGCTTTTCACCGGTACTCCTCATCACTTTGTTCGCGCTTCCTCGGCTCCGGCAGGTTTTACCGGCATTCCTTAAACCCAAACCCAGCGAACGCCCCGCGGAATTTCCCGAGGGACAGGGCGGTTGGCCCCTTTACTTTGCACCGCTTGCGTTCCTGTATAACCGCTCGTTCGGTTCGTTCTTCCTGCTGAGTTTGCTTGCAGACGTGATCTTGAAAAAGTTTTTCTCTTAACGAACTACCCGGTTTCATATCCGCAAGCGCTTTCAGGGGAACGCGCAACTCCATTTATTTCCAACGCGCCAAATCGACGGGCGGCTAACAGACTTGTGTGCGTGTTGCAGTTCATCAATTCATCATTGAAATAAACCGATCCTCTATGAAACCAATCTTCTGGCAGGGTTTTTGGCGACTCGCCGACCCAAAGATTTCACTCGCTTCGTTCGCCTCGATGTTTGTAGGCGCGTGCTCTGCGGCGGCGAACGGGGCGCTTCATCTCGGATGGCTGGCTGTGACCGTGTTGGGAATTTTCGCTATCGAAGTGGCAAAGAACGCCTCCGGTGAGATATTCGATTGGAACAGCGGGGACGACCAAGCGGTACAGGAGGAAGATCGTTCTCCCTTCTCAGGCAGGAAGCGGGTTCTTCTGAACCACCTGTTGACAAAAGACCAGACGGCGGGAATTGCTGTAGCATGTTATGTGTTAGGAAGCCTCGCGGGACTCTCCATCGCAATTTGGCGCGAACCGAAGGTTCTCTGGTTGGGTGTAATAGGTGTAGCGCTGGCTTACTTTTATCATGCGGCTCCGTTCAAACTTTCCTATCGCGGCTTGGGTGAACTGGCTGTGATGATGGCGTACGGACCCATTATCTGCACAGGGACGTATCTCGTTCAACGGGGATCCATTTCATCGGCGGTGATGCTCGTATCGATAATGCTGGGGATTTTGATCGGGGCGTTCCTGCTCGTCAACGAATTTCCCGATTACCGCGCAGACCGAAGCACTGAGAAAAAAACGGTCGTTGTGCGGCTTGGAAGGAAAAATGCAAGCCGAATTTTTGCAGGGATCGTCGCGATGCCATTTGTCCTTTTACTTGCACTGCCCTTGTTGAAACTCCCCTTCACATTATGGCTGGGGATGATCGCGGTTATCCCTGCATTTTCAGCGATCAAACGCGTGCTTGCAAACCCCGAAGCGACAAGCCAGATCATCCCCGCGCAGGCAAATACATTATTCACTTTCGTTTTATTCGCAATTGGCACAGGTATTGGCTTCTTATTAAGCGGAGCGTAAAAAGTAAATTCAGCAGACTGGGTACTGGTCAGAATATCAAAGACGGACGCTTATCGCGTCCGTCTTTTATTTCATTCTGTGGTGCTTTTTTCGTGATTTACGGAGTGTAGGCTCGCATCGTTTCGAGAGCCGCTTCAAGCAACGCTTTCGCATACGCAGAGTTGTGAACACCATTGCTCTGATCGTACGTTACGAACTTGTAGTTCCACATTGCTTGCGCCACCGCTTCAGGAACCACCATGGGAGCGTCCGCCGAGGGATTCTTGAATGTACCCGTCGCCGCGTCGAAAATGCCCCACAGATCGGTTTCAGGGTTCAGCATTTTCTTATCGACAAAGAGGGTATGGAGTTCTTCGAGCATCTCCTTGACCTCGGTTTGCGCACCATTGACGTCAAAGTTTTTGGCATCCGAGTGACAATCTGTGCACCGCGCCACGTTGGGTAAATAGGTATGATTGTAATCCGCACCCATATGGCAGGCTACACACGTGTCTTCCACACCCTTGTAGTGCGCACTCGGTTCACCGGTCAGACCAAGACCGCCTTCACCAAGCAGCATCTGGGCTTCGACACCGTAATGTGTGCCATATCGCTGGGTTGTAATCGCAACGTTTCCATCCTTGACTTCAGGTTTGGGGTTGCGGATCTGGTGACAGTTGGCGCACAAATTGCCTGAACCACCATCAAAGGTTCCTTCGGAGTACTCCAACTTCACCGGTTGTTCAGCGCCGGTCAATGCCCAATCCTCACCCGTGTAGGTCATGTGGATGTTGTGGCATGTTCGGCAGTCGAATGGCGAAACGTTCGTCACACCTGTCACCGAAGCATCGTGCGGAGGCAAACCAGCGTTGATGCGCGCCTTGGCACCTTCGGTACCATGACAACCAGCACAGGCAGAGGGGGTATCTGTAGCGCCTTCGCCTCGAATGAAGGATTCACCCGTACCGTGCACAGAATTCTCCCTGAATTGCCCCTCCTTGGAGACGATAACGGTTGTGTCGTTGTGACATTCGGTACAGGTAAGTTCGGAGGCAACTGGAGCCGGGCCGGGCTCCCCTTGCGGACCTGCTGGACCTTGTGGACCCTGTGGACCTTCTGGACCTTGCGGACCTCCACAGGCGGCGATAAACACCGAGGCAATGATCAAGGTCCCGATCAAAATGAGCAACTTCTTAGTTGACATACGTACAATTCTCCTTTCCATTGAACTTCGAAATTGAGATCTTCAAATTATCTTCGATATAGCACCTCCTCTTTAATATCTAAAATCGGGGTTGTTTTCTCATCCATTATTTATTTTATTATAAGTTTGAGTTAAGAGCAGAGAACGGATGTCATACCCATTTCGGACAAATGTAATACTTTTAGGTGGTTAAATTTTTATTGCTGAAACGAGCCTCGCGCCAGTAGACCGATCACGAAGTTATGGCTTTCTTAATGCCCGAGATTATTAACGCAAAATCCGCTAAACAGGTGAATTTCTCAAAAATGTCATAAAAAATTCGCGTTTTTCGCTTCGTTCGCGGCATTCGCATTACGATCTCTCCCAAAGCCGTATTATCGTCTAACGATTTTGAGAAAACCATACCACGTAGTTCGGGTAATCGTCCCTCCAAAATGGATGATTTGGACACGAATGACATTCATTGTGGGAGTTTAAGACAGTTTGCACTTCCTTAGCCGGTTATTAACTTGTACCATAACGATTGGATTAATCCACCCTCGTTACGGGAGAAGCCACTCGATGAAACCGATAAATCCTTTTCTTTTCTTTGCCGGCACCTTTGCCGTGATTTTTTTACTCGCCGCTTTGCTATTGATTCCTTCGCAAAACGTTTCTGCGGTGGAAATCGTCCAACAAGAGCAGAACGAGTGTCTGAAATGCCACACGCAAGCCGGATCGCTTTGGGAAGATAGCAGTCACAGGGAGAGTAACGTCAGCTGTGTCGTATGCCATAAATTAGCGAACACTGAAGGAAAGCATCCTGAAAGCGCAAAATACACCGTTGAAACCGAAGAGTCGACTTGTTTGGTTTGTCACGCAGATGTTGCCGGTGAAAATATCGCCGGGGAAGTAGCGATCAGCCGGCATGGGCAAGTAGGACTCACTTGCATCAGTTGTCATGAACAACATTCCCAAGGATTGAAATTGGCGCCTGGGTCGCGGATCGTCTGCGAGAATTGTCATAAAGACGAAATGCGCACGATGCTCGAATCAACCCACTTTGCGGCGGGTCTGAGTTGTGTCAACTGTCATATGGGCGAGGATAAAAACCACACATTGGTTGTATCAGTGACCACCTGCGACGTGTGCCACACCAACCTTCACGAAGCGAAACGGATGCTCGACGCCGGGCTGGATATCCAAGTGATGGACGATCCGGAAGCCATGGTGGAAATCACGCCTCCTCCCGACGGGCAAGTTGATCCAAACCCTCCTCCGGATACCGGCGGGGTGAGCCTGCCCTCGTGGATCTTCCTGCTGACAGGCATGCTCATCGGCGGGATCGTTGCATGGGCAGTTCTTGGGCGCGAGCCGGGCAAACCCTCAACGGGTGAAACATCCTAGGTACTGATTGGAGACCGATCATGGAAGACAACGCGAACGAAACACCAGCCGCTGACAAACCAAAAAGCACCACCCGCCGCGAATTCCTTAAACTTACCGGCGCGATGCTTGCCGCCGCCGGCATGACCCAGCTTGTCCGCGTAAAAAATTTCATGCCTGCCCGCGCATCCACGAGCGACAGCGAACATCAATGGGGAATGTTGATCGATATCAACCTGTGCATCGGCTGTCAATATTGCACCTTCGCGTGTAACGCCATCAACAATCTCGCAGACGATATGCGCTACTGTGTCGTCACCACGGAGACCACGCAATCGGGTGATGAATTCTTCCTCTCCCGCCCATGTATGCACTGCGACGAAGCCCCGTGTGTGCACGTCTGCCCGGTCGGCGCGACATACAAACGTCCGGATGGAATCGTCGCCATGGATTACGACCTTTGCATCGGGTGCCGGTACTGCCAGATCGCAT
>CAZQES010000161.1:0-8569 GCA_964591425.1 uncultured Anaerolinea sp.
CCGCTTCATCTGTGACGGTGTAACTGGTCTTGAACTGGTCGGGATATGAGTCGGTCCACCAAAGATACGCGCCATTCTGGCAGACGAACAATTCGAGCAGATAGCCGCGGTCGTCGTCTTTTGTCATCACCACTTGATCCCAATAAATCGTGACCTTCTTCCCGTCGCGGACGGCGTACACGTTCTTTGGTGGACCATACATGTTGCTCCCGATGGATTGCAGGTTGAGTTCCTTGTATTCAAGTGTTGTTACATCGCCAACAACATCCACTACAGAGGGCGCGACCCAACAGAAATAATTCAACTTGTCGAATTTCACATACAGCCACTTGCTGTACACGAATCTCTGGCGCGCGGTTCCAACATCCCCCGGATACAAGTCCGCGGCGTGGAGGTAGGCAACAGATGGTCCGTAACGACAATGCGCCTGCTTGTTGACGGTGACAACTGGGAATGAAAAGGTTCGCGTTGGCGTGACTGTAAACGTAGGCGTGATCGTTGGAGTGAAAGTGATCGTTGGGGTAAATGTTTCAGTCGGCGTGAGGGTGGGTTGGGGCGTGTCTGTCGGTGGAATGGGAGTAGCAGTCAGTGTTGACTGCTGTTCAGGCGAGGCTCCGCAGGCGGTGATTGTTATTAACAGAATGATGACAACAGGAAATTTTTTAAACACAAAGGTCACTAAGGTTGGACGAGCGATGAGCGAATCGCCTTCCCGTAGAATTTCACTTTGTGCACTTCGCGTCCTTCGTGGTAAAGGTTTTTTCACTTGAATTCTCCAAGAAATGCCGTGATATTCGTGCCAAGCGCTTCATTATTGTAACCGCCCTCCATCACGACCACCGTGGGGAGGTTTAGCGAGGCGATTCGTTCACCGATCTCGCGGATGCCTTCTGTCGATACTTTGATCGTGCCGAGCGGATCGTCGGCATAAATATCCATCCCGGCAGAAACGACGAGATATCCGGGTTGGTAGTCGCGGATCAATTCCAGTGCGCGCTGCAACGTCGCCAGATACGAATCATCATCCGTGCCTTTGGGGAGGGGAAAGTTGTGATGATAACCAAAACCCCTGCCACTGCCGCGCTCGTCAGCATGACCGTAATAACTTGGGTACTCGAACTCGGGATCGGCGTGGATGGAGATCGTCAGCACATCGTCGCGCTCGTAGAAAATATCCTGCGTGCCGTTGCCGCAGTGATAGTCCACATCGAGCAGGGCAACATTTCCATGCGGCGATAACCAGTGCGCGGCAACCGCCGCGTTGTTGATGAAACAATACCCGCCCGCGTAATCTTTGCCTGCGTGGTGACCGGGCGGACGGCAAAGAGCAAATACAGACTGCTGACCGCCGACGACAGACTGCGCGGCAGACAACGCGCAATTCGCGGAGGAGAGCGCGGCTTCGTACGTGCCTTCCACGATGCACGCGCTCAAGTCCATGATGTAATATCCGCCGCGCCCGAGGAGCGATTTCGGCTTCTTGGGGTGATGTCGAAGAGCGAACGTGGCAGGCAAAAAGACGGAGGGATCTTTGGGCTTTGAATCCAGCCATTCGGTCCAGCATGAAGCGAGGAAGTCAACGTACTCTTTGTCGTGCACCGCGTGAATTGGGTCGAGTCCAAAATCCGACGGCTCGAGAATCTCCGTCCACTCTGTTTCGCGCAATGCGTTCAGGATGCGATCCATGCGGTCGGGGTTTTCGAGATAGGGCACGCGCAAACCGCCATCAAAAAGTTCAAATGGCGGGTTATGCTTGCGATGCGTTTCAGAATAAAAAACTTTCATGCGGTAAGAACCAACGCTGCAATTGTATCAATACACTGGAGGATTTTATGGATGTCTTTGAAGCGATTCATCACCGGCACATGAATGTCAAAGTAAAACAGGATGCAGTTCCGCGCGCGGTGATCGAAAAATTATTGTCAGCCGCGGTGCAGGCGCCGAATCACTACAAGGTGAGACCGTGGCGATTCGTAGTGTTGACGGGAGAGGGACTCGATAAACTTGGGGATGTCTTCGCCGCTTCGTTCGCGGCACGTCAGCCTGATCTGCCAGCGGAGGCGTTAGAGAAAACCCGCGCCTTCCCACACCGCGCACCCCTCATCATCGCCGTCGGTGTGGATAAGCCAGCAGAACCCAAAGTATTGGAGATCGAGAATATTGTCGCGGTCGGCGCGGCCTGCCAAAATATTCTGCTCGCCGCCGAAGCGGAAGGTCTCGCGGTCAAGTGGCGCACCGGCGAATGGGCAGACGATGTGAAAGTGAAAGAGTTCTTAGGGTTCGCGCCAGACCAACACCTGATCGCGTTCTTGTATATCGGCTACCCCGAAATGACGACCGAACACGAGCCGCGTCCCTCCTTTGAAGAGCGGACCGTGTGGATGGAGTGAAGCGGTTATCCGTGAAGAGCGAACAGTGAACAGTGAACAGTGAAGAAAGTAATCAGTGATCGGCAAAGAGAGCGGTGAGATATAACTCACCGCTCTCTTTGTGTCTACCATCTCATAACTACCTATTTACCTGTCTACTTGTCTACATGTCTACTTGTCTTCGTGTTTACCTCTCTCTTGCCTACAACCCACTTTCACTTCGGCGCGCTGACGGTCAGCGTCTCGATATCGACGATGACCGGCAAAGTTTGCGGCGACCAGACCGAGAGCCCGATCTTTCCGTCGGTGAGTCCGAAGCGAGTATCTTCAAATGTGCCCAACAGTTCTCCGTTCACAGTTAAGCTGATCACATTCCCTTTACAGGTCATAGAGTACACATTGGTCGAGGGACCCGATTTGATCGCGCCGGATTCGCCGACGAACACCTCGTTGTAGCCCTGACTGACGAGTCCGATGCTGTCTACCACGTAAATCGCGAACCTTTGTGAATTGGACACCTGAACTTCATACCAGCCAATGTCGCTGTAACGGCAGATCAAACCTACGCCGTTCGAGTTGTTGCCGCGGTTCGTCACCACCGCTTCCACGTTGACATCGGAATAAGAGAAGGCATCATTGATGAGATAGAATTGCCCGACCCGGTCATCCACCTGCAAAAGTTGCAATGGAAGCACGCCGCGCTCGACGACCGGCGGCACCACCATGCGCGAGTCGCCGCTGGTCATGAAATTAGACCATGTGGCAAGGTCGGTGTTGAATTCTTCCGTAAAGAAAGGATTCGGCGTGGGCGTTGGGCTTTCGACGATCCCCGTCGCGGTCGCTTCCGCAAGCGGTGTTTCGGTCGAAGGGCTGGAGGTGGCTGGCTCGGTTGCTCCGACTGCCTCCGTAGCAGTCGCTTCCAGCGCTGTCGTCATCGTCGGTGACACGATCAGGGCCGGGGTCTGCAAGCCGAATCGCGAGGAAACGAAATTAAGCAGAGCGAAGAGCACCACAGCATTGACGCCGATCCAGAAGAAATGACTGCCGTGCATGGTTTCGTTCCGTGCTTTGCGTCTTTGATACCATGCGACGCCGAAGCCGGCGATCAAGATCGCAGATAAGATGGGGAAGGCTCGAATGGCGGCGAGCCGCGCATCGTCTTGAAGCGTGGCGAATTGCACGATCAGGTAAGCGCCTAACGCCAGGATTCCCACACAGATGATCGTGATGATGACCGAACGAGAGCCGCTCGTCCCGCGCGCGTCTTCGATGGTCTTGGCCTCGGCGCGAACGAACCACAGCGCGGCTAACAACGGCGGAAGCCAGATGACCTGAACGGCGATGTCGCCGTTGGCGTAGAAATACGCGTCGGAAGTGAAGAAATATCTCGCGTAATAACTCGCCCAGATCGTCACGCTCAACGGTGAAAAGTAATAACACTGTGTATAGAAACTTTCCTTGAGCGTTTCTTCGGTGATGTTCGTCGTGAATAGTTTTGTAGCAAGCGCAAAAAGGAGCGGCGGGAGCATCAGCGCGATGGCGAGGAAGAGCGTGTTCTCGCGCTGCACTGTCGCGGAAAACGATTCGAAACCTTCCGGGCTGGCGGCTTCGGTATCCTTCGTTTGCTCCTCGTTCGAAATGACCACCTGTTCGTCAAGTTTTACCGGAACAATTACGCGTAGCGTGGAGGTGTAAATTTCAGTGGCTACTCCCAGACCACTGGCTGGGTCGTAGCGACGCGGGTCGTACTTCCCGGCAGAGACTGCAACGAGGTATTCCCCGGGATCTTGGAAGGTATACAGGAACTTGTCCTTGACCGTGTTATCGTCGATTTCTTCGATAAAGTTGACTGGTCCTAAAGGATAATGAATCTCGCTTGTGAGGATCGGGTCGCCGCCTGTGGTGGGAAGCGCGCTGACCACCCTTGTCACCGTCCATTTGTGGAAATAATCCATCTCGGCGGAGGAAGAACGAAAATCTGTGCGCACTTCGAACGAGAGAAACCGGTCCGTGGTGGGCTGTGTTTCAGCGGGGGAACTTATCGTCGCGCCATAGGATGGGAGGAGGTTGAACGCCACCGCAGGGATCAGCGCGACAACCAGCAGGAGAATGATGGGTGAAATATATTCATCGAACGGGGTCTGGTCGTTCTGCAGTTCGTCCTTCACATACCCCGGCGCCCAGGCAGGATTCAGAGTGATCTTTACAATGGTCTTTGGGACGAGGATGAACCACATCAGAATCTTATAAATTAATTTTTCGATGTCGAGGAAGATGCTGAAAATACTTTTCATGCGCGGCTCCAGTTATGAGGGTGCTTATTTTCCCAACACTTCGACCAGCAGGTCGGGTCTATCGGTAATGATACCATCGACACCCCATTCGATGTATTGCTTCATGAGGTCGGGGTCGTTCACCGTCCACGGTTCCACGCGGATGTTCTTGGCATGTGATTCGCGGATGAATCGTTCGGTCACGATGGTAATGCCCAAAGATTCCGCCGGGTCGTACGGTGGCTGGATGGTTTGAAATTGTGGGAGATAAAAACCCCAGAGGAAAACTTTGCCGAGCAAAACGTAATTCCGCACTTCGTCGCTCGCGGCGGAGGTCGCCACTTCGGGGCATGTTGCGCGGAAGTTCTGCATCGCCTCGTCGTGGAATGAACCGATGAGCGCTTTCCCCTGCATGTTGTATTGGCGGATCAGGTCGCACAACGGTTTTACTATCGGATTCTTCGTCAACTTGATCTCGATCACGAAACGCATTTGCGGAAACCGTTGAAAGACCTCCTCCAGCGTCGGCACTTGAATTCCCCGCCCGCGATATGGAAATGTTTTCCCACCATCGTTGCTCCAATCGTACGCCGCGTCGAGTTGTTTCAGTTCGTCGAGCGTCAATTCTTCGATGAGCCCTGTGCCGTCTGTGGTGCGATCCACATCTTCGTCGTGCATCAAGACGATCTGACCGTCCTTCGTGATGTGCGCGTCCATCTCAAGGACGTCTGCTCCAATTTGGACGGCGTTTTCAAATGCGAGCATGGTGTCGCCGGGCCACACGCCGTCGCCGCCCTGATGCGCGATGACGAGCATCTCCGGCGCTCCGTCATAATAGCGCATCGGCGGTGCCTTCGGGTTGACGATCACCGAAACGATGAACGCAACGAGGAGGACAGCCAGTCCCGATTTGAGTTTTCTGGATTTCACGCTAACCCACTTAACTAATTCTAGAAGACCAAGTATCGCGCTATCGCCATAAACAGCAAGGAAAGGATCAGTGCTGTGGCGGTGATCTTTGAATACATCTTTTGACGGGATTGAAGGGATTGCAACATTGCTAGTTGTTCAGGCGTGGGCTTGCCTTGTATCTGTCCTCCGAGATCTACCATTGCGTTCGTTGTCCGCCCGATGAGGATGCCGAAGACAAAGCCAACTGCACCGAATCCTGAACCGATTCCGAATCCCGTTCCCACGCCGGACGACATCCACGCGGACTGAAAGCCGTTCGAATCGATCCAGTAAAGCCAAAAGCCGGCGAGGGCAGTCAACCCTGCGGCAATCGACATGCGCGTGGTGAATTTCAAGTTCCGCACCAGATGCGCCACGAATTTCGGTCCTGCTTCACCGAGCGCGCCAACCGTCGGCGCGATGAAGAACGTCATCATCAGCGTTCCACCCACCCAAAACACGCCCGCGCCGATGTGAACGATGCGAAGGGTTAGAAACAAGTAGTCCATTTTTTCTCCTCTCGATTTGTTTGTTAGAACACAACACTGGACGGGAACGATACGTAGGTTTTACCCGTTTCGCCACAAATAGCGGTAGATTCGCACATCTGTGAGGCGGAAGCCGATGCGTTCATAGACGGGAACGCTCATTTCTGTGGAAAAGAGCACTGCATATTTGTATCCATCGGTATCGCGCGCATCGAGCAGCGGTTTAAGCGTGATCGCCGCGCCGATGCCTTTCCCCTGCGCGAAGGGAAGCGTCGCTACGGCGTACACGCTCGCAGCACCTGCGCCGTTGAAGAGCATGTTGGTCGCAACCGGGCTTCCGTCTAAATATCCCACGAACATTCTCCATGGAGTTTTTCCGATGCCGATCTTCAGGCTAGCATCCACCCACGCCTGCCCCGCCCATTCAGGAATCGCGTACGTTTCCACGAAAACTTTTTTGAAGTCATAGAGTTCAGTTTCATTTGAGATCTCTCTGATTTCAAATCCTCGAGGTGTTTTTGCAAGCACGGTTTCGTTCATCTTGCTCAGTTCCGCGATCATGCACGGCGCGCCGAGTTCAGTCTGTTTGATTCCTGCCGCGAGTTCCTTTTGCTGTTCAGCCATGTCGATCAGCCCGTGTGCTTGGAGGCGTTGTGGGAGGTCGGAGGGAGTCGTTTCTGGTCCCGTCCACCAAAAGAAATAAGGGGCGTTGCGTTCTTTGAACCAAACGATCGTATCTTCAATAGTCTTATCCACATGCTCCGCTGAAAGACGCGTTGACCAAACTCCCTTGAACATCGGATTTGCGGGGAACGAATGATGACGCGACAGACCATTGCCTTCTGAAAGTTCGCCGCCTAATTCTCGCGCCATCGCGCGGAACAAGGTATAAAAATTTTGAAAGACTGCCAGACCCAGTTCATGATCTGTTGCATTCGTGAGAATAGTGTCGGTTGACATGGCTTCGCCTTTTGAAATCTAGCGAAGAATCTGCGCGAGCAGACTGCCGACCAGCCCAAGCCAGTACGCGGACGTGTAGTAGATGAACATGGGTTGTTTGCCGCGCCTCCACAGCAAGAATGCGGCAACAATCGCAAGCAGCGCGACGATGTACAGATCGAAACCGATCTCTTCAAAGCCGAGGTTTGCCATAACGCCCAAACCTAAAAATAGGGAGTTCAATAGCAGTAGGGTGACATCCCCGCCCTTGACATCTCCTTGAAGCGGAAAGATATTCTGCAAGAACAGGATCGCCGCGTTGACCATAGTGAACCCTGCAAAGAACAGCCAGTGACTGAACTCGTCGTCGTTGAAAATGATGATGCGGCACAGGTCGCTGTTCGGGTCGTCCAGGCAGAAACGGACGTGGAGGTAATTCGTCACTTCATGGATGCCGTAGCTCACAGCGGTGAGATAAATGCCGACAATGAATATCAGATTCCAAGCCGTGTGGGCGCGTCCCTCGCGGGCGGGGGAGTTGTATTCGAGAGTCTTCTTCAGTAAATACCCGGTCACCAGACTGAACAGCGCGATGAGGATGTTGTTCAAATCCACCCAGCGGAGGAATTCGTTCGGCAGGACGTAACCGGTGAACCAGTCCGTGAGGCGGTTGAACGAAACAAAAATCGCGAGCAGGGATTGAATACCGAGCAAAAGATGAATTCGTTGCATGATGTCTCCTTTTCAATTACCGAAAATTTTCCACGGCTTTTTTTGCCAGTATTGCCAGTTCTCGATCCTTGCGATCGTGAGCGATGTTTTGCAATGCGTTCAGCGCCGTCCGGTCGCTTCGCTTGCCCAACACCTCGATCACTTCTTTCTTGACCTCACGTTGAGAGCCATCCAGTAATTGCACCAGAACCGAAGTGACCTGCGGATCGTCGATTTTCCCCAACGCGCGGATGGCGTGGATTCGAATCCACGATTCAGGATGGGATAACGCTTCCATCAACAAAGGGATGGCTGGCGCGCCGAACTGAGCCAATGCCTCTGCCGACGCGTTACCTACCTCGTGATGCATATCGTATTGTGCCATGGCAAGTGATTCGATTGCACGTACATCGCCAATGCGACCCAGAAGGAGCGCGGCAAACTTGCGGACCGCCCCTTCCTTATCCTGCAAGGCTTCGAGAAGCGGTTCAACCGCCGTGTTTCCCAATTTCTCGATCGCCCGCAAAAGCTCGTCCGCTCCAGATTCGCGCTCGTACCACCAAAACGAATCGCGCAACGCCTCCATCAAATATGGAATTGCATTTGGATGTGAAGTGTTACCCAACGCTTTCGCCGCGGCTTGACGGACCTCGATCACCGGGTCGTCCAGCAGGATATCTGCCAGACTCTCGAACGTGGAGGGATCTTTGAACACTCCCAGTGCGAGGCACGCCGCGCTGCGCACTTCCGCTTCTTTGTCTTTCAGCGCGATGAGCAGAGGTTGAATGGCGTCCGCGTTACCGATTTTGCCCAACGCCAGCGCAGCGCGCGAACGGAC